>NZ_JBFRJQ010000004.1:232928-356801 GCF_041468985.1 Shewanella sp. 10N.286.52.A9 | reverse complement strand
ATAAAGTATTAACTAATATGTGATCTGATATATAACATCAAAAAGTATTAATTTTAGTATTAATTTTAAATATACACTATTAAGTATTAGTGTTTTATTAGTTTTGTGTAGAAGCACATTTTGTTATCGAATATTGATAATAATATATTCAAGGATTGAATAAAGTTGAGCCAATTAAATAATCTATCGATTGAAGAATTAATTGAACCTATTACAGATGAAGCTGTAACGGGTGAAGATCCGCGTTCTGATATCAGTCCAACATCTACCTATTACTTACTTAAAGATGTAAGAAGCACAGCACGGGCGAATGAACGAAAAGCGTTAATAGACGAAGAAGATGTACTTTCTGTCGCTATTGAGTGGCGTCCAATCTTTGAGCAAGTGCCAGATATCACTAGAGATAAAGCCAAAGATCTCGAGTACATCGCTTGGTTTATTGAAGCTGCATGCCGTTTACATGGCTTTAAGGGATTAAGTTTTGGTTTTACCTTGGCCGCTGAATTAATTGAGCGCTATTGGGAAAACTTATATCCAATACCTGACCCAGACGATCTTGAAGAACGAATTGCGCCATTAATTGGTTTAAACGGTGTTGAAAGCGAAGGTTCATTAATTCAGCCAATCAAAACCATTCCAATCACAGAAGGGGCGTTTGCCTACTCAACTTGGCAATATGAGCAAGCATTAGAGGTCGATAGGCTAGATAGCGACAAACAAGAAAAGCGTTTCGATGCGGGTGCTATATCACTTGAAGAAGTTGAGTTAAGTATTAAGGAAACATCAGATAGCTTTTTTATTGAACTTGATGCTGATGTCAATGCTGCAATCGCTGCATTCTCAAGGTTGTCGGAAGTCATGGATACTGCGATGGGAGGTTTACCACAACCGACGAGCTATATTCGAAAAGCATTAGAAGCCTGTGCGCTTCAAATTCATACGATAACCGAACCTATTTTAGCTAAGAGTCAAACGTCTTCAATATCTACGGAAGTTGAAGCAGAAACTGATGACGAAGTAACGGCACAAAGCGGCTCGACTGGCATTGAGCAACAGCTAAATTCTCGCGCTCAAGCTATTGAGAATTTGGAGAAAATCGCAGAATTTTTTAAGAATACTGAGCCACATTCACCGATGTCCTATGCCATAGAGCAAGTCATTAGGTGGAGTGATCTGAGTTTACCTGAGTTGTTACAAGAATTAATCCAAGATGGAGAAGCGAGGAATGGCTTCTTTAAATTATCTGGAATAAAAACTGAAGAATAATCTGTAATCGATTACTCACAATTTTATTGAAAGGAGTTCAAATGAGTGTACATGATAGATTAAAGCGAGTGAGAAAACCCCGCGTCCATATTACCTATGATGTAGAAACAGAAGGTACAGTTGTAAAAAAAGAGCTGCCTTTTGTGATTGGTATTACAGGTGACTTTACTGGCCATAACACTGAAGATTTAAAACCATTAAAAGACCGTCGTTTTGTACAAATCGACCGTGATAACTTTAATGACGTGCTAAAGCGCATGAGCCCAAAGTTAAATATCTCTGTGAAAAATACGTTAGCTGATGATGATTCTGAAATGAATGTCGATTTAGAGTTCAAGAGCATGGAAGACTTTGAACCTGCAGCGATCGTCAATCAAGTTGAGCCTTTGAAAAAGTTAATGGAAACACGTAACAAATTGCGTGATCTGATGACTAAAGTAGACCGCTCAGAGAATCTTGAGAATATTTTAGAAGACGTATTAAACAATACCACTAGCTTAGACAAACTAGCCGGTGAACTAAATCTTAAAGGAGCTGAATGATGAGCACGGATGCCGCTACATTAGAGCCTGTAAACGAAGAAACACTGAGTGTGTCGATTCTTGACCAAGCGATAGATGCTACGAAACAAACTGATTCAACACGTGCTGAAGAGCTTATTCGCTCTTTGACTGAAGAAGCGTTGAAAGGGACAGTTCAGTGGGATAAAAACTTAACTGTGACGTTTAACAAAGCGATTGATAGTTTGGATGAAGTTATTTCCAAACAGCTTGCAGCGATTATGCATAATGATGAGCTGCAAAAATTAGAAGGAAGCTGGCGTGGTCTTCATCACACAGTCAAGAACTCTGAAACCAACGCGACATTAAAAATCCGTGTAATGAGCTTATCTAAAAAAGAGCTTCATAAGGATTTAAGTAAGGCTGTTGAGTTTGATCAAAGCCAAATGTTCAAGAAAATATATGAGTCTGAGTTCGGAACACCAGGTGGCGAACCTTATGGTTGTTTAGTCGGCGATTATGAATTTACTAATCATCCATCAGATATTGAAACCTTATCTTTAATGTCTAATGTGGCTGCTGCTGGCTTCTGCCCATTTATTTCTGCTTCTGGTTCATCGTTATTTGGATTTGATGACTGGACAGAATTAAGTAAACCACGTGATCTTGAAAAAGTATTCGAATCATTAGAGTACACACAGTGGCGTTCATTCCGTGACAGTGATGATTCACGCTTTGTGACCTTGACTATGCCACGAGTACTTGCGCGTTTACCTTACGGTAGTGCAACTAAACCAGTAGAAGAGTTCTGCTACGAAGAGTTTGAAATGGATGCGGCAAGTGGCCGTTCTAAAGTTGCAGCTCATGATGATTATTGCTGGATGAACGCAGCATATGTTATGGCAACCAATATGGGTCAAGCATTTAGCCAGTATGGTTTCTGTACTGCGATTCGTGGAGCAGAAGGTGGGGGTAAAGTTGAAGGCCTACCTGCTCATGTCTTTACCAGTGATGATGGTGACCCAGACTTAATGTGCCCAACTGAAATCGGTATTACAGACCGTCGAGAAGCAGAGTTAAGTAAACTTGGTTTCTTACCATTATGTCATTACAAGCATACTGATTATGCCGTATTTTTTGGTGCACAAACCTGTCAAAAACCACAAATCTTTTCTAGTCACGATGCAACGGCTAATGCTGCAATTTCATCTCGACTACCCTATTTAATGGCAACGTCTCGCTTTGCACATTACTTAAAAGTGATGGCTCGTGACAAGATTGGTAGCTTTATGGAAGCCGATGATGTTGAAGCATGGTTAAACCGTTGGATCCTTTCTTTTGTCAATGCATCAGAAGGTGGCGGACAAGATATTCGTGCCAAATATCCATTAGCTGACGCAAAAGTGGAAGTGAAGGAAATCCCTGGTCAACCGGGCTCTTATAATGCTGTAGCTTGGTTACGTCCTTGGTTGCAAATGGAAGAGTTAACTGCATCACTACGTCTAGTGGCGAAAATTCCTAAAGTAGGATAATCACTGACAGTGACCCTCATTTGTTTTCAAGGATAGAAACAAACGATGACGCAAGAAACCATTTCATTTGTTACAAGTGAAATTTTCAATGATGACGCAGGCTTTAAACAGCCTGTGTCATCAACACCACAAAAGCTGAAAAATAAACATCTTGTTGAACGATTCCTTCGTGAATCAGACTCAACCCGATCGTTATTATTGTGGCTTGAAAACTCGCGTCATTCTTTAACTCAGTTTGACAAGCACTCAGTGCTACCTCTTTTATTAAAAGCGGTAGATCTTATCGATAAGCAGCTCGAGCAACAAATCAATAGCATTATCCACAACAAAGCTTTTCAGTCATTAGAGGCGAGTTGGCGTGGCGTGTTTTATCTTGTAGAGCAGCAAGAGTTACATGATAAAGATCAGAAAGTTAAAGTAAAAATTCTCGATTGTTGTTGGCAGACGTTATCTAAAGATATCAATCGGGCTATTGAATTTGACCAAAGCGAATTTTTCAAACTCATTTATAACAATGAATATGACATGTCTGGTGGCGAACCCTTTGGCACGCTTATTGGTGATTATCAGCTTAGCCATAAATCTAGGCCAGGTGTTGCGACTAATGATATAGATGTATTAAAAGACATATCACGCACCGCTGCAGCAGCTTTTGCTCCTTTCATTACATCGGCATGCCCAACATTATTTGGTGTTGATGACTTCTCAGATTTGTCGGCTCACATGAATATTGAAAAAATATTCGAGCAAACTGAATACGTAAAGTGGAACTCACTTCGTGAAATGGATGATTCGAGGTTTATTGGACTCACCATGCCGCACATACTGATGCGATCGCCATATTTAATTGACGGGACGCGCAGTGAAGGGTTCAAGTTTAAAGAATCAATAAAGCACCCAAAGACTGATCACTTATGGGGAAATGCTGCTTACGCCTTTGGTGGCGTATTAATCCGCTCATTTAGTGATTCAGGTTGGTTTGGCCATATTCGAGGCTTAGAGCCTGGTAGTCGTAAAAAAGGGCTAGTGTGTGACTTAGCTGTTAGCCAGTATGAAACTGACTTATACCGCAAGCGTAAGAAACCGTCAGTGGATTTACTTGTCAGTGATAGAGCTGAAAAGTCATTTTCTGACCAAGGTTTTATTCCATTGTCTCCCGTTTCAGGCTGCGAACATTTAGTGTTTTACAGCAATGCATCAGCCCAGAAACCCATAAAGTACGAACGTTTGGAAGACACCATCAATGCCAAACTATCAACCATGCTGCAATATACGCTTTGCGTATCTCGGTTTGCACATTACATCAAAGTGATAGGTCGAGAAAAAATCGGTTCACTGAGCTCTGCAGAGGCTTGTGAGCGAGATATACAACTATGGCTTCATAATTACACGACTGCATCCGATGTGTCTTCTGACGATGTTCGAAGCAAATATCCCTTAAGAAATGCCCAAGTACAAGTAAAGGAAATGCGCGGAAAACCAGGGCATTTTTACTCAATTATTCAATTACAACCCCATTTTCAATTAGATCAGATGGTTTCTAGCATTAAGTTAGTGACTGAGCTGACCTCAAGGAATTAATTAATAGGTATCACATGAAAAAAATACAACAGATGCTGCAAAGTGGTCAGCTACAAGAGTCAATTAAATATGTAGAAGCTCAGTTAAGAGAAGACCCAATGAATGTTGATTTAAAAAGTGCATTCATTGAACTGCTTTGCATTAACGGTGAACTTGAGCGTGCTGACAAGCAGCTTAATCTTCTTGTGCAAAAACATCCTGATTTCTTAATCGGTGCTTCAAACTTGCGTCAATTAATTCGTGCAGAGCAAAGTAGACAGGATTATATGCAAGGCAACTCAGTACCTAAACTGTTCGCTGACTCTGATGATCACGTTGAAGCGCTAATGAAGTTACGTTTAGCGTTAACTGATGCCCAAAAAGGCAATGATACTGCCAATGAAGTGGCTCAGTGTAGTCAAGGATTAGAAGCTCAACGCCCTCAAGTGAGTTTGTTATTAGACGATCAAATTAATGAAGAGATAAGAGATTTGGATGACACCTTAGGTGGCTTTATAGAAATCTTCGGAACTGATGGCTATTACTATTTAGCGCAACTTTCAGAAATTGAATATATCAATTTTCAACCAGTTTCATCATTGGTTGAAACCGTCTGGAGACGTGTTGATCTAGCGATTAAAAACGGCCCAAGTGGCGAAGCACATATCCCACTTGTTTACGGTAATAGCGAAACAGATGCGCAAAAATTAGGTCGTGAAACGGATTGGCAAGAAGTCGCCACAGACGTTATGACAGGTAAAGGATTAAAAATGTGGTTTGCAGATGACAATGCACTGCCTTTGAATCAAGTGACTAAAATCCACACTCCCGTTTTACAGTAGGAAGTCATTTTGAGCCAAAACCAGCAACCTATTATGGCATCAGTACTTGATCGTTTAATCGATGATGCGCCAGACGAGCAAGATGTCAAAGATAGCCATAGAGGCCTTAATTTACGTCAGTTAAGAACCAATGTTCGTCGTGATTTAGAAAATCTGCTTAATGCAAAGTTACAGTGGCAAACTTGGCCAGAACATTTAAGCGAACTGGATCATTCTTTAATGAACTATGGCTTACGTGATTTTTCTTCTATGCCTGTTGCAAGCCTCGATGGGCGCCAACTTCTGTGTAAACAGGTTGCTGACACGATTAAACGGTTTGAGCCTCGATTTCTTGAAGTCATGGTTGAAGCGGTAGATAACGAGCAACCATTAGATCGGGTATTAAGGTTAAAGATTAATGCACTTTTATATGCGGATCCTGAACCTGAATTTATTACATTTGACTCAGAAGTTGAACCAGTTCATCTGGCGATGATTGTGAATGAGGGGGCGTTGTGAACCAAGAATTATTAGAATATTACAACCGAGAGTTAGCATTTATTAGGCATATGGGCTCGGAGTTTGCAGAGCAATACCCTAAGGTCGCTGGTCGATTAAGGTTAAGTGATGAACATGTCGAAGATCCACATGTGTCGCGACTTATCGAAGCTTTTTCGCTACTAACAGCGCAAGTAAGGCAGAAGTTAGATGACAGTTTCCCTGAATTGACAGAAGCGTTATTAGGTCAACTGTATCCTGATTATCAAGCACCAATTCCTTCAATGTCAGTGATAAAAGTCACCACAGAAAACTTGTCGACAACAGGAGTACAGCTACCTAAAAATACTAAGGTTGATACTCAAGTTGATGGTATGAAGCCATGTCATTTTCAAACATGTTACGACATGAAACTGTGGCCAATTGAAGTGCAAAAAGTGCAATTTCAAAATGCTCCATTCAATGCGCCAGAACCTCAATGGCCAGAACGGGCTAAAGCCATTATCAAACTGGATATAGCATGTGAGTTTGAAGAAATTAGCATGCCGAGTTTAGGTGTTAACAGACTGAGATTTTTCTTGAATGGTCAGGACCATCAAACTTTCCAGTTATACCAATTACTGTTTCAGCATAGCTTAGGCTTTGCCTTAGTGAATGACGACCAATCCGTGTGTCATTTCTTAACTCAGCGGCACTTAAAGTCGGTGGGTTTTGAGGATGATCAGCAAGTCATACCATACAGCCAACGCAGTAGTGCTGGATACCGTATGTTACTTGAAAACTTCATTTTTCCTGAAAAGTTTTTGTTTTTTGATATTGATGACATTGAAGGAAAGTGGCAAGGGATCAACGATAAGTTTTCGCTTTATATCTATTTAAAAGAAGGCTCGCAAGACCTTGAAAAACAAGTTACAGCGAATCACTTTTTACTCGGGTGTACTCCAGTCATAAATTTATTTGAGCAAAAACTTGAGCCTGTCAGTATCGATGCATCTCAATATGAATATAAACTGGCAGCGCGTTATGCTGATGCAGAAGTTGCAGAGATAATCGGTGTTAAACAAGTCATTGCCTATGATCCTAAAGATAATCAAGTTGAGGTTACACCGTTTTACGGTGAATCCCACCCACAGTATTTAGGCCATGACAACTTATTTTGGCACTTAAGGCGAGAGTCATCGAGTTGGTCTGGAGGGTATGCAGAGCAGGGGACTGAATCCTATTTATCGCTGGTGGATCATAATTTTAAGGGCTTTAAAGCCGAAGAAGATTATGGCGCTTGGATACTGAGTATTAATGCTTTATGCAGTAACAGAAATCTACCCGCTCACCTGCCATTTGGCACCGATGAACCTAAAATGTTTGTGCCAGAACGTGCTGATATTATTAAACACGTAAAATGCCTTTTAGCACCAACTATGCCAGTGAGAGCTGCATTAAGCGATGCTTCTCGTTGGCAATTGGTCAGCCATTTATCTATAGACAGTTTTAGTGGCCCTGATGCGCTGACGCATTTAAAAGAAACGTTAAAACTGTATGACTTCAAATGCTCACCAGAGAATAAAAACTTGATTGAAAACATCTATCAAGTATCAGTGTCCCCCGATACTGCTAGGGTCAATCAAAATGGACGAATCAGTTTTTGCAGTGGTAGCCATATTGAAATTACGTTCATCAAAGATCATTACTCAGGTAGTGGAGTGTTCTTTTTTTGCAGCATTTTAGACCATTTCTTTGCCCAGTTTTCTGTTGTAAATAGTTTTACGCGTTTAAGCATGAGGTTTAAAGATCAAGATGCCATCACGCATACGTGGCCAGCTCGTTCTGGAAATAGGCCATTACTATGACAATGAGCGCAGAAGTAAACTTTGATGAGTTAATCAATCAGTCGGCGAACATGAGTGCACCTGCAAAACAGTTACAAGCGATTGCTGATTCACCGACAGAACATGACTTTTATCAGGCTGTATATCAATTTCAGCAACAATTACTTCAAGGAAAAGAGCAAGGTCACAAAGTGGGCCATGATGCCATTCCATCAGAAGAGTTATTGCGGTTTAAGTCTGATCAACATTTGGGTTTTCCTGGGCAAGCAATCAGTAAAGTGAATTTAACCCAAGCAAGTGCTGCTAAAAAAATTGCTGCAGAAATGCATGTCTCCTTTATGGGGTTAACTGGCCCAAGTGGTGTGCTACCTCAACATTATACAGAGCTATTACTTGAACGATTGCGCTTAAAAGACACAGGTATGCGGGATTTTTATGATTTATTTAATCACCGCATCATCTCGTTATTTTATCGAGCATGGGAAAAGTATCGATTCTCTGTTAACTATCAACCGCTTCAAGATAGTTCGCCAGATAGTGTGTCAGCTTTCAATAATCAAAAAGACAGTTTTACGCATGTGCTGAGTCTGCTTAGCGGTAAAAAGTCGTTGAACTGTTACTACGGTGGTTTTTTGAATAGAAAAACGCCGAGTGCTGAATCACTTAGAATCATGCTGAAAGACTTTACTGGTTGTGAAGTTGAGATAGCGTCATTTCAAGGTCGTTGGCAGCAGCTTTCAGCCAATGAACAAACCAAGTTATCTTCCAGAGCAATGCCAGAAGGTCAGTACGCGCGTTTAGGTGTAGATGCGAGTATTGGCAGTCGAGTTTGGGATATTAATTCCAGTATTAGTATTCAACTCACACCTAAAGACGGTCAAACCGTTAGTGCATTCATGCCTGGTGAGAAGTGTTATCAGCCGTTAAAAGATCTCGTATCAAGCTATTTAGGCCAAACGGCGAAATTTAAAATTTATCTCGATGTAAAACAACAAGATGCTCCAAAAGCTCAGCTTTCAAAAGCGGCCGTGCCGTTAGGGTTAGGTTGTGGTTTATTAAGCCGAACCGAACATGGGCAACAAACAAAACGCTTAATGATTTAATTAATAAAGGATTATCAATATGTCAGCGATGACTTTAAGTAAGTTAGTAGGGAAACTTAATCCAACGTGTCGCCAGTCTTTAGAGTCTGCGGCCAGTGTGTGTCACAGCCGAAGTCAATTTACGGTAGAAATTGAACATTGGTTACTTGCGCTGTTAGAGGCTGAGTCAGGTGATTTAGATATCATTATGGCCAGTTTTTCAATCCAAAAAGACCAATTAATTCATGAAGTAAGGCAAGGCCTTGAGAAATTTAAAACAGGTAATAGCGCAGCGCCAAGTTTATCGCCGCATATTGTTAGTCTACTGAGACAAACTTGGTTAAATACCAGTATTGAATTTAATGATAATGAAATCAGAACCGCTTATTTGATTTTCACATTATTGACCGATGACTCGTTAAACTCGTTAGTTTCTCGTTCAGCGAAACAGCTGTTCAAAATCGATTCAGCGCAATTAAAGCACGCATGGCCACAACTTGAGAGACAATCTACTGAGCATAAAGTATCAAGTAGTGATATTGAAGAGACTCAGGCAATGGAAAATGCACCCAGTAAAACGCCGAGTTTAGATCAGTTTACCCAAAATTTAACGCAGCAAGCTGAAGCAGGAAAAATTGATCCTATTCTAGGTAGAGATAACGAAATTCGTCAGATGATCGATATTTTAACCCGTCGTCGCCAAAATAACCCTATTTTAACTGGTGAAGCAGGTGTGGGTAAGACAGCGGTAGTTGAAGGGTTAGCGTTAAAAATAGCCCAAAAAGAAGTGCCATTAGCGTTACAAAATGTCCGTATTCATACTTTGGATTTAGCCCTGCTACAGGCTGGAGCGGGTGTTAAAGGTGAATTTGAAAATCGCTTAAAAGCACTGATTAACGAGGTTAAAAACTCGGTTAAACCCATCATTCTATTTATCGATGAAGCGCATACCATGATTGGTAGTGGAGGGCAGGCAGGCCAAAATGATGCTGCAAATCTTTTAAAACCAGCATTAGCTCGTGGTGAACTTCGTACAATTGCTGCTACAACATGGGCTGAATATAAGAAGTTTTTTGAAAAAGATGCAGCGTTAACTCGACGTTTTCAGGTGGTTAAAATTGAAGAGCCTGAACCAGAACAGGCTATTGCAATGATGCGAGGTTTGCTACCTGTTATGGAAAGTCACCATAAGATCTTGGTGTCAGATCAGGCGCTTTGTGCAGCTGTTAATTTATCACATCGTTACATTACCGGCAGGCAGTTACCCGATAAGGCGGTAAGTTTGTTAGACACGGCATGTGCGCGCGTTGCAATGAGTCAGGCTTCAACACCAGGCAGTGTTGAATCATTACAAAGACAAATTCAGCAACTTGAGACGCAAATTGATATTTTAACCCGTGAGCAGAAAACGGGTACCGATCATAAGAAAGTCATTAGCGAGTTAAATAAAGAGCAAAAAACGTTAGAGAAAGCACTTAAGCCTTTAATGAAGCAATGGGAAACCGAACTTAAAACCGTGGAAGCTATTGCAGAATTAGTGACCAAAATCCAAGAGGGAGAGGAAGATTCTGATCAGTTAGTTGCCGAACTCACGACGCTAAAACAACAATTAGCAAGCAACAAACAACCTATGGTGCATTGGCAAGTTGATGAGCAACTGGTTGCAGAAGTGATTTCTGACTGGACCGGGATCCCTGCTGGTAAAATGCAGGATGATGAAATTACCAATGTGCTCAATCTAAAGGACATTATGGCTAAACGAGTTATTGGTCAGGATCATGCCTTGGACTTGATTGCTAAGACAGTGCAAACGTCGCGAGCGCAGTTAGGTGATGAGAAACGCCCAATAGGGGTGTTCTTATTGACGGGCCCAAGTGGTGTAGGTAAAACAGAAACGGCATTAACTTTGGCAGAGCATGTTTATGGTAGTGAAGATAACGTGACTGTGATCAACATGTCTGAATTTAAAGAAGAACATAAAGTTTCTTTACTATTAGGTTCACCTCCTGGTTATGTGGGTTATGGCGAAGGTGGCGTGCTAACAGAGGCTGTTCGTCGTAAGCCTTATAGCGTTATTTTATTAGATGAAATGGAAAAAGCGCACCCTGGTGTACAGGATATTTTCTATCAAGTATTCGATAAAGGCATGATTAAAGATGGTGAAGGGCGAGATATTGATTTTAAAAATACAATTATCATCATGACTTCTAATGCTGGGACAGATACAACTATGTCTTTATTTGAAGATGAGCAAACGGCGCCTTCAATCAATGGTTTAAGAAAGGCTTTACAAGATGACTTGCTGACTTACTTTAAACCCGCATTTTTAGGACGAACCAATGTGGTTCCATATATTCCATTAACTCAAGACATGTTGAGTGAAATTACTAAATTACAGTTAGCGAGAGTTGGTCATCGCCTTGCGGGTCATTATCAGGCGAAATTTAGTTTTACCGATGACGTTGTAAGTAAGATCGTTTCGATGTGCCAAGATGCAGGTTCTGGAGCCAGAAATGTTCACAATATTTTACAAAACTCAATGTTACCTGAACTCTCAGTACAAATATTACAGAATATGGCGACCAATAAAAAAATAAATAATGTCAAAGTTAATGTAAGCAAGGAAGAATTTACCTATAAAGTATAAATTTAATTTTTTTAAAGTAAGAGATGACTTACAAAATATAATTATTAGGTATTAGTTAGCCAGTGTTAATAATAACAAATGATAAGGGTTTATATAAATCTTTATTGTGGTAGGTTCTTATAAGTGTCTGAATTAATATCTTTTAATTATTTTTGTAAATTATTAACTCTTGTTTTGTAAGGTCGATTGATTTAAAGAAAACCTTTGTTATAATCTTTTGGCTTTAAAAATATATATCTACTTTTATCAATGAATAATACTTTTGGGTGTTATTTGTTAGTAAGTGCATTTTTAATAAATTGAAATATTAAGTTTGTTATTAAACTTATATAAAACTGTCCATTAATGGATGACAATCACGCAAAAGGAGCATTAATAATGCAAGCGAACACGTATTTAGATTATGAAGGTATTAAAGGCGAAACTACTGCTGAAGAATTCAAAGACATGATTACTGTGTTATCAGTAGACTGGAATGTTAGCCGTGAAATTACTTCTTTTACTGGTACTGCAAAAGACCGTGAAGCGAGCTCTACACGTTTAGGTGATGTAACTATCACTAAATTACAAGATAATGCTTCTACTGATCTTTTCAAAGAAGCAACTATCGGTAAAGGTAAAAAAGCTATTTTCCATGTGACCAAGCAAGGTGACAAAATTGAAGAAATCATGCAAATCGAATTAACTGATGCAATGATCTCTAGCTACAGTGTTTCAGTTCATGGCGATCGTCCAGTAGAAACTATCACTATCAGTTACACTGAAATGATGATGGCAGTAACGCCTACTGATGATAAAAACAACATTACTGCAGCGCTACGTTACGGCTACAGCGGTGTTAAAGGTCAACAAATGTAATCCATTTGCGATCTTAATCTTGAGGGAACGTCAGTTTCCTCAAGATCTTAATTCTTAATGACTGAGGCAAGGAATGCTAAAGGCGACTCAAAAAAATAATATAATCAGTATCAGCACCCCATTAGGTAAAGACACGCTATACCTAACGCATCTTACTGCCACAGAAGCCATTTCTCAGTTATTTTCTATCAATGTGTCCATGTTTACCGTTGGGACACAAATTAGTTTAGATAGCCTTGTGGGCAAAAATGTTTGCATCACTTTACGCAACGCAGAAAGTGATGGAGCTGCTCGATATTTTCATGGTGTAGTCAGTCACTTAGAATCAGCAGGCATGCGAACTGCTGCTTCCGATATATCCCAAGATTATATTGATTATCAAGCTGTTATCGTGCCTAGAATGGCATTGATGAAAAAGCGCAGTAACTGCAGAATTTTTCAAAACATGTCAGTAATCGATATTATTAGTGACTTGTTTGGTCAACATAACGTTGCCTTCCAAAATAAAACCACGCGCACATACCCTAAATACGAATATTGTGTTCAGTACCTTGAATCTGATTTAGATTTTGTATGCCGTTTATTACAGCAAGAAGGTATTTTCTTCTTTTTTGAACACAGCGTGAGTGCACATACCTTAGTACTTGCCGATGATATTACAGCTTATAAACCTTGTGCAGAAGAGAAAGTACGTTGTTTTTCTGGTCATTTAGCAGAGTCACACGTTGCTCACTGGCAAGGCGGTATGAGTATGGTGAGTGGCGGCTTTATGCAAAAGGGTTATGATTACGAACAACCCAAATTATATCCGTCAGGCAGCCATGCCAATGCCAGTTTACCTGATCAAAGTACACTTGAAGTTTACGACTACCTTGGCGAGTCAGAGTTAAATAAACGTGCTCAACCATTTGCTAATAATCAATTAGAAGCATTACAAAAAGACATGAATAAATGCAGTGGTCAAGGCGACTGCCGCAGCTTTAGTGTAGGTAAATTTTTTAGTTTTAAGGATCACGAAAACAGCAGTTATAAAGGTAAGAGTTTTCTTATTACAGCCCTAAGGACATCTGCAACACAGCCTAACCAATCTGGCGCTGGTCAATCGGCTTCAATTGGTGTTTATCAAAATGATTTTGAATGTGTGCCTAAATCAACTCCGTATCGGCCAACACTTCAAATCAATAAACCGCTTATCAATGGAGTGCAAACTGCAGTCGTTACTGGAGAATCTGGTGATGAACAGCATATTGATAAATTTGGCCGAGTTAAGGTGCAATTTCATTGGGATAGAGATGGTGAATTTAATAGTAAAAGTTCATGCTGGATCCGTGTTGCCCAAAGTTGGGCTGGTAATAAATGGGGCGCTTTCTTCTTCCCAAGAGTAGGTCAAGAAGTCTTAGTTGAGTTTATTAATGGCGATCCTGATCAACCAATAATCAGTGGCGCAGTTTACAACGCGGATCTAATGCCACCCTATGCTTTACCGGCTAAAAAAACGCAGTCAGGGATTAAATCGCATAGCACTAAAGAGGGCGGCGCAGATAATTTTAATGAATTACGCTTTGATGATGAAAAAGGTAAAGAGCTGCTATTTTTACAAGCAGAAAAAGACCATCAATTAAATGTTAAGAACGATCAGAAAGATACTATAGGCAATGATAGATTTTTAGATATTGTTAATAATGACAGCGGCAAAATTGGTAATGATAGAACTACTGAAGTCGTCAATAACGATACACTTAAAGTCGGTAAAGACCGTAGCGATGATATTGGCAGTAACGACACGCTTAAAGTGGGCAAAGCGCTTAATATCGAAGCAGGGAAAGAAGTCGTGATTAAAACGGGTAGTGCCTCGATTAAAATGAGCAGTGATGGCTCGATTTCAATAGAAGGTACCAACATTCAAATTAAAGGTACTAATGTGAAAGTAAACGGTACCAGTATTGCGTTGAAAGCAGCGCAAATTAAGTTGAATTAACAATGCAAATTTCAAGTTACCCTGGCGTTGGATTAACGGGTGCGTTTTGTCGTGGCCACGAGTTGATTTGCCAATTTGGTTATCGGTATTTGATTTGCAAACCCGTTGATAAACCTCAAGACCCACTATTGGATATACCTGATAAGACCTATGTAACTAGTACAACCTATGGTGAACAATTCTTAACTAATCGTCATATGTGGCGTAATCATCAGGATGTAATTAGCCATATTTACAACTATTTGATGAATGACGAGTATGCATCAGGAAGGGCTGAGCAAATAAAATTAATCAAAGAAATAGCGGTAGCCTTAATGCAACAAGACTTGCTCGTTATACCGTTAGAAAGTGATTAATACCCTGCCGATAGCGCCAATGTAAGACTAACAATTCAAGGAAGATTTTATGGGAATGCCCGCAGCTACACTGACATCTATGCATGTATGCCCAAAAACTAACCCAGGCCCTGTCCCACATGTAGGCGGACCTGTCATTATGGGCTCAGGAAACGTGCTTATTGGTTCTATGCCTGCTGCTCGTAAAGGTGACAAGTTAATTTGTGTTGGCCCACCAGATACAATCAACGCAGGTTCAAGTTCGGTACTGATTAATGGAAAACCCGCAGCGAGACTCGGAGACAGTACTGCCCATGGAGGTAAGATTGTAGTAGGAAACCCTACTGTAATGATTGGATAGTATGAGCAAGGATTGCGTTGAATGAACTTGATTGAGAATTTTGAACTTCTCTTAGCACAACGACAAATATTAATGTCGTCGTTTCAGTGTGCCCCTAAAAATGTTGAAGATAACACCCGATCTTTATTAGTCACACTCAATATGATCCAGCAGCAAGCTCACGAAGAACATAATAGCGAAGCATTTCTCTGTGCTAATAGCGTCGTTGAAATAGTGACAGCGTTTGAAAATGATGTGTATTTCAGTACGGAAAATCAGTTGGTTGTTTTGCAACTACTGTTGCAAATTCATCTCAAACAAAGAACCCACGACCAAGCAAAAGTATTTGAATTATTATTAAATAACAATCAAATAGATTTAAATAAATACATCCCTAGTTTAGCACTAGTGGCTTGCCAGTTTGGTGTTGAAGGTTTGCAGTTCTCGATGGTTGGTAAAACGCCTGAACAAATTAACCAATATATTTTGTTTTGTATCTACCGAGGTAAACGACTAAAAAGTATTGCAGGTATTGCCTCACTAAATCTTACGCCGCTGAATGCACTATATGCAGAAATGTTGTTAGAAGAAATTTCTGAGCCATTAGCGCTATATAGCCGTTTTGTTGAAAATGAATATTGCCATAGCCCTTTGTTTGAAATATTTGTAACCTCTCTTGATGAGCAGGTTTTAACTCAAATTTTCAATTTAATGAGTCGTGATGAAAACCTCAGTGACAGAGTGATTCAGCTTATGGGTTTTTCAGGTTTTGGTAAATTTGTGCCATTTTTAGCAAAAGCAATGCAGCACCCCGCTAAGACATTAATTGCTTTTGATGCTTTAAGAACGCTTTTAGGCCCTGGACTTGACTCGTCAATTCCTTACCAAAGACAGTTTGAAGAAAACACACAAAGACGTGCTGAGTTTCTGCAATTTTATAGCGCTAAGTTACTTAATCGCTGGCAATTATATGCGCCAGATACACCTGGAGTTCGGCTACTCAATGGCGTGGAAGTTAGCCTAGAAACAGTCGATAAAATACTGCTTAAATCGAGCCCTGTTCATCAAAGGGTGGCTAAATTACATCAGCTTAGATTAACCGGTGAAGTGCGAACTTCGTCAATGACTATAAAGTTGGCCTCATGATTATTAATGTACTCGAATCAGAGTTAATCGTAGGTCAATGCGATAATCAAATGCAGTTGATTAATTTACCTTATACAGAAGGACTCAATTTCAATCTGCAATTACCAAACGGAACTCAATTAGTCTCAGGTATGCGCAGTGATCTAAGTGCGAAATGTAAATTAACACGCATTATCGAACTGCTAAGCAAGCTACCTATAACTGATGCCAGCGCATGGGCGCCGTATCAACACAATCCTGTTTTTTGGTTGTTACCGAATTTAGCACCTGAAATGTTAACTCAGTGGGTAAACGCATTACATCAAGCTTTTCCTCATTGTTTTGAACACCCAAATGGGCGCATTTTTCCTATGGGAAGTGCATCTTTACCTATTGCGTTTGAGGCGGCTAAGACGATGGGAAGCCGTGTTGACTCGATTGTCTTTATCGCAGTGGATAGTTTGTATTTTTATATGCCTGAACTTTATCGAACTGGACAATTGATTAATGCAGATATTGATGAAGGCATTAGGCCTTCTGAGGCCGCGATAATGACTAAGGTTCAAGTCTCCACTGCAGAAAAAACACCACTAGGGCTACATGTGACTGATGTATTTCAAGACGCTGCTACCCAGGTTCAATTAACACAGTCAATTAAGCG
Source organism: Shewanella sp. 10N.286.52.A9 (assembly GCF_041468985.1). Taxonomy (NCBI): domain Bacteria; kingdom Pseudomonadati; phylum Pseudomonadota; class Gammaproteobacteria; order Alteromonadales; family Shewanellaceae; genus Shewanella; species Shewanella sp. 10N.286.52.A9. The sequence goes on along the minus strand of NZ_JBFRJQ010000004.1, from coordinate 339,772 downwards.
TTTATTTACTCAGCTTACAGAGCAAGATGAATCAAGTTTACTAAAACAATTATATTTCCCCGGTGATAATCAAATCACCCAAGATAGCTGGCTTAATGCCTATGAGCAGCTCGCGGGAAAAATAGATCAAGATACCCAAATTACTCAAACTAATTATTACACTGGGAATATTGGCGCCGCAGCGGGATTATATAATTTATTACACGTATTTAATCGCTATAAAGAACAAGGTTTGTCAGGAGTAAGCGTTCAGTTAGAGGTTTCTGAGGAACGTTACCTTGGCCTGTTAAGGTATGAGTGGCTAGGTTGCAGCGGTGAAGCAAATGGCTAATCAGAATCAAATGCAGCCTGTATGGCTGACAACGCATTTAGCTGTTTTTAACATTAGTCTCATGGATAGAGAAGGCGTTAGTACCAATGACGGTCAGTAATTTTTATTTTAATGGTTTCAATCGGCATATCGTTGTTGTTCCCAGCAGTGCATCAACACCTTCTGGTTTCCAGTTACAAACCTTTAGCCAAGCTAATGAGATTGAGCAGTTGGTCAATGAAATAAGTCCTCATTTGGTACGTGATAGAAATGCCTTAATGCAAGGGCGCGCATTAGTATTGCAAGCGGGCTTGAATACTTCGTTAAATCGAAAACAAATCGTCACCAAATTAAATGAAGCAATTTCACGTAACCTATTACGTGTTTATGTTGAAACGCCTAAAGCAAATATTCAAACTTCTACCGAAACGGCCTCACTCGGAAACAGCTCAAGTAAATCTAAAGCGCCTGTTTCAAGTAAAGGTAAGCAGACTGCTCAATCAACTGAGTCTGGCACCATTGCTAATACGACTCCAACTGAAGTACCAATTGATCAACAAGAATGCCGCAGTGATCCTGTGTCTATGTTATCTGGCGAGGAAATTTTACCGTTAACTGATTTTGAAATTAATGGCCTAATGCCGTTAACTTGGCGACGTTTATATCGCTCTAGTAAAGTTGATCGAAATGTTGGGCTTGGTTTTGGTTGGCGACATAACTTTAGCTTACAACTCAATCGCCAATATCAAGCTCCTCCCAAAGTGGGGCCGAAAAAGCCTGGTAAATACTGGTTTGAGCTCACTGATGAAGAAGGACGAGTACATGTTTTTGATGAAGTTAAACGCGGCCAAACCAGTATTCAAAGTACGACAGGTTGGTCGTTAGTTCATCAAGCTGATGGTCGACAGGTATTATTAAAACCAGATGACAGTCATTGGGCGTTTAAAAAGCGTCAAATAGACAATCAAGATGTGTGGTTACTAGAAACGATTAGTAATCACCAGGGCCAATATTTTCAGCTGTACTATGATAAGCAAGGCAAGCTTAATCAAATAACCACAGGGCCTAAACGCGGTGTTCTCCTTAGTTATAACGCCCAAGGTAACTTACTAAAAGTTGCTTCTTATATACTTAACGAGAAAGGTAATAAGCAGCAACACCCTGAACTCCTTGCAAGCTATCAATATGATGACCACCAAGCCTTAATTGCAGCTACTGACATGAATGGCCTAGTTGAACGGTACAGCTATCATAAACCTAGCCAAACTCAGGGGGCTGAAGCTTCAACCCGAAGTAATCACAAAACAACCTATTTATTAAAAGCCAGAACTCGAGCTTCAGGGTTTAGCCACCACTTTTTATGGGATGCTGAGGACGTAAACGCTAAATGCATAGAGCAGTGGGGTGATAATGAGATCTATCACTACCATTTTTCTTATGAGTCACATCCAAATGGCATGCGAAGTCGTTGTGTTGATTCTCTCGGAAATAAAGAAACATTCGTTCATAATTCTCAAGGTTTACTGATTGAACATCATAATGCTAATGGTGCGGTGACACGGCATCAATATGACAGTGTTGGGCGCAAAATAGCGACCATTGATGCAAACAATAATCAAACCCAAATCATATACAATACCTCAGGACAAATTGAAGCCATTATTCATGCTGATGGTGGTGTCACACAATTTGAATACAACCGTTTAGGTCAGTGTATTCTGACGCAAGATCCCATTGGCCGAACGTTTACAAAGCAGTTTGATGCAACAGGGCGCATTTTATCTGAAAGTCATTTTGATGGTCGTCAGCGGTATTTTCAATACAATGATTTTGGACAAGTAACTCAAAAAACAGAGCTTGATGGTGTTATACATCGATATCATTGGGATAGAGATGGCGAATTATTAGCAACACAAATTGGCGATGCTTTAACTCGCTATAGTCATGATCGCTTAGGACGAGTAAATGCAACAATTAACCCGCAAGGTTTAGTTACTGAGTACATTCGCGACCCCAATGGGCAAATAATTGAAGAAAAAGCATACCCTCAAGATAAGCCTGAACAGGCAATTATCACCCAATATCAGTTTGATCAAGCAGGTAGAAAAGTTAGTCAAAAATTATTGGTTGATGAAGCAGTTGTTGATGAAAACGTATCTGATTTAAATAATGCAAATCAGAGCGATATTGAAACGCTGCTTAGCTATGATGGATTAGCTCAACCGTGTCAACAAACTTTTGCAGATGGTAGCTGGCTTAAATTCTTCTATGATAAAGAGCGTAATTTAAACAAAATTGAGCGAAGTGATGGTGCTCAATATCGAATTGAATACACCCCGACAGAACAGCCAAAAAAATTAATCGGGTTTGATGGTCGCGAGCAAGTTTACCAATATGATGCCAATGATAAGTTAGTGGCAGTAAACGACAGTGACATTCGTTTTATTGAATTAAAGCGTGATGCACTAGGTCGTATTATTCAGCAAAGCAGTCATGTAAAACTTGATGCTAATGTTCATTCTGCTACGTTAAACACTCAAAATTTTTACCAATATGATGTCATTGGCAATATCACTCGCGCGCACAATCAGCATCGCACGCTAGAGCAAAAATATGACACTAAGGGTAGAGTCACTCAGGTCAATCAAGGTGCATGGCACTTATCTTATCAGTACGATGCTAAAGGTAATCGAAGTGGCTTAACCTTACCTGATGGAAGCCAAGTAAATTATCAATATAATCGTAATGGCCTGTTAGCGGATATTGGGGTTGTACTAACCGATAATCAGCAAACTATCGATATTGCTCAATATCAATATACAGATGCTGGCTTATTAGAGCACACAAGGTTAGGTAATCAACTCGAATCAACCCACACATATGATGCTTATTCAAGGCTTATTGAACAGCAGTGGCAACACGCTAAGTTTGCAGAAAGTGAAAGTGAAAGTGAAAGTGAAAGCGAGAGCGAAGCAACAACTTTGTTAAGTTCACCGCTATTTGAACATCGACACTATCATTATGATAATCAGCACCAGCTTAAAGCATCTGAAAGTCAATTAAATTGCAATGGCGTGCAGGATGAGAATGACTTAAATGTCGATTTAACCCAATTTGAATACAATAAAATTAGCCAGTTGGTTAGCCATTCGCGAGAGAGTGAAGCAAAAGCATTAAGCGCGAATGGTAAAAGCAGTATTGCCTCTAACGCCATTGCTGTAAAACATCATCACAAAGAACAGTATCATTGGGATGCATTTGGCAACCCGACTCAACATATTCGTCAACATGACGCTCAGGTATTAACCACTGAACAAAATCGTCCTGATAAATCCATTCAAGATGTGGTTGTTAACAATGACCGACTAATGAGTATGGCAGGAGTGGATTATCGTTATGATGCCAGTGGTAATCAAATCTCTCAAATTGGAACGGGCAATAAACAACAGCGCAGTTTTAATGGCTTAAACCAGTTAATCCAAATTAATGATAATGGCAAACTGACGCAATATGAATATGATGCATTAGGTAGACGCAGCGCAAAAGTGACCGAGCAAGGCCGTACTGATTTTATTTGGGATAATAACCAGTTAATTGGTGAATGCACGTTAGGTCAATATACCTGGTATATCTATCAACCCGATACCTTTACGCCGGTTGCTCTCATTAAAGCTGGGCAGGTTTATTATTACCATTTAGACCAACTGGACACGCCTATTGGTCTGACTGATGCTAATGCCCAAACAGTATGGCGTAATAAGTTAGATGTGTTTGGAAAAGCCTTTGATACTGTTGTTGAAAGCAATGTTGCAAGAGATGATGAGTTTGAAAATACGATAGTAAACCCTATCCGCTTTCAAGGTCAGTATTTCGATGACGAATCAGGCCTACATTACAACCGCTTTAGGTATTATAGCCCTGAGCAAGCAAGGTTTATTCATCAAGACCCAATCGGATTAGTAGGGGGATTAAACCACTACCAATATGCGCCGAATCATGTGAATTGGGTAGATCCGTTTGGGTTGATGTGTACTGAAGGTGAAGCTTCACTAAATCTTGTGTTAAACAATGCTGTCGATACAGGCTCTATAAATGAACAGCTTAAATTAGATCTTCTAGAAGCTGCTCAAATTGGCTTTTTGACACCAAAAGAAATCAAAGAAAGCTTAGCTAGTGGAAATGTAAAGTCATTATTTAACTTGTCTCCTAACAAGGTAGAGAATGAAGATACAAGTGCACAAATTGTAACTCAGAATCATGGACATAAAGTCCCAACAGTAGATGAATTGATTGATACTGAGCTTGATAGGGTAACCAGCTTAATAAATAAAGAAGGTGATGAGTTTAAAAATCATGTTTTAATGAATTACTATCTAGATCCAGATATGCAAGTATTGACCAGAGAGGAATTTTTAGCTATTTCGGTGTATAGCACTAATCTGTACGAGCCAATCAATAGTGGTTTGAGAGGTTTTTCTCCTGAAGATAAAGTGAAGTGGGCTAATTTAGTTGATAATGCAAATAGAGGTTTAGAAAAGCTAGCTGATAATCCAAAACTTAGGTTTGAAGGGCAAGTTATTCGTGGTGATGATTTCAGTGATGCACTTATTGAAGAATTGTTTCCAATTGGTGGTATTCACCATGAAAAAGGATTCAAAAGCTCATCCAGTAATTTGGAGAAACCTTTTGACGGTAATACGATTATCGCTATTAGATCTAAGACTGGTATTAAAATCGCAGAAAATGCAGCAGTAAAGCCTAACGAAGAAGAAGTTCTATTTAAATCGGGCACTAAGTTTAAAGTACAAAGTAGATCTTACGTTAATGGTAAATATCGAATTGAATTAGAAGAAGTATAGTTATGAAAAATAAAAAATATTACGATGACTCAGGCAAGTTAATAACATCTCAAATAATAATTGAAATGTTAGAAAGAGAAAAGAAAATACCCAACGATCTTCGCTTTCCATTTATGACAAATAAATTAAGTGGTTCAAGAGAGCCACATAAAACTCAGTGGATGTCGAATTATCACGTATATCGAATCGCGAAACCTAAACCTACGGATTTAGAATGTAAGAATTACTACCAAAGGATCGGCGTTGATAGTGATGATGATATTAATCGTTTTCGTGGGGCGTTAATTGGTTGTGCGATTGGTGATGCTCTGGGTACAACTGTTGAATTTAAAGCATCAGGAACATTTCAACCAATGACAGATATTGTTGGCGGCGGTCCTTTTAATTTGAAGGCGGGTGAGTGGACTGATGATACTAGTATGATGTATTGCTTAGCGCATAGTTTGGTTCGTACTAAAACTTGTGACTTCAAAGACCAAATGGATTTATATACTCGCTGGTGGCAAGACGGCGTTTTTAGTGTTAACGGCAAGTGCTTTGATATAGGTTTAACAGTTGTGTCGGCATTACAAAGATATGAAAAAACAGGAGAACCATTTTCTGGGGATACAGATCCAATGTCGGCGGGGAATGGCTCGTTAATGCGCTTAGCTCCTATACCAATCCGCTATTATGATAGTTTTATTGATGCTATTGAATATGGTGGATTAAGTTCTAAAACAACTCATGGTGCAACTGAAGCCGTGGATGCTTGTAGGTATTTTAGTGGCTTGATATGGGGGGCATTGCATGGAGTAAGCAAAAGCCAACTTTTAGATGGTATTTATAGTCCTATAGATGACTTTTGGGAGGCAAATCCTTTATGCCCATCAATGGTAGAATTATTAACGTCAGAAAATTATAAAATAAAGAAAGCTTCTGAGATAAGGGCTAGCGGTTATGTAATGCATACCCTTGAAGCTGTTTTATGGGCATTTTTTAATTCCGATTCATTCGAGTCTGGGGCTTTACTTGCAGTAAACCTAGGTGAAGATGCTGATACGACAGGTGCTGTTTTTGGTCAGCTAGCAGGAGCTTTTTACGGTGAACGTGTCATTGATTATAACTGGGTTAGTAAAATAAAAGAGCATCATGTTTTTTATTTAAAAGCTCAAGAGTTAAAAGAGTTGATAAATGCTGAATGAAATAATCTCGTTTAATAACTATATAGTTATTTACTTATCTAAGTTAGGCTGATTCAATTAGTTTGTGCTACTCATAGTTGAATGTTTAATCTGTAACTCTGACACCTATATATCAATACTAATCGTACTTAGATGCACAATGTTATTAAACAATGAATTAAATTCATCTAAATTATTTTCGCACTATAGCTGAGCAAGCATGTTTTACTATGGTGCGAAATTTACAATCTGGTTTATTCTTCTTTTTACAAATAGCTGTTATTGACCTTTAAAAGCACAAATACTTCGACGTTTTTCCTTAGCTATAGTGTCTCGTTATAATTTACTTTGTACACTTATAACTTTTTTGCATAAAAATGTGGCTTTGCAAGCATATTAAATTACTTTTCACCGTTTTAGTGCATGGTTTGATTGTGTGGGAATGGAGTGAAAGTCATAATCTATGACCTAATTGACTCTCTTTTATAACCTTTCGATGTCTACTTTCTCTTAATCGGCCAAATACCTCAATGAATATTTATGTGTTTTTGTATGGTTATCTTAGTTCATTTTTACGTATCGGGTTGTTATTGCTAGTGGCTTAAACTGAATAAAATCGGAAAAGAGCGATAACTTTAGTCAATGCACAAATGCTCATGATGAGTTAATGAGAAGGTAACTTGTTTATCGCTAACGCAGGCAAGGGCAATTAATTCACACGCTAATATCGAACTTATTTCAGTTAGTGATAGGTGTTTATTTGAATGTTTGTGAGCTATCGAGAGTACACGATGGCATCAAGTCTAATCAATATTTACTTGTTAAATCTTCTCATTCAGGTTTGCATGAATTTCAGGCAATAAAAAAGCGCCTTATAGGCGCTTTAGAAGTTAATTTAATACGAATTAACGCTTATCTAAACTAACAAAATCACGGTCTTCTGAGCCAGTGTATAACTGACGTGGACGACTGATCTTATGACCTGGTTGGTCAAGCATTTCTTTCCAATGAGCAATCCAACCAACTGTACGAGATAGTGCGAATAGCACTGTAAACATACTTGTTGGGATACCAATTGCTTTCATGATGATGCCTGAGTAGAAATCAACATTTGGATAAAGCTTCTTAGAAACGAAATACTCGTCTTCAAGTGCGATACGCTCAAGTTCCATTGCTACGTCAAGTAGTGGATCTTTAACGTTTAATTCAGCTAAAACTTCATGACAAGTTTCACGCATCACTTTCGCACGAGGGTCGAAGTTTTTATATACACGATGACCAAAGCCCATAAGACGGAAAGGATCCGCTTTGTCTTTTGCTCGTGCAATAAATTCAGGAATGCGGTCTACACTGCCAATTTCTTCAAGCATGTTTAAACAAGCTTCGTTAGCACCACCATGAGCTGGACCCCATAATGAAGCGATACCTGCCGCGATACATGCAAATGGGTTAGCACCTGATGAACCTGCTAAACGTACTGTAGACGTAGAGGCGTTTTGCTCGTGATCCGCATGTAAAACAAAGATTCTGTCCATTGCTTTTTCAACAACTGGATTGACTTTGTATTCTTCACATGGGACAGCGAACATCATCGATAAGAAGTTACCTGCGTAACTTAAATCGTTGCGTGGATAGACGAAAGGTTGGCCAATTGAATACTTGTAGCACATTGCTGCAATCGTTGGCATTTTAGAAACTAGGCGGAAAGCCGCAATTTCACGATGTTTTTCATCATTTACATCAAGAGAATCTTGGTAGAACGCAGATAATGCACCAGTAACGCCACAAAGCATTGCCATTGGATGTGCATCACGACGGAAGCCTCTAAAGAAAGAAGCTAATTGTTCATTAACCATTGTGTGGTTTTTTACCATTGCAACAAACTCTTCGTATTGAGTTTTGCTTGGTAATTCACCGTAAAGCAGTAAGTAACAAACGTCTAAATAGTTAGATTCAGTCGCTAGCTCATAAATTGGATAGCCACGGTGTGTTAGTACACCTTTTTCGCCATCAATGTATGTAATTGCAGACTCGCAAGAGGCTGTTGCTAGAAAACCAGGATCGAAGGTGAAATGACCTGTCTTTCCTAATTTACTGATATCGATTACATCAAAACCAGCAGTTCCCTGCTTAATTGGTAAATCGATTGAATCATTCCCCGGTAACTCTAATTTGGCTATATTGTCAGCCATACCCCGTTCTCCTTACTTCATTCTTTTCTGTGAGTGCGGCATGTTAAGCGGACATTACTTTACAGTGAATCGTGATCACATTTCAATTTAAATAAGCGTTTAAATTTATTAGACCATGGTATAAACCTTGCTAGACGCCTTGCCAGCTGTGGTTTGTTTGCAAAAAAAATGCAAAAAAACAAATTTTGCATAGTGTGACGTTTGTATTTGACAATGGGCTTGAGTATACTTGCCTGCGTCCACAAAGGGCGACAGACATCACATTTTTGAAAACATTTTTTACCTAGCTAAATTAGTGGTTTCTCAAATAGTTAAGTGTTTGATAGTAGTCTGTTATGTTTCAACATTTTGTTTACATATGTATGTTGGTGTTGCAAATAGAAGCAAAGCAAGATGAATAATAAAAATAATGCTCAATGGAGCTGAGTGAGCAGAACGTGAAAAAGCAAAGACCTGTCCATATAGACCTACAGACCATTCGCTTTCCTGCAACAGCGATTGCGTCAATTCTTCACCGTATTTCCGGTGTTATCATGCTGTTTGCTGTCGGTATTCTTATTTGGATGCTAAATGAATCTTTAGCATCTCCTGAGAGTTTCGCTGGCCTACAATCTCTTTTTGATAACTTGCTCGTTAAGTTTGTTATCTGGGGAATTCTTACTGCGTTGGGTTACCACTTAATCGTTGGCTTACGTCATCTGATTATGGATACCGGTCGTTGGGAAGAATTAGCCTCAGGCTTAGCTTCAGCAAAAATCGCCTTTGTACTTTCAGCGGCGTTTTCAATCATTGTGGGGATTTGGGTATGGTAACTAATGCAGCAAGCCTTGGACGCAGTGGTGTTCATGACTTTATTTTAATTCGTGCTAGTGCCGTAATTTTAACCTGTTATACCATTTTTATGGTGGGTTTCATTGCGTGTAGCGCCCCATTAACTTACGAAATCTGGCATGGCTTATTTAGCACTTTGCCGATGAAAGTATTCACTCTGCTAGCGTTAGTCGCTGTGCTTATTCATTCGTGGATTGGTATTTGGCAAGTGCTAACTGATTACGTTAAAAATGTATCAGTACGTGGATTACTTCAATTCGTATTTGTCGTAGCGGCTTTTTGTTATCTAGCTGCAGGCATCATTATAGTGTGGGGTGTTTAAGTGGCTATTCCAGTTCGCGAATTTGACGCAGTAGTGATCGGCGCTGGTGGCGCTGGCATGCGAGCGGCTTTACAAATTTCTAAAGAAGGTAAGAGCTGTGCGCTTTTATCTAAAGTATTCCCAACACGTTCTCATACGGTTTCTGCGCAAGGTGGTATCACAGTTGCGTTAGGTAACGCCCATGAAGATCACTGGGAACAGCACATGTACGATACCGTGAAAGGTTCTGATTTTATCGGTGACCAAGAAGCGATTGAGTTTATGTGTAAGACAGGTCCTGAGGCGGTTATCGAGCTTGAGCAAATGGGCCTTCCATTCTCACGTTTCGAAAACGGCACTATTTACCAGCGTCCATTTGGTGGCCAATCAAAGAACTTTGGTGGCGAACAAGCGGCACGTACTGCAGCGGCAGCTGACCGAACAGGTCATGCTTTGCTTCATTGTTTATACCAACAAAACGTGAAACACAAAACTGAAGTGTTTTCTGAATGGTATGCATTAGATTTAGTTAAAAACGATGACGGCGCAATTGTAGGTTGTACTGCAATTGAAATCGAAACTGGCGAAATTGTTTACTTCAAATCGAAGGCAACAATTTTAGCAACGGGTGGTGCAGGGCGTATTTACGCTTCTACTACTAATGCTCACATTAACACTGGTGACGGTGTTGGTATGGCAATGCGTGCTGGTGTTCAGATGCAAGACATGGAAATGTGGCAATTCCACCCAACGGGTATTGCTGGCGCAGGTGTGCTTGTAACTGAAGGTTGTCGTGGTGAAGGTGGTTATCTTTTAAATAAAGATGGCGAACGCTTCATGGAGCGTTATGCTCCTAACGCTAAAGATTTAGCATCTCGTGACGTCGTTGCTCGCTCAATGATGACTGAGATCCGTGAAGGTCGTGGATTAGATGGACCATTAGGCCCGCACTGTTTACTTAAACTTGATCACTTAGGTAAAGAAACATTAGAAGCGCGTCTTCCTGGTGTTTGTGAACTTTCTCGTACGTTTGCGCATATTGATCCAGCAGATGGCCCAATCCCTGTATTGCCAACATGTCACTACATGATGGGTGGTCTACCCGCTAAAGTTAGTGGCCAAGTTGTTCGCCAAAACGAAGATGGTTCAGAGCAAGATATCGTAGGCTTATTTGCAGTTGGTGAGATTGCTTGTGTATCAGTACATGGTGCAAACCGCTTAGGTGGTAACTCACTGCTTGATTTAGTGGTATTTGGTCGTGCTGCAGGTCAGCATTTAGGTAAAGCGTTAGATGAGACTGCTGATCCTAAAGCACCTTCAGAAGAGCAAATTGCTGCTTCTCTTGATCGTCTTAATCGCTGGGAAAGCAATAAAGAAGGTGAAGATCCTGCAGTAATCCGTAAAGACTTACAGTTATGTATGCAGCTTAACTTCTCTGTATTTAGAAGTGGCGATGCAATGGCTGAAGGCCTTAAAGAGCTTAAGAAGATCCGTGAACGTTTAGCTAACGCCAAGTTATCTGATAATTCTTCAGAATTTAATACTCAACGTATCGAGTGTTTAGAGTTAGATAACTTAATGGCTACAGCGATTGCAACTGCTTATGCTGCTAACTTCCGTACAGAAAGCCGTGGTGCGCATTCTCGTGAAGATTTCTTAGACCGTGATGACGATAATTGGTTATGTCACAGTGTCTTTGATCCTGTCACTGAACAAATGACTAAGCGTGAAGTCAACATGGAGCCTAAGCTTCGTGATGCATTCCCGCCTATCAAGCGTACTTACTAGGAGAAGCCACGATGAAATTGGAATTTGCAGTTTATCGCTACAATCCTGATGTAGATACTAAGCCTTATATGAAAGATTACAGCTTAGAAGTGGAAGAAGGTACCGATATGATGGTACTGGATGCACTGATGAAGCTGAAAGAGTCAGACCCTGAGTTATCATTTAGACGCTCATGCCGTGAAGGTGTTTGTGGTAGTGATGGCGTGAACATGAATGGTAAAAATGGTTTAGCGTGTATTACGCCTGTTTCTACATTTAAGGGTAAGAAAATTGAAATCCGTCCTTTACCAGGCATGCCTGTAGTGCGTGATTTAATTGTTGACCTGACTCAGTTCTACACTCAGTACGAAAAAATTAAGCCGTTTCTTATCAATGATGAGAAAACGCCGGCTCGTGAACATTTACAATCACCTGAAGAGCGCGCTCATTTAGATGGTTTGTACGAATGTATCATGTGTGCTTGTTGTTCTACTGCTTGTCCATCGTTCTGGTGGAACCCGGATAAATTTATCGGTCCAAGTGGTTTATTGCATGCTTACCGCTTCTTGATTGATAGTCGTGATACGGCAACTGAAGAACGTCTAGCTGGTTTAGATGATGCTTACAGTGTGTTCCGTTGTCATGGCATCATGAACTGTGTTGATGTTTGTCCTAAAGGATTAAACCCAACTAAAGCAATTGGGCATATTAAGTCAATGCTATTGAAGCGAGCAGTATAAATGCACAGTTTAGAGCTAGGTTTACAGTTTAATTAGCTCTCATTGAGAGTCATCTTCATCTTTGGAGATGACTCTATTGTGTGTATTAGGAAGTCCTTTGTATTTAACTGATTAAAATTATATAGTTAGATACGATTCGATTGCGGTGCAATAGGTATCGTAATTATGATTATGTCGAAGCACGTGTATCAAGTTTTGTAAGGAAAAGTAATGCACCAAGGCATCATGAAAGCTTGGCTCGAATCGTCACATTTAAGTGGCTCTAATTCGACCTACGTAGAAGAGATGTATGAAGCCTATCAAGAAGATCCAAGTTCAGTTTCTGAAGACTGGCAAGTTGTTTTTGATAATCTCCCTGCGGTAAATGGTACTTCTCAAGATATACCTGAAACTGCACACTCTAAAGTACGTGATTATTTCCGCAGTTTAGCATTAGAAGGTCGAGCCAAAGGCGCCAGCCGTGTAACCGACCCTGAATTAGATGCTAAACAAGTTAAAGTTCTCCAGTTAATCAATGCTCACCGTTTTCGTGGTCACCAAAATGCCAATCTCGATCCATTAGGGTTATGGCAGCGTGAGTCAGTATCTGAATTAGATCCAGCGTTTCATGGTCTAGATGCTGAAGATATGCAACGTGAATTCAATACAGGTTCATTTGCATACGGTAGCGACACATTAAAATTAGCCGACATCGTGAAAGCACTTAAGAGCACTTACTGTGGCTCGATTGGTGCTGAGTACATGCATATTACTGATACGGATGAAAAGCGTTGGATTCAACAACGTCTTGAACCATCTTTAGGTAAAGCTAATTACGACATCAGCACCAAAAAACGTATCTTAGAAGGCCTAAATGCTGCTGAAGGTATGGAAAAATACCTTGGCGCAAAATTTCCAGGCGCAAAACGTTTTTCTCTTGAAGGTGGTGATGCATTAGTACCAATGATGCGCGAAATTTTATACCGCGCAGGTGAAGCTGGAACGAAAGAAATCGTAGTTGGTATGGCTCACCGTGGTCGTTTAAACGTACTTGTAAATGTACTAGGCAAACGTCCTGCAGAACTATTTGATGAATTCGCTGGTAAACACGATGAAGTTCAAGGCTCTGGTGACGTTAAGTATCACCAAGGTTTCTCATCAGATTTTGAAACACCAGGTGGTAATGTTCATTTAGCCTTAGCGTTTAACCCATCTCACCTTGAGATTGTTAATCCTGTTGTTATTGGCTCTGTTCGTGCTCGTCAGGACAGACGTGGTTGTAAAGATGGCTTACAAGTTATGCCAATTACTATTCATGGTGATTCAGCAATAACAGGCCAAGGTATTGTTCAAGAGACATTCAATATGTCTCAAGCTCGTGGCTTTAAGGTTGGCGGTTCGATTCGTATCGTTATTAACAACCAAGTTGGCTTTACCACTTCTAACCATGAAGATGTGCGTTCTACAGAGTACTGTACTGATATCGCTAAAATGGTGCAGGCACCCATTTTCCACGTCAATGCTGACGATCCAGAGGCTGTTGCCTTTATTTCTCAGTTAGCAGTGGATTACCGTAACGAATTCAAACGTGACGTTGTCATTGACTTAGTTTGTTACCGTCGACATGGTCACAACGAAGCTGATGAGCCAAGTGCAACGCAGCCGTTGATGTATGCAAAAATCAAAAAACATCCTACGCCACGTAAGATTTATGCCGATCGATTAATCGAAGAAAGCAGTATTTCAGCGGATGACGTAACAGGTTTAGTTAATACGTATCGTGATTCACTGGATGCCGGTGATTGTGTTGTTAAAGAATGGCGACCTATGACATTACATACTGTTGACTGGACGCCATACCTTAACCGTGAGTGGGACGAAAGCTACCAAGCGTCAATGGAACTTGAGCGTTTAAATAATTTAGCGCAAAAGATCGTTGATATCCCAGAAAGCCACAAATTACAGTCTCGTGTCGCTAAGATTTACAAAGACCGCGTATCTATGGCCGATGGTGAAAAACCAGTTGATTGGGGTTTTGCTGAGACGTTGGCTTATGCGTCTATTTTGGAAGATAAAAAACGAGTTCGTATTACAGGTCAAGATTCTGGCCGTGGTACTTTCTTCCATCGTCATGCGGTTCTTCATAATCAAAATGACGGTACCACTTATTTGCCATTACGTAATGTGGCTGATGAGCAAGGTGAAATTGATATTACTGACTCAGTATTATCAGAAGCATCAGTACTGGCATTTGAATACGGTTACGCAACAGCTGAGCCAGGTGGTCTGACTATTTGGGAAGCACAGTTTGGTGACTTTGTTAACTGTGCCCAAGTGGTCATCGATCAGTTCTTATCATCTGGTGAGCAGAAGTGGGGCCGTTTATGTGGTCTAACTATGTTGCTACCTCATGGTTATGAAGGCCAAGGTCCTGAGCATTCATCTGCACGTCTAGAACGTTTCTTACAACTTTGTGCAAACCATAATATGCAAGTGTGTGTTCCTTCTACGCCTGCACAGGTTTATCACATGTTGCGTCGTCAAGTTGTACGTCCTATGCGTCGTCCACTTGTTGTTATGTCGCCTAAATCATTATTGCGTCACCCATTAGCTGTTTCAACATTAGATGAATTAGCTAACGGAAGTTTCCAAAGTGTCATTGGTGAACTTGATGCATTAGATGCAAGCAAAGTAGAACGCGTTGTCTTCTGTAGCGGTAAAGTGTATTTCGAGTTACTCGACAAGCGTCGTAAGCAAGAAATTACCAATATTGCTATTTTACGTGTGGAACAACTGTACCCGTTCCCACAAGAAGAAATGCAAGCAGCACTTGCTGATTATCAGCATGTTAAAGATTTTGTATGGTGTCAGGAAGAACCTCAGAACCAAGGTGCTTGGTATTGTAGCCAACATCATTTCTGGGCAGCGATTCCAGCTGGAGCTCAATTAACTTATGCGGGCCGTGAAGCATCTGCTGCGCCAGCTTGTGGTTATCCTGCGCTTCATGCTCGCCAGCAAGAAGAATTAATCAATAGCGCATTAAAACTGTCGTAATAAAATTTATAAAAAGGAAAGCTTTCCATGAGTATCGAAATTAAGGTACCCGTTTTGCCAGAATCAGTTGCTGATGCAACTATCGCGACATGGCATGTGCAGCCTGGAGAACAGGTTTCTCGTGACCAAAATCTAGTTGATATTGAAACTGATAAAGTCGTACTTGAAGTTGTTGCGCCAGAAGATGGTTCTATTAGCGAATTATTATTCCAAGAGGGCGATACTGTCCTTGGTGAACAAGTTATTGCTAACTTTGTTGCTGGTGCAGTTTCTGGTCAAGAAGTGACTAAAGCTGAAGCGGAAGCAGCATCTCCTGCTGTTGAATCTGATGAATCAAACGATGCACTAAGCCCGTCAGTGCGCCGTCTAATTGCTGAGCACAATGTTGATGCTAGCCAATTGAAAGGTTCTGGCGTTGGCGGACGTATTACTAAAGAAGACGTTGAATCATTTGTTAAGTCTGCTCCAGCAGCGAAACCAGCAGCTGCATCAGCACCTGTTGCGCCGCTTGAAGGTCGCAGCCAAAAACGTGTACCTATGACACGTTTACGTAAAACAATTGCTAACCGTCTGCTTGAAGCGAAAAATTCAACGGCAATGCTAACAACGTTTAACGAAGTTAACATGCAGCCAATTATGGACATTCGTAAGCAATATCAAGAAATCTTTGAAAAGCGCCATGGAATCCGTTTAGGTTTTATGTCTTTCTACGTTAAGGCTGTAACTGAAGCCCTTAAGCGTTTCCCAGAAGTCAATGCTTCTATCGATGGTGACGAAATTGTTTACCACAACTACTTTGATGTGAGCATTGCAGTATCAACTCCACGTGGTTTGGTTACACCAGTATTACGTGACACTGACACAATGAGCCTTGCTGAAATTGAGAAGAACGTCCGCGAATTAGCGATTAAAGGCCGTGATGGTAAATTATCAGTAGATGATATGACCGGCGGTAACTTTACTGTAACTAATGGCGGTGTATTTGGCTCATTAATGTCAACACCTATTCTAAACCTTCCACAAAGTGCAATCTTAGGCATGCATGCTATTAAAGATCGCCCAATGGCAGTGAACGGTGAGGTTGTTATTCAACCTATGATGTACCTAGCACTATCTTACGACCATCGTATTGTTGATGGGCGTGAGTCAGTTGGATTCTTGGTTGCTATTAAAGATTTCCTTGAAGACCCAACTCGTCTATTGCTTGACCTTTAAGAGTCAACTAGACAATACCCTCGTAGCTGGCTCATACGAGCCAGTAGGATTTTTTAAGAAGTATATGGATAGATCATCATGAATTTGCATGAGTATCAGGCAAAATCCTTATTTGCCGAATATGGTTTACCAGTTTCTGAAGGCTTCGCTTGCGATACAGCCCAAGAAGCGGTAGAAGCTGCTGGTCACATTGGCGGTGATATGTGGGTTGTTAAGTGTCAAGTACACGCTGGCGGCCGTGGTAAAGCAGGTGGCGTTAAAGTTACCGGCGATAAAGAAGAAATCAGAGCATTTGCTGAAAACTGGTTAGGTAAGAACTTAGTCACTTACCAAACTGACGAAAAAGGTCAGCCAGTTGCTAAAATCTTAGTAGAAAGCTGTACTGATATTGCAAACGAATTATACCTTGGTGCTGTAGTTGACCGTGCAACACGTCGTGTTGTTTTCATGGCATCAACTGAAGGTGGTGTTGAGATTGAAACTGTTGCTGAAGAAACGCCTGAGTTAATTCACAAAGCAATCATCGATCCACTAGCGGGCCCACAACCATACCAAGCACGTGATCTTGGCTTCAAGTTAGGTTTAAACCCAACTCAAATGAAGCAGTTCACTAAAGTGTTCATGGGCTTAGCTAAAATGTTCGAAGACCATGATTTCGCTTTACTTGAAATCAACCCACTTGTTATCACTGACGAAGGCAACATTCACTGTCTTGATGGCAAAATTGGTATCGATGGTAATGCATTGTTCCGTCAACCTAAAATCCGTGAAATGCACGATCCATCACAAGATGATGCTCGTGAAGCACACGCAGCTAAGTTTGAACTTAACTACGTTGCACTAGACGGTAATGTTGGTTGTATGGTTAATGGTGCAGGCCTAGCAATGGGTACTATGGACATCGTAAACCTACACGGCGGCAAGCCAGCTAACTTCTTAGACGTGGGCGGTGGAGCAACCAAAGAACGTGTTGCTGAAGCATTTAAAATCATTCTTTCTGATTCAAATGTTAAAGCCGTTCTAGTGAACATCTTTGGTGGTATCGTTCGTTGTGACATGATCGCAGAAGGTATTATCGGCGCTGTTAAAGAAGTGGGTGTTGAAGTACCAGTTGTTGTTCGTCTTGAAGGTACTAACGCTGAATTAGGTCGTGAAGTTTTAGCTAACTCAGATCTTGATATCATTGCAGCTACCAGTTTAACTGACGCAGCTGAGCAAGTTGTTAAAGCTGCGGAGGGCAAATAATGTCTGTATTAATTAACAAAGATACTAAAGTTATCTGTCAAGGTTTCACTGGCGGTCAAGGTACTTTCCATTCTGAGCAAGCAATTGCTTACGGTACTAAAATGGTTGGCGGCGTTTCTCCAGGAAAAGGGGGTCAAGTTCATTTAGATCTGCCAGTCTTTAACACTGTTAAAGATGCTGTAGCTGAAACAGGCGCAACTGCTACTGTAATTTATGTACCAGCTCCTTTCTGTAAAGATGCTATCTTTGAAGCAATTGACGGTGGCATCGAGCTAATCGTTTGTATCACTGAAGGTATCCCTACGTTAGATATGCTTCAAGTTAAAGTTAAACTTGAAGAAACTGGCGTTCGCATGATCGGTCCTAACTGTCCAGGTGTTATCACTCCTGGTGAATGTAAGATTGGTATCATGCCAGGTCACATCCACAAGCCTGGTAAAGTCGGTATTGTTTCACGCTCTGGTACCTTGACGTACGAAGCGGTTAAGCAAACTACAGACGAAGGTTTCGGCCAATCAACTTGTGTTGGTATTGGTGGTGACCCAATTCCTGGTACTAACTTCATCGACGTATTGGAAATGTTCCAAAACGATCCACAAACTGAAGCAATCGTAATGATTGGTGAAATTGGTGGTACTGCTGAAGAAGAAGCGGCTGAATACATCAAAGCTAACGTTACTAAACCTGTTGTTTCTTACATTGCTGGTGTGACTGCACCAGAAGGTAAGCGTATGGGTCATGCTGGCGCAATTATCGCTGGTGGTAAAGGTACTGCAGAAGATAAATTTGCTGCACTAGAAGCTGCTGGCGTAAGCACAGTTCGCTCTTTAGCTGATATCGGTAAAGCGTTACGTACTAAAACTGGCTGGTAAATACTAGCAAGTGATATAAAAGGCGCTTCGGCGCCTTTTTTGTTGGGCAACAAACGGTTGATGATGAAATATTATTCATTTTATCATGTGGTTATTGATAAATCGTCAAATCTTGATAAGGTTATTTTACTAAAGTTAAACATGTAGTTAGCCCACAACAATTCAGAATAATAAAGGTTAAGGATAATCGTGTCTCATATAACGCCCGTGATCCCCGCAGTGATTGCAGAAACAGATCGTCTACTCATTCGTCCATTTAATCAGCACGATATAGAAGCTATTTTATTAATGAATAGTAACCCTGATGTGCTGACTTACATCCCACAATCGCCCTTAAAAAGCCTATTAGAGGCTGAACAAGTTTTCAAAGAAGTAATACAAGCAGACTATAACGATAAAGGTTTTGGACGCTGGGCGGTGTATCATAAAGAAGATAAAAAAGTGATTGGTTTTTGTGGGCCTAAATACATTCCCGAATACGATAAAGTGGAACTGGGTTATCGCTTTCTTCCAGAATATTGGGGGCAGGGAATTGGTACAGAAGCAGCAAAAGCGGTAATGGATACCCTTAAGCCAATGTTTGATATTGATGAAGTTATTGCGCTCATCTTACATGGAAATGTAGGCTCTGAAAAAGTAGCAGTAAACAATGGCATGTCGTTGTATGAACAAAACATATACAAAGGCCATAAGGTACAGGTATATCAAAGAATGTTATAAATTATTAACCTATCCGATTGAAATTTAATTTATATTTCGTTAGTTTAGAGTCTTCTAAGTAAAGGTAGATATTATTATTTCTATCTTTGCCTTAGAAGTATCCCCAAAAAAACTCTATGGAAAGAGTCGATCGCAACATTGCGATGTAGGAATAAAGATATGGATATTATCTTCTATGGCTCTTTCTTGTTATTTAAACAAGGAACAAATATGATTCAAAAAGGTTTATATTTAGCCATTCTCACCGCATTTTCTTCTTTATCTACATTAGTGATGGCAGATGATGATTACCAACATGACGGCACTGTGACATATTTTGATCAAACAGAATCAAGTTCAGACGGAACCTTTAAACTCGATTACCGCTATTATTTCTCGTCGATAAATGACAATAAAACCCCTTACTTGCTATCAGGCTATCTTGGTCAGGTGTCAAATATAGGCGGGTTTTACTCAGGAGTAGGAAATGATTTTGACCAATACAATATTTCTGGTGAATATGTGTTTGATTCAAAATGGTTTATCAAAGCACAATATTCTAATTTTGAAGCCGACTCTAGTTTCGAAAATGATAATTATGGTGTAACGCTTGGGTACTATTTCAATCCATCTAGTTCTTTTTATATTGAGTATATTCGTAGTACAGGGGGCTATGATATCAGTGAATCATCATCTTTTAGAAAGTCTGATACTGAGCAAGATAGTATTACTTTAGGTGCTGATACTTACGTTCAATTTGATTGGACTGAAGGTTTGTATTTAAGTGGTCGATATACTTACAGTGATTACACCGTAGATTCAGTGTTTAACGATCCTGACATTAGTGATAGTGGTGGTTCCTATAGCGATAGTAATTCAACCGCTTTAGTGGAAGCGGATTGGTATGTCACTAATTCTTGGTCTGTAGGCGCTTCATATTTTTATGATTTTGATGAAAGTGAGTATGACAGCTGGTTATTAAGCACCGATTATTATTTACCTATAACTGACACAATTGCTGCGGTGTTTACTGCAGCTAAAGAGCTGGATTCTGATATTGATGGTTTCTCTTATAGTATTGGAGTGAATGGGCGATTTTAGTCTAGCCATTTTAGCGATAAAAAAAGCCAGCTTAATGCTGGCTTTTTATTTGTTAAAGTCAATTAACTAAAACAATAAATGCTATTCGTCTGCGTGGTCACAGGTATCATTTGTGCAGTGACCATAGAGATATAAGCTATGGTGAGTCAGTTTGATATTGTGGCGCATAGCGATTTCGTCCTGACGACGCTCAATAACTTCATCAGAGAACTCAATAACTTTGTCACATGTTAAGCAAACAAGGTGATCATGATGCTTTTGAGTCGACATTTCAAAAACTGCTTTGCCGCTTTCAAAATGATGACGGTTTAAAATACCTGCATCGTCAAATTGGTTTAATACACGGTAGACAGTCGCTAAGCCAATTTCTTCACCAACATCGAGCAATTTTTTGTATAAATCTTCAGCACTGATATGTTGATTTTCAGGGGCTTGCATTAATTCTAGGATTTTAACTCGTGGCAGTGTAATTTTTAAACCTGCTTTTTTGAGTGCTTGATTTCCATCTGTCATTGCTAATCTCTTGATTGCAGAACCTAAAGGTTCATCCGTGGATAGTTAAGTTTATTATATGTGTTGAAATCAGAAACTGGAACCTTTGTTGAAGGTTAATCGACAATATAACTAGATTTTTCTGTTATCTACTAAATAAGCTGCTCATTTTAGTTAAAAAATACACAATACTCTTACTTATACTAAGGGATTATTGTGAGTTTGCAGCATTTATATCACTATAGGGTTAGTATTTTACTCATGATTAGCAATATAAAATTTACAGTGATCTTTTGCTAAGCTAGTGATTGAGTTGCTTCATATTATAACAATAAGGAAATCAATATGTATCGGCAGATTGTAGTCTTAACTGGCGCAGGTATTTCAGCTGAGTCGGGGATAAAAACCTTCCGAGATCAAGATGGGTTGTGGGAGCAACATCATATTGAAGATGTCGCCACACCGGAAGGCTATGCTCGAGATATTGATTTAGTGGAACGCTTTTATAATAGCCGTTGGGATAACCTTAACAGTGATGAAATTACGGTCAATCCAGCCCATGTTGCTTTAGCAAAACTTGAAGCGGAGTTTTCTGGCAAGCTACTTGTTATTACACAAAATGTGGATGATTTGCATGAGCGTGCTGGCTCTAAACGTTTATTACATATGCATGGAGAATTAAACAAAGGCCGTTGCCCTCAATCACAGCAAACGTTCGTGTTACGCGAACCATTTAGTGAAGATAATTGTTGCACTTGTTGTATTCCAGCTAAACGTTTACGTCCTCATATCGTATGGTTTGGTGAAATGCCATTTGGCATGGACAGAATCCATGATGCACTGGACAACTGTGACTTATTCATTGCAATAGGTACTTCTGGTACTGTTTATCCTGCAGCAGGTTTTGTCGATAGTGCTAATCATCATGGCGCACAAACCGTTGAGGTTAATCTGGCGAAGCCAGATCGACACAGTCAGTTTCAATATCATTTGACTGGAAAAGCAGGGGATATTGTGCCGCAATTAGTAGAAACTATTTTAGCAGGCGAAGTTGTGGGTAACCCATCATTCAATGAACAATTAGCCAATGCTTTATCGGCTTAAGTATTTATACGTATGTCACTTTCGAAATAAGAATTAATGAATCAAACCAATATAAAGTTAGCCATTATCATGCGAGGTTTACCTGGTAGTGGTAAGTCATACTGGGTGAATGAATTTTTAACAAAGCAGGGTATTGATACCGCATTACATGTTAAACAATATGGATATTTTTCAACGGATAAATACTTTGAGCAAGAAGGTCAGTATCGATTTAATCCTAAGTTTTTAAGCCAATATCATCAGGCTAATTTAACGGCATTTATCAATGCGTTGGCAAGCAATGAACCATTAGTTATATGTGATAATACCAATGTGGCAAAATGGGAATATATGGCTTACGAGGCTGCTGCTAAAGCCCTAGGATATCAAGTTCGTGTTGTAGTTATCGGTGATCCTAAAGATAGTCAGCATCAAGCTTTGTGTGCTCAAAGAAATACACATAAAGTGCCACTGAACCATATCAAAACAATGGCGAGGTTGTTTGAACTTGATTAAGTTCTAATGAGAAAAAAGGCGCATTATGCGCCTTTTTATTTAGCAGAAGTAATTAACTTTACAGAGAATTACGTTAATAAACTGATTCTTATTTAGTTAGATACAGGCGTTTGCAAATCAATATTGTAAATTGCAAACCCAAACTCATCAGTTAAGTCAGTTCGTTTTGTCATTGGGCGCACTTGATAGTCTTCGACAAACTTATCGGCGGTTGCACTGTCTTGAGTTTCAAAGCGAATATCAAGTGTAGTAGCTGAGTCGATAGTAACAAAGTCCCAATTATTATCCGCACTTGGGTCAACTTCGCCATGAGTCTCTGATTCTTCAGAAATATATTGAGCTAACGCCTCGCGGTTAGTATCTGGTAGCTCCATTACAACAAATTCAGCACCCGTACCTGCAAATTTACCACCAAATGCTCGGTAGTTATTCGAAGCAATAATAAATTCTTTACTTGCTAGTTCATCCCCTGTAAATGTCGTGCCATCAGCGTCTGTATAGCTTAAATCAACAATACGACTTGCATCAGCATTAACTACTGCGCAATCACCGTCAAATTTATTAGGCTGAGTCACATCTATCTTATAGTTAACGCCGTCGATAACATCATAGTTATATGTTCTATGAGTATCCCAATTAATTAAGTTTTGAGCTGCAGTTGAAGTAGGATCAATTTGATTAAATTGATTCGCACTGCACTCAAGCCAATCTTTAACTTCAGCGCCTGTTACTTTAACTGCGACCATGGTATTTGGATAAAGATAAAGATCTGCAGCATTCTTATAAGTTAAATCCCCAGCTGGGACTTGCACATAACTGTCAGCATCTGAAGTTGTACTGTGACGCCCACCGGCTTTAAACGGTGCAGATGCTGATAAAACTGGAATGCCTTTTAGAGCATCAACCTTTGAGGCGGCTTCAGCTACAGCGTCAATTTGGGCATTTGATACGATTTGAACGGTTGGATCATCTTGAACAAGCGAGAGGAAGCTGTACATGTCGGTAGATGATTTACCGATTGGCGCATTCACATAATCAAGGGTGGCGTTATGTTCAATTTCTACCATAGCGTGTATATCTGCATCAGGCTCAACAGCGAATTCTTCTGTGGTATCAGTCGCTTTTATAAAAATTGGCCGAGCATCAGATTGGCTGTTGACTACAGTCCAAGCACCATCTTCTTGGGTTAGCGTTAAATCGACTACACCTAAATTATCTCCCCAGCGGCCAGGCATGACCGCTGCAACTCCATTAATGGTACCTTTGTCTAAATCAACATTTTGAACGTCAGCAAACTGAGAGCTTGGAAATACAGAGTGACTGTGGCCAAACATGATGGCATCAATACCCTCAACAGTGGTTAATGCCCACGTTGCATTTTCTGCATTCATGTCACTTGGGTTTTCTGATGAGCCAATACCTGAATGTGGAATCGCGATAATAACGTCTGCTCCAGCGGCCTTCATTTGAGGTACGTAACGCTCTGCTGATTCAACGATGCCGCGTGCAATTACTTTGCCGTCAAGGTTTTGTTTGTCCCAAATTTTGATTTGTGGCGGAACGAATCCAATGTAACCAATTTGAATCGTATGTTCGTCACCATTTTTATCAACGACAAGTTGATCTTTAATGATGAAGGGTTCAAACAATGGTTCACCTGCTTTAACGTCTCTGAAGCAATCATCAACTTCACAATAGACGTTGGCACTGATATAAGGAAAGTTTGATTCTGCTGTGGCTTGATCTAAAAAATCTAAACCGTAGTTAAATTCATGATTACCAATGTTACCCACTTCATAATTTAAAGTATTCATTGCTTTATAAGCTGGGTGAGTATCGGCTAATTGGTTAGTCGATTTAAATTCATGAGCAATATAATCGCCCATAGGGCTGCCTTGAAGTAAATCACCATTATCTACTAACACACTATTACTGACTTCAGCACGTGCTTCATGAATTAGTGCTGCAGTGCGGGCTAAACCAATAGTTTTATCGGTTTGACCACTATAGTAATTATAATCCATGATATTGGCATGGATATCGCTGGTTTCCATGATACGCAAATCAACTTCAATGGTTTTAACATCGTCATCTGATGAGCTACAACCAGTAATACCTAATACACCCGCAATAACAACTGCTAAAAGCTTTTTGTTCAACATAATAGTCTCTCTTTTAAACGCTTTTTTCTGACCCCGGAGCTTATTATTCTTTTGCTCCATATTGTTGTGAGCAATTTACAGAGATGAAATGTAAATTAATCAATAAAGATTGTATTCAAAATAAATCACTGTGTTGTGATCTAGGAACGATAATGTAAAGATAAGTTATTTAAGCTGCAGTTGTGTTAAAGGTTGAAGTTTATGGTAGTTATTTAGCGTTTTCTCAGTGTTTTAAACTTGAGTGTTCACTTAATTACCTTGCTAATCGCAATTGGTGTTAAATAAGAGGGCGTGTTTGAGTGATGAAGTAATGGAAAAGGGTTGATGACAATGCTCCTGATGTATAGGAGCATGTCGTCAGCTTGTGGGTTTATCTTGGAAATTTTATTATCGCGCCTTGCTTAAATACTACATAGGCACTCAAAAATCGTTTGTATGGACATTTAGTTTAAATTATTGATGATTAAACAGGTTTTTATAGTTTTTTTTGCCAGCATGTCATCAAGTATTATTGACATATTACTGACGCATTAATTTAAGTCGATACTATAAATCGCGAAACCAGAAACTATACTATCAGCTTCAAGTTTGGTCATAGGTCGCTGCTGGTTCTGTTTTATAAATGTATCTGCTAAAGGGGAGTCTTGCGTTTCAAAGCGAATATCAAGCTTAGTGCTTGATTCAATTGTTTTGAATTGCCAGTTGTTATTAGCGCTAGGATCCACTTCACCATTGAGCTCTGATAATTGTGTAATGTATTGAGTTAAGGCTTCTCTGTTGGTATCTGGTAGTTCCATCGCGATATAATCAGTGCCAGTACCGGCAAATTTATTACCAAATGCTCGAAAGTTATTGGTCGCAATAAGAAAGCTCTTATTTGCAAACTCTTTGCCTTTAAACATAGTGCCAGAATCATCTGTGTAACTTAACTCAACAATTCGATTTGCATCAGCATTGACCATAGCGCAATCACCATCAAATTTATTAGGCTGAGTCACATCAATTTTGTAGTTAACGCCATCAATGACATCAAAGTTATATGTTCGATGAGTTTCCCAATTAATTAAACTTTGGCTTGCTGCGGAATTTGGATCAATTTGATTGAACTGATTTGCACTGCACTCTAACCAATCTTTAACTTGTTTACCTGTTACTTTTACCGCAACTAAGGTATTGGGGTAAAGGTATAAGTCGGCAGCATTTTTGTACGACAATTCACCCGCTGCCACTTGTACATAACTGTCAGCATCTGAACTTGTACGATGACGACCGCCGGCTTTAAATGGCGCAGCTGCGGATAAAACAGGAAGGTGTTTTAATGTATCAATTTTTGCTGCGGCTCTAGTGACTGCATCTATTTGAGCATTCGACACAATTTGCACAGTAGGATCGTCTTGCACTAAGGATAGGAAGCTATACATATCCGCAGATGATTTGCCTATTGGGGCATTAACATAGTCGAGTGTGGCTTGATGGTCTGAAGCAACCTTTGTATGGATCTCTTTGTCTGGATTGACAGAGAACCCTGCTACTTTATCGGTCTCTTTTATAAAAATAGGGCGAGCCTGTGACAAGCTGTTGGATACTCGCCATTTACCTTCCTCTTGGCGTAATGTTAAATCGATAATACCTAAATTATCTCCCCAACGGCCTGGCATCACAGCGGCGACACCATTAATCGTGCCTGTTTCAATATTGACTTTAGCGACATCAGAAAACTGTGCACTTGGGAAAACAGAGTGGCTGTGGCCAAACATGATGGCATCAATGCCAGGAACGGTGGTTAATGCCCAAGTGGCGTTTTCAGCATTCATGTCACCTGGGTTTTCTGATGAGCCAATGCCTGAGTGTGGAATCGCGATAATGACGTCTGCGCCTTGAGCTTTCATTTTAGGTACGTAACGCTCTGCTGATTCGACAATGCCTTTAGCAATAACTTTGCCGTCTAAATTTTGTTTATCCCATACTTTAATTTGTGGTGGCACAAAACCTATGTAGCCTATTTTGATGGTGTGCTTAGCGCCCTGATTATCAATAACTTCTTGTTCTGTAATGATATAAGGCTTAAATAAAGGTTCACCAGCTTTGACGTCTCTAAAGCAATTATCAATCTCACAATAAACATTGGCGCTTATGTATGGAAAGTTGGCTGCTGCTGTTGCTTGATCTAAAAAGTCTAAACCATAGTTAAACTCATGATTACCTATATTACCCACAGCATAGTCGAGAGTATTCATGGCTTTATAAGCTGGGTGAGTATCGATTAGTTGATTATTTGCTTGGAAAGTATGTGCAATATAATCCCCCATAGGGCTGCCTTGGAGTAAGTCACCGTTATCGACTAACACACTGTTTTTAACTTCAAGGCGTGCTTGTTTTATCAGGGAAGCGGTTCTTGCTAAGCCAATGGTGTTATCGACTCGGCTTGTATAATAATTGTAATCCATGATATTGGCATGGAGATCACTGGTTTCCATGATGCGCAATTCGACTTCTACAGCTGATTTAATTTCATCAGATGAGTTGCATCCACCCAGCGTTAGTGAACTGGCGATAACAATGGCTAAACAGGTTTTATTTAACATAGTTCTTCTCTTACTTGACCCCAGAGCATGCTTTTAGTGCTCTTATTATGTTGATTAATCACATTTTTGTACTCTTTTTAATCGCTAGGAATTATATACAAAGTTAATTACAGAATGATAATTTAGCCAAAATAAAATTAACTATGTCGATTGAACGAACAAACCTCTATTTCATTAGGTTATCACTCTTATTTTTAAAGCATTTCAGGATTTAATGTTGCTGGCAGGGTTAAAAGGAAAATAATTAAGACAATAAAAAAGGCGCCGAAGCGCCTTTTAAAGGTTGAGATAAATTACTTATCTTCTAATAAGCCACGGCTTCTTAACAATGGCTCAATACCCGCATCTTTACCACGGAATTGACGGTAAAGTTGCATAGGATCGGCGCTACCACCTTTAGACAGAATATTATCTCTGAAGGCTTGTGCCGTTGCTGGGTCGAAAATACCATTTTCTTTAAACGCTTCAAATGCATCTGCGCCTAAGATATCTGACCAAAGGTAACTGTAGTAACCCGCTGAGTAGCCGCCCGCGAAAATGTGCGAGAAATACGTACTACGGTAACGTGGAGCAATTTCTTTAATCAGCCCCATATTGGCTAATGATTCAGCTTCAAATTTTGCTGCATCACGTACAGTGTTATCAGTTAATGTGTGCCAATCTAAATCCAGTTTTGTTGCTGCCATATATTCAACTGTCGCAAAACCTTGGTTAAATTTACTTGCTGCTTGGATTTTTTTGACTAATTCTTGCGGGATAACTTCGCCTGTTTGATAGTGTTTAGCAAATTGCGCTAATACTTCAGGTTGGGTCATCCAGTTTTCCATGACTTGTGATGGAAATTCAACATAGTCACGTGGTACTGATGTACCAGCTTGTGAGCGATATTCTACGTCAGACAAAATCCCGTGTAGTGCATGGCCGAACTCGTGGAATAAGGTGCTTGCTTCGTCAAACGTCAGCAGTGCTGGCTCATCACCCGTTGGGCGAGGGTAGTTCAGTACGTTTACAATGATAGGCTTTGATTCAACGCCATTCATGTTGTATTGCTGGCGGTATGAGTTCATCCAAGCGCCACCACGTTTACTGTCACGTACGTAGTAATCACCCATAAATACAGCTAAGAATGAACCATCTTTATCATAGACTTCCCATGTTCTAACATCTGGGTGATATTTTGGTAAATCGGTACGTTCTTTCACTGTGATGCCGAATAGACGGTTGGCTGTATAAAATACGCCATCTAAGGTTGCTTCAAGTGAGAAATATGGACGCGTTTGTTGTTCATTGAAACTGTATTTAGCTACACGGATTTGATCTGAGTAATACCACCAATCCCACGCTTCTAATTTGAAGTCGCCACCTTGTGAGTCAATTAGCTTTTGCATTTCGACAACTTCAGCATTTGCTTGAGCAAGCGCTGCAGGCCAAACTTTGTCTAATAATCCATATACATTTTCAGGTGTTTTAGCTGTGCGCTCTTCTAGTACAAAATCAGCGTGGGTTTTGTAACCCATTAATTCAGCTTTTTCTGCACGTAATGAAGCAATTTTCGCTAAGGTTTTTTTGTTGTCATTCGCGTTGTCGTTATTAGCGCGTTCGATATAACCTTTAAATATTGTTTCACGCAGCTCACGGTTTTCTGCATAGGTTAAAAATGGCGTGATAGAAGGGCGTTGCGTTGTGAAAACCCATTTACCATCATGGCCACGTTTAGTGGCTGTCGCAGCAGCACTATCAATAATATCTTGTGGTAAACCTGCTAAATCAGCCTTGTTATCAATAACTAGCTCAAAAGCATTGGTTTCAGCTAATAAGTTATCGCCAAACTCAAGATTAAGCTTACCAATTTGCTCGTTTAGTGAACGTAATGTGGCTTTGTCTTCAGCTGATAAGTTAGCACCGCCACGGGTAAAACGTTTGTAGGTGTCTTCAAGCAATTTAGCTTTAGCTGTATTGAGGTTTAAGCTGTCTTTTTGTAAATAAACGGCTTTAACACGCTTAAACAACTCATCATTTAATAAAATGTCATCGCTTGCTGCTGATAGCATTGGTGACACTTCTTTTGAAATTTCTTGAATCGCTGGGTTTGTATGCGCACCAGTAAGGTTATAGAAAACACTAGCAACTTTTGTTACTAATTCACCTGAGAACTCCATTGCTTCGATGGTATTTTCAAATGTTGGTTTTTCTGGATTCGCAACAATAGCGGCTATTTCAGCTTTTTGAGCGGCGATACCTGCCTTAAAGCCCGGTAAGTAATGTTCATCTTTTATTTTATCGAAATCAGGGATTTCCATAAAAGTACCGTATGGTTTAAAGAATGGGTTGTTAGCATTTTGCTCGATGATGTTGCTAGCCACGACATTTGGTGCTTGTGTCGTGTTGGTTTGTACATTGTCATTGGCACAAGCACTTAACATGACTGTGAGTGCCATAGCTGAAACAAGCGGTTTGAGGGTTAGTCCCTTCATAGTTATTTCCCTGTTTGCATAAGAATGGTTAAAAATGAGCTTTTAATCGAAAGGTCGGTTTAAGCTTCTGTTTATCATTATTACATTATGATTTGTGACTAGTTTATCAAGTTTTGGTCGCAATCTTGTTTTAGTTTGTAACAAAAAATAAAGGGACCTGATGTTTATCAGATCCCTCTAGCATTTCAATTGAAGGGGGGAGTATGAAATGCTTAAAACACAATCACTAAAACTTAATTTAAGACTATGCTGTTAAGTCGTTTTTATGGCTTTAAAATCACTTTCACACTGCCATCGACATCAGCTTCATCAATGTAGCCAATCGCATTAGGGTTTGAAGCTACTGCTGATTTCATCCCCGCGGCATCATTTACTGTTGCTGGTGGGTTTCCTTTACCAGTAAATACCTGCTTTGACCAGAATGCTTTCAGTTGTGAATCAGATTTGCCTGTGACAGCACCATGAAACTCTGAACGTGTTGCATTACCTTCAGCAAGTTCATAAACCACTGCAGATTTTGAGCCTTTACCTAAAAATAATTTTTTAGCATCTGATGCGCTAATATCTGCCGCACCAGGTGCACCAATGACGACAACCGCTGCTTGAGCTGACATAACTGAACACACGCTAAGCGCTAAAATAGATAGGATTTTTTTCATTTTATCGCTCCTTAAAATACAACGTCGAACTGAACTGTGTACACTGTAGTGTCATCAAACTCTTGGGCTATGTTGGTATCAAAACCGCCAGAGGTGTCACCGAAGTCAGTGGCATGGGTTACGTCAAACTTAAGGGCTAAGTTATCCATTGCATCCCAACGAACACCTGCACTGTATGCTGTGCGCTCGCCGTTAAAAATTGCAGCGTGAACAGGATTAGTTCGAACGTCATTATCTTTAGTTTCGTAATAAGATGCAGTCACATAAGGTGTAAATGCATTGATACGGTAACCTAAAGTGACATAACCTGCGTCAGAATCTGGGTACTCTTCATCAGTTTCGATACGAGTCCATTCAGCAATGGCTAAGAAAGAGCCATTGTCATAGCTTCCGCCTAGACCAACGAATGTACCAGTAGCATCATTAATGTCTAGAATATCAACTGTAACGTCAATAGAAATTGGTAAACCTGTTGAAGGGTCTGTTCCACCGTCTACTGACATTTGTCGTGTAACTGTTCCATCAAGGGTTGCTTGACCGTAGACCGCCCGCAAAGTCCATGTTAAATCAGTCCAGTTAACATTGGCACCGAAAATATTTCCGATATCAATACCTGAGTCTTCAGACTGACCACCAAAAGCTTGAATTGTTAATGTCGAGTCATCAAACTCAATATCATAACTTGCATCACCGCCGGTGTATGATGTGAAAGGAACCGCATCATAAACTTCTGAAGGTGGACGTACGAATGGCTGTGCGTAACCCACGTCTAAGTAATCAGAGTACATAAATAAAGGTACACGAAGTTTACCAGCACGAGCCTGAAGGCCATTTTCAAAACGGTGTGAGATATAAGCCCACTCAGCTTCTACTTCCCAATCGTTGCTGCCTTTCATCATAAGCTGCATTACGGCTTGAGTTTGATCTGTAATGGCAAAGGTACCTTGAAGACCAAATTTACTGCCGTCATCGAAGTTAGCAGAGGTAGTCGCACCTGCATAACCAGTGTTATTGTCAGAGCTGATATATGCACCAGTCATGAAGCCATTGAAGCTAAAACGTTCTGTTAAGCTTGCATTTTGGCTTGCTTGAAGTGATTGCACTTGTTGTTCAAGCTTGGCAATTTTCTCTTCACTTGTTTCTTCAGCTGCGACATAGGCAGGAAGCATTGCAACAGAAATAGCTAAGGGTAGCGCTTTCAAGTTGAATTTCATGGTGTAACTCCTGTTCATCTTTATCATTACTCAAGATAAATCTCGTTTATCTTAAAATATTGTTATTGTTAGACTTTAAATTGACCTGTTATGTTTTGAAGCTGTTTACTAACACCTTCAATGTCATAACTGATCCCGCCCATTTCATCCGTGGTCATTTTTACTTTAGCGGCATTGGTTTCAATATCAGCGACATACTGCTGGATAAGCTCTGAAGTGTTATGTTGTTCTTCAGTGGCGGCAGCAATCTGTTCGTTAACGACGGTAATCGCACTCACTTTATTGGTGATACTGATTAATGCATCTCCGGCTAATGAAGTGGTTTTGACACCTTCTTCAGCGGTTTCAATTCCACGTTGCATTGCATCAACTGCTTGAGTTGAAGTAGAGCGAAGCTCTTGCAATACTTGTTGAATTTCTTGCGTTGACGCTTGTGTTCGAGAGGCAAGGGTTCTTACTTCATCGGCCACTACGGCAAAGCCTCTTCCTTGTTCACCTGCTCGAGCTGCTTCAATTGCTGCATTCAAGGCAAGTAAATTGGTTTGATCTGCAATACCACGAATGGTATCGAGAATATCGTTGACGTTACTGGTGAACGCCTCAAGTTGATTTACTACAACAGCAGTCGTTTGTACTTCTTCTGCTAATTTATTAATGGTAGTGATGGCTTGAGACACAACCTCTTGACCTTGTTTAGCTTCATCATTTGCGTTGTCAGCTTCAGATGCAGCATTAGCGGCATACTCAGCAATATGCGCAACACTGATGAACATTTCACGCATGGCATTAGAGATTTGTTCAACGGACTCATTTTGCTCGATAACGGTGTTTTCACTGTTTTTACAGCTTTCTAATAACGTATGAGATACTGCACTTAAACTGTCTGTAGTTTGTTTAGTGTCAGCAATTGAGACTTGTAATTTCGATACAAACTGGTTGAACCAATGTACGAGCGTCGCGATTTCATCTTTACCGTTATATTCAATCCGAGAACGAAGATCGCCTTCACCTTCTGATATATTCTGTAATGAGTGGGTGACGTCCTGAATGGTGACAATGATTGAGCGATTCACTAGTACGCCAACGACCACCAAAAATAGAGAAGCGATAATACCGATAATCAACATCAATGATGCCGCATTATCTGAACTTGCTAAGGTCGTGCTAATACTCGTTGTGAAAGCATCTGAGTAATCTTGCTGTTTTTTAGCAAAAACCGCTGTTAGGGATTCAAATCGCTTGGCATTTTCTGAAGCCTGGTTTGTGATCTTGTTAAAGTCGACATCATCTTTTAAAAATTCAGCAACTAAGGTTTTGGCATTGTCATGATAAGTGGCCAAATCGCGTTGCATATTATTGGCATCATTAGCTTCAAGAGGTAATAAACCCTTAATAGTATTTAGGTTACTATTAATTTGTTTAACCATATTTTCAGCAGTGATTAATGATTCTTCTTCACCAGTTGTTACTGCGGATTGAATATTCTGATTTAATTGCAATAACAAGCCATCGTTAATAGTGGCTAAATTTAATACTGGGTAAAGTTGTGATTGAAGTCCATTTAAACGTTCAGCATTTTGTTGCACGCTTTGATTGTTAATTACAAGTGAAATAACAAACGAAGAAATTGCAACGACTGTTAATAAAGCGATCCGGTGCTTTATTTTTAAGCTGTTTAACTTCATCAAGTTGAATCCTGCTGTTTTTTAATATTATTGAGTTATTTTTAGCGCATCATAATATGAATTTTATGCTAAAAAAATAGTCTATTTCAGTTAATTGATGTAACCATATGAGCATAAATAGTTATATCTATCAATATCAGTCAGTTAAGCTTGCTACCTGTATGAAATAAATTTTATTTGATAAAAGTTTTAACATTTCAGGCATTAATTAAATTCTTTCTATCTTGTTTGGGTTGTCAATATTTTGCCTTTGTCAAAATATTGACGGGTTAAATATCGCTTACAACCTGCGTTGTTAATTAAACGCATCAACAGTTGGGTGCTTGTTAATTTTAATTAATAACCGCATAACAGGTCTGTTCCTGCAATAACAATATCGGCATAAAGATAAAAAACTTTAATTGAAATAAATTTGAAATAACAAAAATCTAATCTTGATGTTGCTGTTTTGTTATTCATGCGGGTTGTAATGATAGCTATTCTTATTTAGGGAAGGGGATCTAAACAATAAAAATGAGCAAGGGAGCAGGTTTATTTTGGAAAGGGAGTGAGTGTTTATTTTATCTTGTTTAAATTTAAGCTGTATCTACTCATCGCTTTTCGATACAGCACATTGTTATTATTTACGTTATTACTAATAACCTAGGGTTTCAGAACCGGCACGTCTAGGATCTGATGCTCCATAAACGCCTTTTTCAGTTACCACTATTGATTGGGTACTGCCCATGGCACTGCTGGGCTTGATCGTATGGCCTTTAGCTTCAAGCAGTGAAATTGTATCTTTGTTTAAACTGGTTTCTACACCAATATAATCAGGAAGCCATTGATGATGGATTCTTGGGGCAGCAGTCGCTTCTGCGACATTAAGCTTATGATCAATCACGTTCATAATGAGTTGTAATGTCGTCGTGATGATTCTTGAGCCGCCTGGGCTACCTGTCACTAAGAAAGGCTTGCCTTCTTTCATCACAATGGTTGGGCTCATTGAACTCAATGGTCGCTTGTTTCCTTGAACCGAATTAGCTTCGCCGCCAATTAAACCAAAGGCGTTTGGCGTACCTGGCTTTGCAGAAAAATCGTCCATTTCATTATTGAGTAAAATCCCAGTGCCGTCTGCAACTAGTCCAGAACCATAACTAAAGTTCAACGTGTAGGTATTCGACACTGCATTTCCCCATTTATCCACAACAGAGTAATGAGTGGTTTGGTTACTCTCATAGGGAGCTATATTACCTGGCTTTATCTCAGCACTTGGAGTGGCTTTGTTGTAAGCTATTTTTTTAACCAATGAGTCAGCGTATTTTTGATCCGTCAACGCCTTCAAAGGGACAGGGTTAAAATCAGGATCACCTAAATACTCACTTCTATCGGCATATGCATGTTTCATACTTTCTACCATCAGGTGCAATGTTTGAGCCGTATTGTGGCCTAATTCATTGATAGGGTAGTTCTCAAGCATGTTCAGCATTTGAATGATATGAATTCCGCCAGAGGAAGGAGGTGGCATGGAGACAATCTCGTATCCACGATATTCTCCGCGAATTGGCTCACGTTCAACAACTTGATAGTTTTTTAAATCTTCCAAGGTCATAATACCGTTGGCTTGCTTAATTGAGGCAACGATTTTTTCTGCAGTTTCACCTTCATAAAACCCTTTACTGCCGTGAGTTGCGATTAAAGACAGTGAATGTGCGAGATCGGTTTGTACTAAGGTATCGTTTACTGCAAAGCTGTCGCCGTTCTTTTTATAGAAGATTTTGGCTGAACTGGGCCATTGAGAAATTCGGCGCTTAAGTCCATCAAGGGAATTAGCAAGATCTGGATTAACACTAATACCTTCTTTTGCTAACTTTATAGCTGGCGCAATCACCTCACTTAACTTCATAGTGCCATACTTTTCGAGCGCTAACTCAAAACCCATGACCGTTCCTGGGACACCGACAGCAAGACCATGTTCACGGCTTAATTTAGGGTTTGGCTTACCTTTTTCATCTAGAAATATATCTTTGTGCGCTTTTGAAGGCGCGGTTTCTCGATAATCGATAGCAATTGTTTTATTCGTTTCAGCGAGGTGGACTAACATAAAGCCGCCTCCGCCAATATTGCCAGCACGAGGAAGGGTGACTGCAAGAGCAAAACCCACAGCAACTGCGGCATCTACAGCATTACCACCTTGTTTCAAAATATCTACGCCAATTCGTGTGGCTAATGATTCTTGGCTGGCGACCATGCCGTGTTCGGCCCAAATCGGCTGTGCTGTCGCAGCGCGACTGTAAATTGACTGTTCGTTGGCAGCTTGTACAGTACTTGCGGATAGTGAAGTAAAACCAAGTAGTAACGCAATAGAAGTAGAAACAACGATAGGCTTTATCTGAGAAAAAACGCTCATTTTCAGTCCTTTGTAAGTATAATCATATGTTGCAATGTGCCATAAGTATGATCTAATACACAATATCTAAAACGGTATTCTGAGGAAATATGTCTGAAACTGGCTTAATTAGTGATTCATTAGCAGAGGACTCAGCACTGACAGCTCTTGATGATATTCACATTAGCTTTTACGATTCAGTTGAAGCTATTGGTAGGCAAGATTGGCTGCTGATGTTTCGTGATGATAACCCTTTTACTCAGTTTGATTACTTATTGGCTCTTGAACAAAGTCAATGTGTTTGCCCACTTACTGGTTGGACACCAAAACATATTTTGGTTCAGACAGGCGATAAGGTAGTGGCTATTTTACCTTGCTATGAGAAGACCCATTCTTGGGGAGAGTATGTGTTTGATTGGGCTTGGGCTGAAGCATATGAGAGAAACGGATTACAATACTATCCCAAATTAGTCGCGGCTATACCGTTTACTCCTGTAACAGGTCAGCGTTTCGGGATAATGGAAGGGGCCAGTAAATCAGTTAGACATTATCTTATAAGCTGTATTCTCAACTTCCTTAATCGCAGTATAGAACAGGATTTTTCGTCTTGGCACTGTTTGTTCTTACCTAAAGATGATTTTAACTTTGCCAGTCAACAGTCTATTGCAAGGCTTGCTACACAGTTTCATTGGGGTAACCGAGGTTATCAGAATTTCGATGATTATCTTAGACAGTTAGTCTCACGTAAGCGTAAAACCATTGTTAAAGAACGTCGTATGGTTTCTGAGTATCATTTTGAATTTATTACAGGCGAACAAGCATCTTCAGCTCAGTGGGAACACTTTATTGAGTGTTATCAGCAAACCTATTTAAAACGATCTGGTCATACAGGTTATTTATCCAGCGATTTTTTTGAGCAGCTAGCAGACACTATGGGTAATCAAATTCGCTTACTTATCATTTCTGATCCGCTGCAAACAATGGTGGCTTCGGCGTTATATTTTGTTTCTAAAACTCATTTATACGGGCGTTATTGGGGCTGCTTACAGGAGGTTGACGGTCTGCATTTTGAAGCCTGTTATTATCAAGGGATAGAGTATGCCATCAAACATGGATTAACGACGTTTGATGCTGGGGCACAAGGGGAGCATAAGGTTGCTAGAGGTTTTGAGCCTATAGAAACCTATTCGAATCACAATGTCGCACATGCCGAGTTTAGTCATGCTATTAATCACTATTGCCAGCAAGAGCAACTTCACATTAAGCAGTACATGGCGCAAATGAGCGCAAAACTCCCATATAAATAAAATTCAGAAAGCATTACAACGACTTAGAGGAGTTAAGTGATCTTCATTTAACAATCGACAATTGAATTAGGTACTCTGTTAACTGATATTCTGGATAGAACTAAAAATATAAATTGTGCTAAAGTTTACATGTCGTTAACTTATTTGTTACCCCCATGAATTTAAAATCAATTATTAATCTGGGCACGAATCAACAGTCATTTTCATCAGCTAACCGAATAAGAACTATGAATATCATAGGGTTAATTACGGTTGCTATCTCATTTTTATATTCGCTTAACTATATTTTGTTTCTTGATAATCCTTCTGTTGGTTTTATCAACCTTGGATTTACGTTTGCGTACTTCGTCACTAATGTACTTACCGCCAAACAGCACCCTAAAATCGCTAAAATTTGGTTTTTTAGCGTATTGATGCTGCATCTACTTGTGTGTACCAATGTTTATGTAACTAATGCGAGTGGTTTTCACCTGTATTACTTCCTTGTGCCAACTGGGGCTTTTTTGTTGTTTGAATTAAGAGAGCGACTTGAGCAGGTGACATTAAGTGCACTGGCAATGGTGTTATTTTTCTATTGTGAAAATACCGTAAACGAAGCGCCATTAATTGAACTGTCTGCTCAAGTTAACCATATGCTTTATCAATCCGTGGTATTTTTTACGATGCTGGAAGTGATTGTTGTCTTATATATTTTTGCTAAACAGATTGATAAAAACGAAAAGCAACTGACATTGCAAGCAAGTACTGACTCTTTGACACGATTGGCAAATCGACACTCCTTTTTTACCGAGGGTAAAACATTGCTCGATCAAGCTGTGGCGCATCAACTCCCATTCACTTTGGTGCTAATCGACTTAGACTTGTTTAAGACGATTAACGATAAACACGGTCATCTCGTTGGTGATAAGTGTTTAATTGAAGTGACTAAAACGATTAAAGCCTTGTGCCGTGAACAAGATTTATGTGCGCGGATTGGCGGGGAAGAATTTGTTATTGCTATGCCAAATACCCATTTGCATGATGCTAACAAAGTGGCCGAGCGAATGCGTGAACACATTGCTGAGTGTAAAATTCCGTTAACCGATTCCCAAAACCTTCAGTGCACAGCGAGCTTTGGTATCGCAGAAAAAACAGCATCTGCGAAAGAACTTAAAGACTTACTGATGAGAGCCGATAAAGCGCTGTATATGGCGAAAGAAAACGGCAGAAACTGTGTTAAACCCTATTACGACAAAGCGGCGTAATCAATTACATTATCGGTTTATTTTTATCTATACTTCTTTCGTTTAGCGATATTCAGTGTATTTAACCTTTAGCCAAGTGCTAGCCAAAAACC
Source organism: Shewanella sp. 10N.286.52.A9 (assembly GCF_041468985.1). NCBI lineage: Bacteria > Pseudomonadati > Pseudomonadota > Gammaproteobacteria > Alteromonadales > Shewanellaceae > Shewanella > Shewanella sp. 10N.286.52.A9. Next base: position 301,563 of record NZ_JBFRJQ010000004.1, on the reverse strand, counting down.
GACGCCAATCATTAAACTGCCGGCAATACGGTTCATCAGTTTAATGTTATCGCCCCGAGATAAAAACATTCTTAAACTCTTACCGCCACTGGCATAAGCGAGCATTGATACGCTTTCTGTCAGCATAATAATCGCAAGTAGCCAAAACAACTGAGGTGCGACAGCTTTATCAACACTGATGAAGGGAGGTAAAAGTGAAATCATAAATGCCCAACCTTTGGGATTGGCTATTGCTGTGACAAACCCTTGGGAAATTAGCGCAATATTACTAATCGATTTGTCTGTTTGCTGCCCCTCAATGATGGCCATTTTGCCTTTCGAACGCCACATATTAACGCCAATATACGCAAGATAAGCGCCGCCAAGCCATTTTAAAATGGCAAAGGCATCTGGGTAATTAAGCATGACGCTGGCAACGCCCATAACCGCAGCAATAGCAACTAAAGCAACACCCACTAATTCACCTGCCATCATCCACAGGGTTCTTCTAACACCAATACTCATGCCAAGTGTCATTGCTAATGTCATACACATTCCTGGCGTAATAGAAACAAAAAAGAATGTTGGAATAAATACAGCAAGTATTGCTAAATCAGGCATGGGCTAGAGTTCTTAAATCAATTCTTATATGAGAAGAGCAAGAGTGTAAGGCTTTACAGCTTTTGTGCAAACAAAAAAGTGAATACGTGCCTTCGAGGTGCTAAATAATGATTGGTAACAAAAAGCCTTTCTTAATATCGAAACTAAGAAAGGCTAATTCAGTGTAATTTCAATTAACGTGCAGCAAAATGATCTGGCTAGCTTGGGTCTACAACGATATGCTCAAGCTCAATTGCGGCAACAGCTTGCAGTGTATCCATAGTGGCATTAGCTAAACTGATTTTACCGGCAGATGATTCTATCAATACCACTCGATTAATATCGCTGTAGTCTCTGTTGTGGCGAATTAAGTTTGATAACGCCATTTGCATTGGCATCATTGACGGATTAAATGCCGCGTTTTCTGCGTACCGGCCGCAGTATGTTTTACCGTCTTTTGTTTCAATAACCACCGCTGCGTAGTTTTGCGTATAGGGGGCATAACTTAAACCTGCTTGGTCGACAGCTTCGATGATCATTGGGTCATCTGACTGTAAACTAAATTCGATATGACTTTTTGATAACAGTGGCTTAGTGACTTGTAGGTCTTTTGGCCCAAATGCATATGGTAGATAGTGTGCTAATTGCTGTGGCTGCTGACCAGGTAAGTGGATGTTAATATCGATACCGCTGACTAATTCATTGATGAACTGACGACAATGGCCACAAGGACTGAAGTTGACGACGATATCAACAATTTTTTGTTCGCCGTTTAGCCAGGCGTGGCTGATTGCACTTTGTTCGGCATGTACCGTGTGAAATAGCGCTTCAGAAGATAATTCAAAATTAGCCCCCATGTATATGTCGCCGCTTTCAGCTTTAGCGATTGCACCAACATAAAACTCGCTGATGCTTGGTTTGGCAAGTGCTGCAGCGATTGGCAGTAAACTTAATAGAAGTTCTTCCTCTGCCATTTGACTGATATTGACAAGTTCCGTCAGTTGATTCGCATCGATGTGCCCACAAAAATCATCATTAAGTAATGGGATAAGCGCTGTTGCCAGTGGTTTGGGCAGTTGGGTGATGCTATCAATGAAACGATTTTGCATGACCAATTCCTTTTATTAATACAATAAGTACAAAGTAAGTTAATGATAAAAGCTTAAAGAGATTGCAGATATAAACATAGGGCTTTTAATAACTTTTGTTTGTGTTCATTCTCGCTGGTTTCTTCTAATAAGTTTTCGAGGTTTATCACATAATCAGCATCAGAAAGGCGTTGCTGACAGAACTCTCGCCATTGCATTGATTCATCATGGCTCAATGTTTCAGGGTAATTACGGGCTCGATAACGAAACAACATTTGACTGAGCCTAGGATCGTCAAAGTCGAGATTAAGAGCGGCGAGGTTTTCGGCTTTGGTATTGCGGATCATTTCCATTTTGGCTTTATCAGCGTGACTAAAAAAGCCTCCGCTATAGAGCATTAAATCAGGATCGGTAACAGCAGGGTGAGCATTTACATCAAACACAGCTTGCATTTTATCGCGAAGCTCAGGGTGTTGTTTGAATAATTTATATTGGCTGCGGGCAAAGTCCATATCAAATTGATGCCTTTGTGCTACGGCTTCTGATAGTAGTTTAGGAGTTCCAATAAACGGACACTTGTTTAAATGTATTTGCTTTAGTGGAATTGGCAGCTCATCTGGGGCTAATTCACTTCGAGGTGTATACATACGTTCGACGATTTCTGCCACAGTTAAGTCAATGAGCGGGCTTAAATCCATTGCCAAATTAATGCAAATCATCGCGTTCTTGTTCGTTGGATGAGGTGCTACAGGCGCAATTAAAGTGATGCAACCATTGGCAGCGCTAATCTTTGAACTCACATGAACAAGCGGCTGCATGAAGTCGCCTTGGATTAATTCTGCGACTTTTTTCTTATTTCGAAGCTCAAAATAGTAATCGTATAATTTAGGCTGCTTTTCTTTGATGAGTTTCGCAATTGCAATCGTTGCATAGACATCGCTCATAGCATCATGAGCTTGTTCATGGCTCAATCCATTAGCTTGGGTTAAATGCTCCAATTTAAAACTAGGTGAACCATCTTCTTTAAGCGGCCAATTAATACCTTCTGGACGGAATGCATAACAGGCTCTAACTAAATCGATAATGTCCCAGCGCGAGTTACCGTTTTGCCACTCACGTGCATAAGGGTCAATAAAGTTACGATAAAAACCATAACGGCTGACTTCATCATCAAATCGTAATGAGTTATACCCAACAACACAGGTATTTGGTTGAGTGAAAATGGCATTAATGCGCCCCATAAACTCAGTTTCAACCATGCCTTTTTGATTCGCAAGTTGTGGCGTTATCCCTGTCACTAAAATGGCTTCAGGTGAGGGCAGGTAATCAGTTGATTGCTTGCAATAAAAGTTTTCTGGCTCGCCAATGATATTAAGATCTAAATCAGTTCGAATACCGGCAAATTGCGAAGGACGGTCTTTTGCTGGACTCACCCCAAATGTTTCATAATCGTGCCAAAAAAGGGTAGGTTGAAAAGCGCTTGCCATAATATAGAGTTATCCTATTTTTCGATTGCAAATATCTTAACACTGTTAATTACTAATGTTTACAGGGGGCGTTAGTGATTGAACGCTTTTTAAGTAGGTGACGTAAGTCCGTTTGATGGTTACAATTTATATAACGTCATCGGAGTCTCTATGTACAACCATCTATTCAGCCAACCAATACAATATGAAATAAAGCCAAATCAATCTCTTTTGGTCTCTTTGGCTGATGATGTCAGTGATTTTGTGTTGCTTCCTGCGCTGAGTCAGCCTTTGGCAGAAATTATTATTAGTGAGTTACCCTCTCATACAAATGAGCAGGGGGCTAGCATCATTCTCACTTGCCAGCCTTTTTTTACAGTCAGTCGTGTTGAAAGCTTGAATGACAAAGATACTCATGGCCAAGACAGACTTGATAAAGAGCAACTTGATCAAGGGAAAGTTAATAAAGCGAGTGAGGCAACAGCGTCAGCAGGTTATTCGCTAAATTCTGTTCCTGACACAAGCCCCAGCTCTGACACTATTTCTCATCAATGTGATGTCAGTAAACATCTCGGTAAAGTTACAAGATCATTAGGTCAAGGTTGCCGCTTGTATGCCAGAGTCGGTATAGCGCCACGAATATCTGCCGCCATGCTAAGAAAAGGCGTTACATTAACGTTTTCTTTTATTCATTCTGATGAAGGAGTCGTCATTGAATATGAACAATCGGTGTGTGAAGCGATTACACTAGAGAAAGATTTACGCCTTAATCAAGAACCCAAAGAATTGATCATGGCTAAAGCGATTTTAGCGAGAAACTTTGATTATGAAGAACCTCCAGCAACTATCGCTTTGAATATTAGTGAAATTGAACAAGTACGTGCTGATATTAGCCACTATTTATCTGAAGAAAGAAATAAAGTTCACGCCATTATCGCAGCGCAATTGTTAAAGCTTGATAATCTACTTAATCATAAACAACAATGGCTATTACGGACGTATAGTCAATCACAGCAGCGAACTAATTACGCATCAGCAGCAAATGAATTGTCCAAAGATGTTGAAGATTTACAACGTAAATTAGAGTGTTTTGCGTTACTTGCTCCTGCGGATGTGAGTTTGATGGTTGATAAGTTAACCGAAGATAACTGACTTTTGGGTGCTCATTGCGTACCATTGTCATTTTTAGTGTCATGTTAAACGTTGCTCTTGTTGAGTAACCGTTATTTCAATTCCTTGTTGAGTAAAAAATGCAATATATTTGTCCTTTGTGCCGCACGGTGCTTACCCTAAATGCCAAATCATGGTCTTGTGAAAACCGTCATCAATTTGATTGTGCAAAAGAAGGTTATGTTAATTTATTGCCTGTACAGAAAAAGAACTCAAAAGACCCTGGCGACAATAAAACGATGATGTTTGCCCGTCGTGAGTTTTTAAATAAAGGCTACTACCAAAAACTAAGTGATAGGGTAAATGAGCTTGCGATTGAATACGCAGCTAATGCTGAAAATATATTAGATATAGGTTGTGGAGAAGGGTACTACAGTCATCGGCTATTTGAAGCCATGGCGCACACAAGGGAAGTAGATTGTGTACTGCAAGGGCTGGATATTTCTAAGTCTGCAATTAAGTATGCCGCCAAACGCTACCCTGATTTACATTTTTGTGTAGCCAGTGCCTATGAAATGCCTTTTGAAGACGGGTTATTTGATTTAGCTATGAGAATTTATGCGCCTTCTAAACTGGATGAGTTACAAAGAGTGATCAAAAAAGGCGGCATTTTAATTACGGTTTCGCCTGGTCCTATGCACCATTTCGCGATGAAAAAAATCATCTACAGTGAACCTAAACCCCATGATGAGCCAAAAGCTGAGCTTGAAGGTTTTACTTGTCTGCATAACGAAAGGCTTTGCTATCAATTGGATTTATCAGACCCTGTTGATATTGAACATTTTTTAAACATGACCCCTTATGCTTGGAAGTTGACGCAAGAACAAAAGACCCAAATTGCAGATCAAGGACTTAGCTGTGAGTTAGACTTTAGTATTGAAATTCATCAACGTAATTGATTTGTCATTTAAATTTGCTATTTTACTTTTTGAATCTGATATTTAGTTGGAAACAGCTATCGAATTCATGAATTTTGGGCATGGTAATAACTAATTGAATTAAAATGCTGATGTTAGTTGACATACCCGCAAAAAGGTTCATAATCTATCGGGCTTGAAGGTTGGGCTTAGTTTATGTGTTTCAATACGACCAGTTTCGTCCTGTGAACATAAGTAAAACCGGCATTTTCAGCTCTACCGCCGTTAAGGCTTTAATTTATATATACAGGATTTATATCATGTCTCAAGTTACTGGTGTTGTTAAGTGGTTCAACTCTGACAAAGGTTTCGGATTTATCGAGCAAGAGTCTGGCCCAGACGTATTCGTTCACTTCCGTGCTATCAACTCAGACGGTTTCAAAACTCTTGACGAAGGTCAAAAAGTTCAGTTCACTGTTACTCAAGGTCAAAAAGGCCCACAAGCTGAGAACGTAACTGTAGTTTAATTATTCCTAGCTTCGGCTAGTATAATTAAATAAAACTGTAGTCTATGACTGCAGTTTTTTTTTGCCTGAAAAAAATATAACGGGTCATCTTCATCAGGCTTTTTGTCGCTAGACCTTTTATTAATTTATCGATGGCTTTATCGATGACTTTAAAAGCATTGTTATAAACTCCTTAATACTCTTCCTATCCGTCTTTAGCAGCATTGATATAACACAGGCTATCGCATTCTATAATACGCCGTTCATCATTGTTTATGAGTCTATGTGGCCTTGTATGGCCAGTATTTAAGTTAGCTAACGCCTTTGGTCATGTTACTTGGCTAACACCGCCAAAAGCTGAGCTTATGATGCAAGTTTTGTTGCTGATTGTTGTACTGTAATCATTGTCAGTTCAGTTATTAGTCGCGTTTCAGAATTAGCGTTTCGGCCGTTATTAGTGTTTACCCAGTGTTGCCGTGTAGGTGACACAAAAAAGCCCAGTAGTGATTACCAGGCTTTTTAAATATGAATGGTCATAAACAGTCATTGTGCTTATTGGCTCTAAAACAACAAGCTGACTAGTTAATTTAACTTGAGAATAAGGTTTCCTCTAAGCTTCTTCCTTTCATCATGGCCTTATATTGCCAGTTGTTGTCAACAAATAGAGCCAAAAGTGACATTTCAAGGCCTAAACTCGTATCAATATGATGCTCAATGATAAGTTGCTCATCATTATTCATTTTGACATTAAGAATATTGGGTAACGCTCTGACCTTATCAGCCAATTGCTCAATGTCAGCGTTTAGCATCGTAAGGGTTAAGAAGGCGGTTTCTGCATCCGCTTTCATAGAAACCGATTGTTGAAGCTCTCCTTGTTCGAGGTACAACACTTGATCACATAATTTTTCAAGTTCTTCAAGGTTATGAGAACTGATGACAAAGGTCGTTTTAGGTGCTAAATCCTTAACGATTTGGCGGATTTTTTTGGCATTAGCGGGATCTAAGCCAGCAGTAGGCTCATCCAGTAAAACTAACTTCGGGGAGCCAATTAATGCTTGGGCGATTGACACACGTTTACTCATACCATGGCTTAAGCTTTTTGGTAGCATTAAAGCGGCAGATGACAAATCAACAAGCTCTAAGACTCTCAACGCTTCTTGCTTGGCGTCTTGACGAGTAAATCCCTGTAACTTCGCGAAAAAGGTGAGCTGCGATACGACGGTAAAATTCGGGTCTAATGCGGCATCTTGTGGCAAGGCCGATACCAGGTTTTGTAACTGCGGGCTACCCGGTTTTTCACCTAAAATCGTTATCTTGCCTTCAGATGGGTGAAGGTAACCACAAAGTAAGCTAAATAGCGTTGTTTTACCTGCTCCATTCGGGCCGACTAGCGCAATTGGTGCTCCGGTGTCTAAGGACAAGTTAATCTTGTTTAGTGCCGTTTTTGTGCCGTATTGTTTGCTGACACCTTCACATGTAATTAGCTTCATAATGCACTCCGTTGCATGTAAATACGCCCAGCAATAAGAATTGCGACAGCTTGAATAAGAGGTATTGGTGCGTACATTAATGATTGCAATCCTTGAGTATCAATCATGAGAGATAGCTGAGAGCCTGGAAGTGCCCAGCTTAAGAAAGACAAGGCTGGTAATTGGCTATTAATAATTGCGATCAGAATAAAGCTGACAAGGCCTAAAATAATAGCGTAGATACTAGCTTGTCTTGCGCTACTGGCATACCAAGACAAAACGGCCATAACGGCTGTATAGGGTAGCAGAGCAATAAAGACATTGATAAATACTGACACTGCGCTGACTAAAGCGTCCATAAATAAGCCTGTATCACGGCTTAGAATCAATACTATCGTCGCTAGGATGGTAAGTAATAGCAAACAGCTTTGGATTAGCATTTGTCCAAGAAATCGGCCAAAGAAGATACTGTCACGACTGACACGTAAACTTAAAAAACGGAATGAGCCTCGTTGCTTATCTGAGCTGAATTGATCGGCACTAATGAAAATACTGAACATTGGAAAGACATATAAGGCAATACACCAAAACACAGCAAACTCAGCGACTTTCCAACTAAATAATTGATTAAGTGCATCTGGGCCATAAATATGTTGCACCAGTTCTTTAAAACCAGGCTCTAGCATATAAACTGAGGCGCTTTGAACTGGATATAATAATATTATCGTCCAAAGTAATGAAAAAGCGATAAGCGCTGCAATACCTTTGGTATTGGTAAATCGTTTGCTAACTTCATAACTGGCAATTAGCCAGGTTTGACGCAAAGACGATGAACTGGGTGTTGAGTCCATTTACACATTTCCTTGAGAAAGAGATAAAAGAAAAGCCATCATACGCTATGGCTCATGCTTTAGAGATTAATTATTGTTAAGCCAATGTTACTTTGTACTTTTTACTCATTAGCTTAATCAAGTAGTTGTTCAAGTTCGGATAAACGCTTTGTCAAATCGGCGACCTGTTCTTCTAAAGTGGTTACTCGCTCTTGCAGTATTTGGTTCGTAGACGTTTTTGCTGCTGGCGCTGTGTTGACTTCAAATTGCGTTGTCCCTTGCTCTAGATAATGCTTATCAGAGAAGAGTTGAGCATAGCGGCTATCTCGGCGATTGGCTTCACGAGGAAGTTGCACAACTAAAGGTTCATCTCGTGAGGCTAAAGAGTGAAGGGCGCTTTCAACTTGTTGTGGGCTCTCAAAATCAAATAGTCGATTACAACGAGTTTTGAGCTCCCCTGGCGTTTGTGGGCCACGTAGCAATAACACGATGATGACGGCTAATTGTTCTGCAGAAAACTGTAAGTCACTAAATTCAGTATTACAAAAGCGATGCTTATATTTAACGACTCTACTGCCAAAGCCTGTTTGTTCACTGATAAGACGTTTTTTAGTGAGGCTATCGATGATGTCTTGAGTTTCTTGCTCTGACAAGCTCATTACAGGTTCACGGCTACTTTTTTGATTGCATGCCATGGTCAAACTATTGATTGAAAGCGGGTACTGTTCTGGGGTAGTAATTTCTTTTTCTAATAAACAGCCGATGACTCGGGCTTCTTGATTGCTAAGTTCCATAAATTACTCCAAATAAAAAAGCATGGTTTGTTATAACAGAACCATGCTTTTTATCAAATAATTCAGCAGTGTTGCAGACTATTTGAGCAATCTGATGCCATCATCCTCGATACTGATTTGGCCCGCTTTGAATAAACCGCCGATACTGCGCTTGAATGCTTTTTTACTCATTGCCATCTGATCATAAATTATCGCTGAATCGGTTTTGTCATTGAGCGGTAAAAAGCCACCTGCGCGATGCAATTTATTAATAATCGTTTCAGCATTTCTATCAAGGTTTTGCTTATCAGCTTTCTGTAAAATTAAATCAACTTTGCCATCAGCACGTACTTGTTTGATATAACCTTTGATAGATTGACCAAAACTTAGACGTTGGAATACTTCATTTTGAAATAACACGCCCCAATGAGCGTTATTAATGATGGCTTTGAAACCTAAATCGGTGGTGCCACCAATAATAAGGTCGACTTGTTGACCAACGGTGTATTCAGCCGGGGTTTTATCTAAAAACTTATCCACTTTAGACGACGCCATAATACGTTCATCAACATGATTGGCATGGACATACACTAAATAAGATTTACCTTCTTCTATGCTACGGTGCTGTTCACCAAAAGGCAGAAGTAAATCTTTTTCTAGTCCCCAATCCAAAAAGGCACCATAAGGTCCTGTTGCAATTGCTTCTAGGTAAGCAAATTCGCCTACTTGAGCATAAGGTTTCTGGGTTGTTGCAATAACAATGTCTTCAGAATCTAGATACAGAAAGACATCTACCATGTCGCCGACTTGACAGTCTTTAGGCACAAATTTGTTTGGTAGTAGTACTTGTCCTAACTCTTGGGCATTTACATATACACCAAAACTAACTTGTTTAACGACTTCTAAAGAATAACGCTTTCCGATTTGTATCATTGTTGACTCTATTTGACTTAAAGATAATGTAAAAACACGCTAATTATATACTCAATATGCAAGGCATGTAACTTGGGTTAGCCAACTAAACAAATATAATCAGTAACAGGCGTGCAATTCGTTAAATAAATGCAGTTGTTCATAAAGAAAAAAGATTGCGAAATGACTGGTTTTTAACAAAAAAAACATATGTCAAAGCGATGATAGAAATATTGAATTAAATTTATACTAAAATAGGTTTTTCTTACTTGCATTATACTGGTTTGCAGGGTTTAATTGCGCCGCTTTTTTGTTTGAGCTCAATGAGTGTTTTAGAGTTTGAAAAAGTCGGGTTTAGCTTGACGGATTAACTGTTATGGCTACCAAAGAATCGAACCTCATGGATAGAGACTCAATCAGCACCGTGGCTGAATTGAGTCGACATTGTTATTTTTACTTAAATCTACGTTGTTAATGTCTGGATATTAGCGACAACGTTGGACAATATACATGCTAAACAAATCAAATATTTATTACGAAACATTACATCCGACTTATGGCCAATACTTTGAAGTTGAACACGTTCTTTTTGAACAGAAAACGGAACAGTGGCATTTAAGTATTTTTGAAAATAAACACTTTGGCCGTGTAATGGCGTTAAACGGTGCAATTCAGACTACCGAAAAAGACGAATTTGTTTACCATGAAATGATGACTCATGTGCCTATTATTGCTCATGGTGATGCTAAAAAGGTGCTGATTATTGGTGGCGGCGATGGTGGTATGCTGCGCCAAGTGCTGAAGCATAAACACGTTGAGCAGGTTACTATGGTAGAAATCGATGCTAACGTAGTCGAAATGTGTAAAACCTATTTCCCACAACATTCTCAGGGCGCATTTGATGACGATCGAGTATCGTTAGTGATTGATGATGGAATGCATTTTATCGAGCAATGTCAGCAGCAATTTGATGTAATTATTTCAGATTGCACCGATCCTATTGGCCCTGGCGAAGTATTATTTAGCTCTGCATTTTATGAAAACTGTAAAAGATGCCTCACTGAAAAAGGGATTTTTGTTGCTCAAAATGGGGTTGCATTTATGCAACCAGAAGAATTACAAGACACAGTAAGGCGGTTAAGTCCTTATGTAAAAGATTGCTGGTTTTACAATGCTGCCGTACCTACTTATATTGGTGGCACAATGGCGTTTGCTTGGGCAACTGATGATGTATCGGCCAGAGAACTTGACTTGACTAGCCTCAAGCAACGTTTTGAAAAGGCGAACATTAGCACTCAGTATTATACGCCAGCTCTACACATGGCGAGCTTTGCTTTGCCCGCTTTTGTTGAAACTGCAGTGAAGTCCGCACAGTCGGTAACTGCATAATCTGCTTGAATAGACGGAATGGATAATATGAAAGATTGGTCTATCGAAAATGCTCGTGCAAGTTATAACGTGACACATTGGAGTCAACAGTATTTTGGTATTGATGATAGTGGCGAGGTGACAGTAACCCCTGATCCGAATAAACCAGAATGCACTATCGGATTAAATGAGTTGGCTAAAGATATGGTTAAAGCTGGGGTTGCTTTACCGGTTTTAGTGCGTTTCCCACAAATTTTACATCGCAGAGTTGAAAACTTATGTGATGCCTTTAATGCGGCGATTCAAAAATACGAGTATCAAAATGATTACTTGTTAGTGTATCCGATTAAAGTAAACCAACAGCAAACCGTTGTTGAAGAGATTTTGGCTAGCCAAAAGTCAAAGGAAGTGCCACAACTAGGGCTGGAAGCAGGTAGTAAGCCTGAGTTAATGGCCGTACTTGCTATGGCGCAAAAAGCCAGCTCAGTTATCGTTTGTAACGGTTACAAAGATAAAGAGTATGTGCGTTTAGCACTCATCGGTGAAAAGCTTGGTCATAAAGTTTACATCGTCATCGAGAAAATCTCTGAGCTTAAGTTGATTCTTGAAGAATCTAAAAATTTGGGAGTGACGCCAAGACTGGGTATCCGCACTAGACTTGCTTTTCAAGGCAAAGGTAAGTGGCAAGCCAGCGGTGGAGAAAAATCAAAGTTTGGTTTATCTGCAGCGCAAGTGCTTAAGGTGCTTAATGAATTAGAAGAGCTCAATATGATGAGTTCGCTGCAATTAATTCATTTCCACTTGGGTTCGCAAATCGCCAATATTCGAGATATTCGCCAAGGTGTAAGTGAAGCTGGCCGCTTTTACTGTGAGTTGCGTAAAATGGGCGCACTTATCGATACCTTTGATGTGGGCGGCGGCTTAGCTGTAGATTATGACGGTACTCGAAGTCAAAGTAATAACTCGATGAATTATGGTTTGACTGAATACGCCAATAATATCGTCAATGTGTTAACCGATATTTGTAATGAATATGAGCAGCCAATGCCACGTATTATTTCTGAGTCAGGTCGTCACTTAACAGCGCATCACGCGGTGTTAATCACTGACGTTATTGGCACTGAATCATACAAGCCTGAGGACATTCAACCGCCCGAGGAAGATGCGCCGCAGCTACTTCATAATATGTGGATGTCTTGGACTGATATGAGTGAGCGTCCTGATAATCGGGCTATTATTGAGATTTATCATGATACTCAAAGCGATATTGCTGAAGCGCACTCGTTATTTTCTGTCGGGCAACTGACATTAATGCAACGTGCTTGGGCTGAGCAAACTAACTTGCGTGTTTGTCATGCTCTTAAGAGTTTGTTGAGTAATAATAACCGTTATCACAGACCCATTATTGATGAGTTGAATGAAAAGTTAGCGGATAAGTTCTTTGTTAACTTCTCCTTATTTCAATCTATTCCAGATGCATGGGGGATTGATCAAGTATTCCCTGTTCTGCCATTGAGCGGGCTTGATAAGCCACCAGAAAGACGGGCTGTGATGTTAGATATTACCTGTGACTCGGATGGTATTGTTGATCAATATGTAGACGGTCAAGGTATTGAGACTACGTTACCTGTTCCTGCTTGGACACCTGAAAGCCCTTATTTGATCGGCTTTTTCATGGTTGGTGCTTACCAAGAGATTTTAGGTGATATGCACAATTTATTTGGTGATACCAACTCTGCTGTCGTTAGGGTTGAAGAAAGCGGTATTCCAAATATTGAGTCAGTTCTTGCTGGTGATACAGTTGCTGATGTACTTCGCTATGTGAACTTAGACGCCGTTGCGTTTATGCGAACTTATGAAGAATTGGTCAATCAGCATATTGCTGAGGATGAAAGAACATCAATACTAGAAGAGTTACAGTTAGGTCTTAAAGGTTATACCTATTTAGAAGATTTTTCGTAATACGAGTACCCGCAGAGCCGATAAAACGGCTCTGCTTTTGTAGGTTTTAATATGTTTTTTGAAGGTTCAGAGAAAAAGATTGAAGTCATTATTGCTGACTCATCTTTGAATATACGTGAATTTGGACAAGCATTCTGGGCTGATATTGTCGCCTGCGCTAATGCAGAAATTCTGTCATCGATCAGTAATGAAGACTGCGATGCTTATTTACTCAGTGAGTCTAGTTTATTTGTCTGGCAAGACCGTTTTGTGATGTTAACCTGCGGCACTACAACACTGGCTGATGCTGTGATGTCATTCATCGAACATGTTGGTGAAGAGTCTATTGCATTTGCCAGTTACCAACGTAAAAATGAATATTTGTCTCACTTACAATCAAGCTCTTTTCAAGATGACTTGAAAAAAATACGCAAAACAATTGCAGGAAATGCATATCGAATTGGCCACTTAGATTCGCATCACCACTATATGTTCAGTACAAAGCGGCCATTTATTGCACCTGATTCAGACGTAACCAATGAATTACTCATGTACCACATTAACGGTAAGGCTGCGGATTATTTACGTGGCGTAAATCAGAGTAAACAAGGTATACGGGATTTATTAGCGTTATCTGAGCTGTTTCCTGATTTCGCTGTTGATGACTTTTTATTTGAGCCATTTGGTTATTCAATTAACGGCATTAAAGGCAATGAATATTTTACTATTCATATCACACCTCAAGAGAAAAGCTCTTATGTGAGCCTTGAAACCAATGTTAATTTAGCCAATCACAGTGTCGATATTTATGCTCGTTTACTGTCAATTTTGAACCCTGGCAGTTGGGATGTGATTGGGTTTAATTCACCTAAGAATACCCAAGGATTTCCTGCTCACCTTTGTTTAGGCAGTTGCTCTTTGGCAACCGAACAAGGTTACAACATTGATTTCAGTCATTATCAGCAACTTTGTCATGAAGTACTGATCCCAGAATATTTGTAGTTATTGGCTTATTGCCTTTACGGAGAGTTTTATGAGCACTTTTGCTGAAAAAGCAGATTATTCACTGTATTCCAATGCATTTGGATATTTACGTCAGCCATTAAATTTTAAACCAACAGAAACCAATGCTGATGTTGTTGTCATCGGTTTACCTTTTGATATGGCAACGACAGGCCGCTCTGGTGGCAGAATGGGACCTGAAGCCATTCGCCGTGCATCTGTTAACCTTGCTTGGGAGGAGACTCGCTGGCCTTGGGATTTTTCTATTTGTGAAACCATTAATGTCGTTGATGCGGGTGATTTAGTTTTTGATTGTGGCGATCAAGAAGACTTCACGACTCGTCTAGAAGCATTTGCAACGCGCATTTTAGAGAGTGACAAAGCCTTACTAAGTTTTGGTGGTGACCATTTTGTGACATTGCCTTTGCTACGTGCTCATCACAAAAAGTACGGAAAAATGGCATTGCTGCATTTTGATGCTCATACCGATACATATAGCCAAGGTAGTAAGTATGATCATGGCACAATGTTTTATCATGCGCCTAATGAAGGCTTGATTGCGCCTGAAAACTCAATTCAAGTGGGGATCAGAACCGAGTACAACAAAGCGGAGCACTTGTTTGATGTTATTGATGCAGCACAAGCGAATGAGTTAACTGCAGATCAAATCGTCACGCAAATTAAACAGCGGGTAGGTGATATGCCTTTGTATGTCACATTTGATATTGACTGTTTAGACCCTGCTTATGCGCCAGGTACTGGTACACCAGTGTGTGGTGGCCTAACAAGTGATAAAGCAATGAAAATCATTCGTGGATTACGTGGCATGAACATAGTCGGAATGGACGTAGTCGAAGTTGCTCCAGCATATGATTCTGCTGATATTACCGCACTAGCAGGCGCAACACTGGGACTAGAAATGCTGCACGTATGGGCAGAAGGTAAAGGTTTGGTGAAAAAGTAGCACCAAGGTTTATAGCTAAATTAAAGCCAGCGATTATTGCTGGCTTTTTTATATTTAAGAGGTTGAACCTTATTTAGCGTCGTATGCAGACGCCGTGTTGTGGCTATATTCAGAGTGAAGCCTTTTGAAATGACTTGAATCGTCGAGCTTAATGTTTTCCTGAATTTATCCAGTATGTAATGATCATATATCAGTATCTTTGAGTATAATGATGAGAATAAAAGAGGGATATTAATGAATGATTTAACTGATATCCGCCGAGAGTATACTCAAGGTGGATTACGCCGCAAAGACTTACCTGAAAACCCACTTGTGTTATTTGAAAAGTGGATTGAGCAGGCTAAACATGCTGAGTTAACAGATCCCACTGCGATGTGTGTTGCGACAGTGGATGCTGATGGTCAACCCTTTCAGCGCATTGTGTTATTAAAAAAATTTGATAATGATGGTTTTGTATTTTTCACCAACCTTGAAAGTCGAAAAGCTACCCATTTAGCGAATAATGCAAAAACCAGCTTATTGTTCCCATGGCATCCTCTAGAGCGCCAAGTGGCTATTACCGGAGAAGCCGAGCCATTATCGATGATGGAAGTGACTAAGTACTTTATGACAAGGCCAAAAGATAGCCAAGTTGCTGCATGGGTATCAAATCAATCAAGTAAAATTAGTGCACGCCAAGCATTAGAAACCAAATTTAACGAAATGAAAGCCAAGTTTGCAAAAGGCGATGTGCCACTTCCCAAGTTTTGGGGAGGCTATAGAGTTAAGCCGCAAAGTATCGAGTTTTGGCAAGGCGGTGAAAAACGATTACATGATCGATTTATATATCAAAAGTTACCATCCGGTTGGAATATCGATAGATTAGCGCCTTAATTTTCTTAGGGAAGCCAGATTAATGAGCCAGACTTTACTTTAAAGAAGAAAAAATGAGCCATAAAATATGGGTTGATGCAGATGCATGCCCAAACCCAGTAAAAGACATGTTATTTAGAGCGGCAGACCGTAAAACGATTCCTCTCGTACTTGTTGCTAATCAGTTAATTCGAGTACCTGCTTCACCTAATATTTCTGTTGTTAGAGTGAGCTCTGGATTTGATGAAGCAGACAACTACATTGTTGAGCAGCTTAACGCGGGTGATTTGGTGATAACTGGTGATATTCCTTTGGCTGCTGATGCGATAGACAAAGGCGCAGTCGTGTTTAATCCGAGAGGTGATATATACACTGTTGACAATATAAAACAAAGATTAACTATGCGAGATTTTATGGAAGAGCTTCGCAGCAGTGGTGTCCATACAACGGGGCCAAATAGCTTTTCTCAGGCAGATAAACATGCATTTGCACAGGCGTTAGATAAATGGCTGAGCCGTTTATAAGTTCAGAAAATAATAGCTTGGCTGATTCCAGTCGAGTTAATAAATTTTAATCTATAATTTAACTGTTTTTATTCACAAAAGGGATTAATGATGAAAAAATGGCTAACAGCGTTACCAGTGGCATTAGTGTCAACAGCGCTATTATCTGCATCGGCGTTCGCCGCTGACTGGCAGGTCAAGCAAGGGCATTCAAAGGTCAGTTTTATTTCTGTTAAAAAAGGCGATATTGCAGAAGTACATGACTTTAAACAGGTCAGTGGCAGCTTAACCCCTGAAGGAGCATTCAATTTAACGATTGAATTAGTCAGTGTAGATACAGGGATTGAAATACGTGATGAAAGATTGCAAACCATGTTATTCGAAGTGGCTAAATACCCACAAGTGAAATTAAATTCAGTGATTAACCCGAAATTGCTGGCAGATTTGAGTGTCGGCTCAACGTTAATGACACAAATTGATGGCACTATTGATTTGCATGGTAAAACCCGCCAAATGTCGTTTGATGTATTGGTGGCAAAGCTTTCTGATACCAAAATGGTAGTAAGCAGTTTAGCGCCAGTAATTGTACAGGCGAATGATTTCGATTTAGTAGAAGGGGTTAACAAATTACGTGAAATAGCTGGATTAAGCAGTATAAGCTTAGCTGTTCCCGTATCGTTTGTACTCACTCTGTCTCAATAATTATACAATGTGGCTTATAGTTAACAGCTTAAGCCACGTTAATAGGGCATTTAATGGTCACTGATAAAGACGGCTATATTCACTTAATTCAATATTTAACAGAACACCTTGGTTTATTTGAAGCTTCAGAAGATACCAGCATCAATAATCAAACGGTGATGGAATTATTTGAAGATCAACTCTCTGCACAAATCATCATGGTTTGTGGTCAAAACCCTAATTTATCTTTCGCGCAACGTAATAAGGTGATTCGAGAAATCGACGCTATTGTCTATGATCTTGAAGAAATTTTAGCAAGTGTAGCTAGCCATAATGCCACGCCAGAGCAATCAGTTTTTATTACAGAGTTTTCTGGTTTAATCAAAAACCTTTTTGATAAAGAAATCGAACAAATTTTACGATAAACCCGCACCTTGTTTTTAAAAGTCATAATTAGGAATTCAAATGCTTAAATCTGTCATTGCCGCACTATTAATAGGTGGAGTTTCTTTTTCAAGTTTTGCTGTAGACAAACAAGTCTTAGGACAAACTGAGATGATGTCAGTTAGTGCTGATGGCATCGTGTTTGAGGCAAGAATGGATACCGGTGCAGTGAACTCATCATTACATGCATTAGATATTTCTGTTGCTGGTGGCAGCGCAACAAAAATGAAAGATAATGTGGGTAAAGACGTTACTTTCACTACGTTTAATGAAAAAGGCGAGAAGCAAGTCGTTACTGCCGAAATTGTTGGTACATCTACGGTTAGTAACTCTCAAGGTACAGAAACTCGTTATGCAGTAAAATTACCGATTAAGTTTGGTGATAACACGCGTAAAGTTAAGGTTAATTTACGAGATAGAACAACCATGGATTACAAACTACTTATTGGTCGTAATTGGCTTAAAGGAAAGTATGTGGTTGATGTTTCAGAAAAGAAATTTATCGGTCCAACAGCGGACATTAGCATTGTTGAGTCTGGTTTGATGTTTGATACTCGTATTGATACTGGTGCGGTCGAGAATTCACTTCATGCAACAAACTTAAGAATTAAAGATGAAGATAAAGAAAACATGGAAAACAATGTCGGTAAAGATGTGACATTTACAACCATGAATGAGAAAAATGAAACAGTAGACGTTACTGCAAGAATTCATAGCACGTCACTTATTCGTAATGCTCAGGGTAGTGAAATTAGATATATGGTGACGTTAACCATTGGTGAACCAGGTCAAGAATTCAAAGTTGATGTTAACTTAAGGGACCGAAGCAAAATGACCTACAAATTACTTATTGGTCGCAATTGGCTTCAGGGGCATTACATTGTCGATGTGGACATGTAGTTAATTCAGTTTTGATAGTTATATATTAAAAGTGGTACAAAAAAAACCTGCATAATGCAGGTTTTTTTTGTGGAAGGCGATTAGTTACCCGAAATTGTTCCGCCACCACCGCCAGAACCGCCACCTAATCCTAGTGCACCTGGTGTTGGGGCTGCGCCCAGTGCAAATGCACCCGCTGCAGTTTGAGTTTCTTCGATAACCTCAGAAACGATAGAAGGGTCAATGCCATTGGCTAGCGCGATAGCTAGAATTTCATCTGGATCCATTCCACTTTCAAGGGCTGCAGCTAGGACACTTTTAACGATTGCCATATCGCTATCAGCAGCAATTAAAGCAAAACCAAGTATGTCGGCACTATCAGCAGGATTATTTTGCATTTGAGCCAGAGCGTACTGTGCAGGGGAATTCCCTTCAGCAGAGGCAGTGACCAAACCAGCAGTGAATTCTTCTTGGTTCACTTCTGCATATGCTCCAGATATACATAGTGAAGATATAGCTAATGCTAATAATTTTTGCTTTAACATTATCGTTCCTCGATAAATAGATTAATTAAAGTCTGCTAAGTCTAGCATGGTTGCAGTATTGATTGTTAGTCCATCAATATGATTAAAATTCTTTACAGCGAATAAACCGTTGCCCTGAAGGCCATCAATATTCATGTGTAAACAGTGCTGTGATACTTGTTCTGTTTCGATTTGTGGTGCAATAACATTGATTCCAATGCCGTGACAAATCTGTGTCACCGTTTGAATGAAAAATTGCGTATCTGCCTGCTCTATGTCTCGGATATAGCTGCCATCTAATTTGACAAAATCGATGTCCATATTCTTTATATATTGGAAAGAGGTCAAACTAGAGCCAAATCTTTCGATCGTAATCCCAATACCTGCGCTTTTGGCCTGAGAGATAAATTGCTTCGTGGAATTTAGCGATACCATAGCTGCTGTTTCATTAAATTCAAATAAAATTGGCGGTAAGCGGTGTTGCAATTGGCGATATAAAGTAAATAACCATTGATGAAAGTTAGCATCATGGAGGGCTGTATTACTGATGTTGATGGCAACAGTAGTTTGCTTAATTTGTTGTAGTTTAAGAAAAATAAAGCTTACTACAGCACGCTCTAAGTTATCGAGTAATCCAAGGCGTTCTGCCATGGCGAAAACATCAACAGTGGGAAGCTCTTTACCGTTATGCTTAAAGCGAACAAAAGACTCAACATATAAAATATTATTATCTTTATCGACTACAGGTTGCATAGTGAGATCAAATAATTTTTCCAATGGGATGCATTTAATACTGAAATCAGCACTACTCGCATTTGCTATTTCATTTTGATAATAGTCAGTGAACTCAGAAATAATATTGACCCATTCGGAGCGCGAACGTGCTTCGTTGGGAGTCGAAATATTGGACGTCATCGGAGAAGCTAAATAATTGTCGTGTGTGAGTAATGTATCTAAACGCTTTGTAACGTCGGTAAAAGAATCGGTTAACGACACTTTAGTAATAACTTGGTTAGCAAAACCCTCTTCGAAACGAGAGGAATTGGCAATGTTGAAGGCATCTAGCATATTTTGGCTAAATTCATTTGCTATTTCTTCAGTGACATAAGCCAGAATTGCAAATTCAGAACCTGAAATTCGGTATACATCGATACCTTCTATATTATGACTTAGAGATAAAAGCAGCTCCGATCCTTCACTAATATAGCTATCACCGCTGCCATAGCCCTCATTACTATTAATTGATTGGAGTGAGGGCATTGATACTAAACTGACAAAAAAACGATCCCCTTGTATCTGGGCTTCAGCTTGTAACGAATCAAATCTTTTTAGCAGTGCTCGACGGTTAGGGAGATGAGTTAACGAATCAACATATACTTCTTGTGATAGCTGTTCTGCAAGTGCTGTTTGTTCAGAAAAGGAACGCTGAATATTGGCAACCATGGTATTCATAGCATTGACAACAGTACGTAACTCAGTTGTAAAAGGCTTCGAAGGGTTAAAATTAAATTGTTTTTGAGTCACTTCTTTTGCTTGCTTTTCAATAGAAAGTAGCGGGATAAGCACCGATTTTAAGATGAAGTATGAAAAGATTAGGGCAATGAATAACTGTAAAAGTGTCGATTTTAATGCGCTGATACTATGATCATAAAGTGCTGTGTAGGATGTCCCTGCATTAGATTGTACTTTTAATATCCCAGCCAATCGCCAACCGTCACTCACTTCACTTTGCATGATAGGAGGTTGTAATGTGAACCAGTTCATAAACCATTGTGGTACTCGGTGAGCTAACGTTGGGTTAGTTCGCTCAAATAGAATATTGTCATCAAAATCAGTGAATCGGATAAATTGATAGTAACCTGAATCGAAAATGGCATTAGTCATTATCTCTGCTGTCACTAAGCCTTCTTCATCCATGTATGGTGAAATAGATAACCCTAGATTATGCGCAGCCCCTTGTGCGTGAGAGGCCAGCTGATCATTCAGATAATCTTGCATGTTTGACACATTATTATATAAAGACGCGCTCAAGGTAAAAATGCATAAACTTGAAACCAAGATATAAAGTTGTGCTCTGAGTGAAAGTCCATTTGAAAAATTCAAGTTATACCTCTTAATCGCCTTGTTCTATTCGTTTGAGTAACTCGGTCCAATTTTTATTACCGGTACTAGTCGGTTTAGCATTACCAAGACCTTGAGCCTTTGCTAGCCATAGCCCTTGGCCATTAAATGAATATATCGGCTTCAGATCAGTTCTTTTATTGGCTGGTAAAATTTTAGTTTTAAGGTTATCTAATACTAATGGCATGTCTCTCAAGTTTTCGAAATAGACTAAAACCATATGGGGCTCGTTTATCGTTAATGCTCTAACGTACATTAAACGCAGTTTGGACTCATCAACCCCCATTGCCTTTAAAGTAAAAAATTTAAAAATGGCATAATCTTCACAGTCCCCACCTCGGGTACCTAAAGACTCGATAGGTGTTGCCCAGTAATCATTTTTACCCCAGTGATCAATATCTAATCGATACCTTATCTTTCTATTAGCAAATTGATTTACCAGATTGAGACGGCTAAAGTCATCTAAATTCTCACCATCTTCAATCAATTGTTGCCAGTCTTTAAAATCTTGAACACTGTTAATGCCATAACGGTTTTCAATGTCTTGATAAAAATTGTCGGTAAAAAAGTAATCGGCAACCGTAGCCATGCAAGTCAAACTAATAAGACTTACAACACTAAGCGCTTTGATTTTCAACTGAATAAAATGCCTAAGTTGATTTATATTGCGACTAATTAGCAAATTTTCGATTGTCCACTTTTATCATTGATGGCTTAACTGAGTGAATGTCTAAACAATCATAACGTAACGGCATTAGAATAAAAACCATACTTATAGTAATTGAATCAATATATTACACAGCCATGCCAAGTGTGTCTGGTTGTTTTATTGAGCTAGTTCTCGTTATTTTAAACTTTAGTATTGGTTACAAATATTTCTGTTTTATTGCTATCTCATCAAAATAACCCATCAGAATTCATAGAATTAACAACAAGGTGTTTACCTTGTTGTTAAGTCTGTCAGCTACATTAGCCCCGCGTTATCTGTCACTTTTTCCTCTGGTCGAGGTGAATTTATCATCTAAATGTTAAATTAAACCACTCTTTAGTAGCCGCTTTTATGTAATTAAATAACGTAAAAGAAATTTTTGATCACATAAAATTAACTGATGTTGCGGTTTGTTGTGCCTTGTATTTGGCGAAAAATTGACGGAATTATGTGCAAAAGTCATCGGGCATGATACCAACTTTTGGGATTTAATAAGCAATAATAATAATTTTTTTGTTCAACCCCATAATTTCGCGAGTTGGCATAAGTATTGATTGCATAACCGTTTACAGGGTTTTGAGTAATAGAAAGTTTTTTGATCTATCTATCTTGTTGAAAAGGTGGGTGTTTTATTTTTGTGGAACAGGGTGCTGAAAATATTGGTGCTTTGGCGCCTCATTGTAGTGCAATTTAATCTAGTCGTAATAAACAAAAAATATAATCGTTTGTAGCTAAACAGGATTAATTGGCAAAAAAATAAAAATAACCTTTCACCTGTGTCAAAAACTTGACTATAATGAGCGCTTTTTTGAAGCCAAGAAAGTAAATTATAGCTAAGTCGTTAAAATATAACGGTATGCGACAAAGTGTTACATCAAGATCTTTTTTAGTGTTTCTTTGTTGCTGTTTTGTTGTGATTTAGCGTTGGCTTTCAGAGTTTATCGCCATGCTAAGTAACGACTAACTAAGTAGAATTTTCGATATCAGAAGATTGTTCTTAAGTAGCATAACCAAAATTTGGAAATCCTAGCGCACTGGAAGCTATAAATTCAGGGGCGGTAGCGTGGCAAAATAACCCTGCAAGGTGTGTAAAGTGACGGCGGCCATTACAATCAATTCTAGATTTCAAAGTAACATTGACAGTCTAAGAGGGTTAGCATGTTTTATGTTGGTCTTGTATCACGTCATTGGATCAACACCAGAGTATGGTTTAAAAATCGAAAACGGTTTCTTAAGAGAACTGAATGATATTTTTATCTATGTAAGAATGCCACTTTTTGGTTTGTTGGCTGGTTTTGTTTATGGATTAAGGCCTGTTTCGGCAAATTATCATAATTTTGTCACTAAAAAGGCAAGAAGGCTTTTACTGCCCATGTTGTCGGTCGGTACGTTATTTGCGATCACTCAATGGTTGGTTCCTGCAAGCAATAGTGAAGAAAATTTGTTCCTTATCCATATTTTACCAGTAGGGCATTACTGGTTCATTGAGTCGTTATTTCTCATTTTTTTGTTTGTAGCGTTAATTGAAAAGCTATTCTTTTCTATCAGCAATAATGCGAAACCCTACTGGCTTATATTATTAGTCATCATGACTTCTATATACATTTTAGGCGTAAACATAAAATACTTTTCGATAGAGGGGGCTTTCTATTTATTGCCATTTTTTTTAATAGGTTGTTTATTCTCTCGTTTTCGTATTGATTTTAGTTTGTTAATCAAAATTACGCTGACTTGTTTTTGTTCGCTGATTGTTTCTCATCTTTTTTTTAGTGAGTTTGCAGAAATGCTAGAAAGAGCGAATAGAGTGTTTATAAGCCTGCTTGTTTGTATTCTATTGTATGTGTTTAATTTTAAATCAAAAACATTTAGTGCCATAGGTCGCTTTTCATATAGCATTTTCTTGTTTCATGTTTTTTTTACAGCAGCTACGAGAATCGTTAGCCATAAACTTGGTATAGAAAATACATCACTCATCATTTTTACAAGCTTATTTACCGGTATTCTTGGACCGATAATTATTGAGTTTGTTTTTAATAAAAATAAGTATTCTGACTTTATTTTCTTCGGGAATAAATTAAGTTCAAATTAGTTTCTACTTGGATAAGCTGGACCCTTAAATGACAATTGATAAAAAAGTTGATGTGATTATTCTTTCCTGGGATCGTGCAGAAGATACTAAGAAAGCCATTATTAGTGCAGTAGAACAACAAAATATAGATTTAAATGTTTATGTAGTCGATCAAGGTTCCAAGATTGAATGTGTTCAAGATATTGAGACGCTTGTAAATGTATATCCAAATGTTCATTTACAAAAGAATTTAACGAATACAGGGGTACCAGAAGGGCGTAATCAAGCTTCGGAATTAGGTAACGGGGATTATATTGTATCACTTGATAATGATGCTGAATTTCTAACGCCTTTTGAATTAGAAAAAGTAATAAAAGCGTATGATACTAGGCCAAAAACTGCTGTTATTGCCTTTAATATAAAAAGGTTTGGTACAGAAAGTAATGATGAGTCAAGTTGGTCTTATGGTTTATCAAGTGTTGATTGGTCCAATAGAGATTTCTTTACTACGCGTTTTGTTGGTGCTGGTCACGCAATCAGAAGATCTGCTTTTGAACAAGTTAATGGCTATGATAATTCATTATTTTTCCTCCATGAAGAAGTTGACTTATCGAGACGGTTCATCAATTTAGGTTATGAAATAGAGTATTTACATAATATTGGCGTTGGTCACAAGGTCTCTGCTGAGCACAGGGTTGCATGGAATGCGGGTCGTTGGACTTATCATGCTAGAAATAAAACATATTTATCTTTAAAGCTGAAATCTCCATTGCTGAGCGTCGTGTTTCATTCCTTTCTGTTGCAAATAGATGGCTTAAAAAAAGGGATGCCTATCGATACATTAAAGGCAACGTATGCTGGTTTTAAAATGTATCAAAAAAATAAGTTTTATTTTAATCTTGCTGAATGTGCATTTAACCCTGATTCAGAAGAGTATTACAGGAAGTATACCCCTGGTGCAGATGGCAGTGTACCAACAAGGATTTTAAGACGGATTAAGGGAATTATAAAGTGATTGAAGTGAGTTGCAGCGTTAGTAAGCTGCTAGAGCAAAAAGAAGAGTTACTGAGGGTTTTTAAGCCACTTCTTGAAAATAAAAAAGTCTTGTTTCTTGATGTTCCTGTAAATTTAAATGTTGGTGATAGCCTGCTGTATCTGGGAACACTGGAACTATTCAAACTATTAAATGTGACAATCATTGATTCTATTTCAGCTTATGAACCAGCGAGATTAGATAAATTACAAATTGAGGAAGATGTTGTTTGCGTATTGCAAGGTGGAGGTAATTTCGGAGATATTTACTCCTTACATCAAAATTTTAGGCATTTAGCTTTGTCTAAATTCCCTAACAATCAATTTGTTTTGATGCCGCAGTCTATACATTATAGTAACTTAAATACGTTTAAAGATGATTGTGACTTTTACAGAACATGTAGAAACTTTAGCATTTTTGTCAGAGATGAACACTCTTTTGAACAGTTTGTGTCTGAAAATGTCAGTCAAGTAACACTTTGTCCTGATATCGCGACTGTTCTTTTTGGAACGTTTAACCCATCAGAAGCCGCTATAGATTCTAAGCTGTATTTTCTAAGAAAAGATGTTGAAGCGGCACCCAATACAGAAACTGCAATATCTGTTGACTGGATAGACATTATTCCAAAGCATCTCAATAGGTTATTTGAAATAAGCAAGTTTATCATTAAGAAAAACAATAGACTTAATATTCGCGGTTTAACTGGATTTCTTGTAAATAATTTACATACAAAATTGGTACATAAAGCCTATAGCTATTTTATTGGGTTTAAAACAATCAAAACGGATAGATTACATGGGTTGATTTTAAGCCAGTTGCTACAAATGAATTGTGAAGCTTTAGATAATAAATATAAAAAATTAGAGCGATATATTAAGCGTTGGTACGCTTAATATAGTTGGAGATTAAGTTGTCTAAAAGTTTCTATTCTATCATTTGGATAATATCGGAAAAACTCGGCGCGTCATTTATTTCAATGACCTCGTTTTTTATTTACGCATATTTTCTAACGCCAACTGAAATTGGTATCGCAACTATGGTCTTAGCCGCATCTATGGGCTTGGGGCAGGTTGTTGGTACTTTATTTCAAGATCCAATGGTGTGTGTTAAGAAACTTGAAAAGCAAGCAATTAATACCGTTTTTATCGGAGGACTAACGTTATCCTTATTGACTGCTTTGCTTCTCGTTCTTGTTAGTTTTTGGGTGACAGAGAGTGTTGATTATCAGCAATTAGCCCTTACTTCATCTGTGCTTATTCCAATATTGTTTCTTAATGCTATTTATACAGCGCTGTTACGCAGAAGACATGCATTTAAGTCATTATCTCAGCGCTTATTGATTGGTAAATTACTGGGAGCGTCTTTAGGTATAATAGGGGTGACGTTAGGGTTTGGCGCCATGTCCATGGTAATCCAAGCTATTTTAATAGAGTTTTTCGGGCTTATCTTTTTAATTAATGCTCAAAAGATTACTTTGTCAGGTCGGATGGACTTCAAAGAGCTTATTAACATTACTCATCTAGGTGTCTCTGTAGCACTGCGTAAATTAAGCTGGGAAGGGTATATCAAAGGGTTACCATTACTAATTGGTGCAACCCTCGGAGCAGGAGCCGTTGGTGTATTTGCTTTTGCATGGCGAATTGTGGACATGCCAAGGACTGCATTAATGAGTGGTGCAATTTCTTATGCACTACCAACTTTTTCTGCACATAAAACATCGACTTGTCTACTTGCTGATTTTATAAAGTTTTCAAAAGTGTCGATGTTAATTTTTGCCCCATTATTTGTCGGCTTAGCGTTGGTTGCTGAACCTTTAATTTTAACGATATTTGGCGAAAAATGGATTGATGCAGTTCCTATCATCATAGGATTAGCTATTTGTACTGTTGTGTCATTAACGACGATGTATATTCCAACAGTCTTGACTGCGCTGTTAACACCAAAAACAACGCTAAAAGTTGATATTTTATCAAGCGTTATTTCGCTATTACTGTGCTACTTATTAATTCCATATTTAGGTTTATATGCTGTTGTAATGTCAATTTTGTTTAGGTCTTTGTTTAATTTACCATTTACGACTTATCAGATGAGTGTTCGATTAAATATACCTGTTTTAAAACAGTTCACTATACATACTAAAACGTTTATTTCATTGTTTTTTATGTCATTACTGGTGTTAGTGGCACAAGATAACTTTGTGCTAAATAATTTCTACATGTTAATGGCATCAATTGCTATAGGTGTATTGATTTATAGTTCGTTCATTATGTTGCTTGAAAAGAGCTTCTTAACCACGTTTTTAAGGCGTTCTAATGAAAGCAAATAAATTAACAGTGGCTATTAATACTAATAAGTACCTGCCTTACTCTGAAACATTTATAAAAAATCACATCGAGGGCCTACAGCAATTTAACGCTGTTGTATTGGTCAGTGAAAAATTATCAGATGGATTATCGGTAAGGTGTGATAATGAGCTAGTTTTAAATACTAATTTATTCGGAAAAATAAAAGATATTATTTATAAGCTTGGTATCAAGCTTCCATCGATTAGTCGCTTTTTTAAAGATAATAATGTAAGACTTGTTCATAGTCATTTCGGGCAAAACGGTTATGCTTCAATTGGCATAACAAAAAAAAATAGTATTCCGCATATTACAACTTTTCACGGATTGGATATTTCCCTTGATCACGTTAATTCACAAAAACATGGAAAACTGTTAAATAAATTTCATAAGGATATGAGTAAACTTGCTGATAATGGTGATGTATTTATTGCAGTATCAAATTTTATAAAAAAGAAATTAATCAAAAAGGGATTTCCGGAACATAAAATTATCACCAATTATATTGGAATAGATACAGCATACTTTTCAAATAATAATGCTGATAAAGAGAAAAAAATATTATGTGTAGCAAGGAATGTTGAATACAAAGGTTTATCGTATTTGATTGATGCTATGGCAATCATATTAAAGTATCACCCTGATTGGGAATTGGTCATTATCGGCGATGGTATTTTACATGATTCATTAAAAAAACAAGCAAATGCCATTTCTCCTCAAATTAAATTGAAAGGACGTCTTTCAAGCTATGAGGTGAAACAAGAATTAAGTACAGCAAGTCTTTATTGTCAACCTAGTATCCAACTTGAAAATGGTCATGAAGAAGCCTTGGCTCTCACCATTGTAGAAGCACAATCTATGGGGATCCCTGCAGTTGTTTTTGACTCTGGCGGAATGCCCGAAGCCATTATCAATAATCAATCAGGATATGTGGTCGAACCCAAAAATACGCAATTACTTGCCGAAAAACTGATTTATTTAATTGATAACCCATCAATTAGAGAGGCATTTAGTACTGCAGCGATTGAGCAAGTTAAGACAAGACATTGCTTTAATAAACAAATAGTAAAGTTAGAAAAAATTTATAACGAAGTCATTGGAGTACAAAAAACATGATGTTGTCAGTTGTCATTCCTTCTTATTGTGCAGAAAAGAACCTAGATCCTTGCTTGCAATCAATAGATAGTCAAAAGGATGAAAATGTAGAAGTCATCGTGGTTGATTGCTCTCCACACGATGAAGTTAAAAGTATTTGTGAAAAATATCAGTTTGTTACCTTTATCAAGTCAGAGGTTCGGTTTAACCCTGGTGAAGGCCGCAATATCGGTGCTAAAGCAAGTAAAGGAAGTCATTTAATATTTATTGATGCTGATGTTGTTTTGGAGCAAAATGCCATTGCTAACATACGCCGAAATATTACTAACGGATTCAATAATTTTGGCGGTGCTTTAGAGTTAAATCGTGATATCAATAATGACTTTTCAGCTAACGTAGAGCACTTCTATTTCAATCATGAATCTCAATCTACACGAAAAGTTAAAAAGCGCAGTAATTTAAGCTCAGCATTTATGATCTTCGATAAGTCAGTGTTTCTTAATTACGGTGGATTTAAAGATATACCTAGAATGCAAGACACTGAGTTAACAGAACGTTTAGTTTCTAATGGTGAAACGTTATATCTAGCCCCTGATGTTATTGGTTATCAAATTCAAGACTCTCCATTAAAAAAAGTACTTAAAAAGATTTCAATAACGGGTAATAACCTATATTTCATTCGTTACGGTAATCACTCTGAAAAAGTGTTATGGAAAATTTTGATGGCGATGATCTTGCCATTATTGATGTTAGCTAAAGTGACTCGTATTAACGTTCGTCAATTAAAGTATGCCTTTAGTGTTCCGAACTTACTTATTTACAGCCCATTTATGTATGTTTGCGGTGTTTATTGGATGCTCGGATTCTATCGCGGCTTGATTGTGAATGATGGAATAGCTTCAGGGCGATAAAATGCACATATTTTTCTTTTCAACTTCTGAAGATTTCTCAAGTTATCATAGAAAACGCGAAGTTGAGGCAATTTCAGAAAAGTTGGATGGTGGTTGTACGTTCTTTAATCGACCAAGGTTTTTTTTAAGCTCTCGTAACAATAAAAACGTGCTCGCTAAAAGCTCATCTAAGGTAACTGAACAAGAGTTATATACATTATTGCCTCTGTCTATCGCTTTTAAGCATAGTCTTTTGCTGTTTTTATTTGTTAAGTTGCCAATCTTATGCCAGCTAACGCTATATCGAATGAAGAATGATATTTCACAATCCTCATTATTTCACTGGATATATAAACCAGATCAATTTTTGTACCTTCCAACCGACAATTTAGTGTATTTACAATACGATAACTATAAAGATGATAAAGGATATTTTTATGGCCGGAATGACCGATTTGATGAGACTGTCGAACAATGTATAAATACCAGCTTAGTAAGCTTATTTACCAGTAATAGGTTACTTCAACAGGAAAATGTTAAACGCAGTCATTCTTTCTACTATCCAAATGCAATATCTCGAAGCTTAATTAACCAGAATGTACCTAATAATATAGTGGTTAAAGATAGCGTCACTATTGGATTTATTGGTCAAATTGATAACAGTTTTAGCAGTGAAATACTTGAATCAATTGCCACACAGTACCCTCAATATCAGATAGTGCTTGTTGGTCCGGTATCGAATGCTAAGGCGCAAGAGGTTATTGATAGCCATTCAAATATTATCGAGAAAGGTTATGTGCCTTATGAGGAATTAAGCGAGTTAATCTCTACTTTTGATATTGGCATTTGTCCATATTCTTTCGACACATTTAACACATATCGCAACCCGTTAAAGGTTTATGAGTTTTTCTCGTATGGTCTACCTGTCGTTTGTACCAATTGCGATGTAGATGAGAATACAAAGGGTTACCTGTCTGTTACTTCTTCGGTAGATGAATTTATTCAAAAAATTTCATATGAATTAACGACAAACACAGTAGCGAAAAAACACTTTCGCATCAATTTTGCGAAAAATAATTGCTGGGATAACCGCGCTGATTTCGTCATTCAAAAACTAAAGGCTTTTACGTGAGTTCAACTTTTAAAACTTTAGCTGAGAAATTAACTATTTATTCTCAACCAGAACAAGCTATTCAATCCATTCAAAATGCATTAGAAGCCAAAAAAACGGTGACTGTTGCGTTTGCTAATGCTCACGGTTTCAACTTAGCAAAACAAAATAAAGATTTTTATCAGCACCTTTTGAATAGTGATTTTGTCTTTCGAGATGGAATAGGGGTCAAATTGTTATTTAAAAATTTAAACATGGATTTTGGTTTTAATTTAAATGGCACTGATTTCATTCCTCAATTATTAAGGCATTTGGCTAACAAATCATCGCAAAGCTCCACACCGCTGAAACTTGCAATCTTTGGTACTAGCGATGAAATCCTTCAATCTGCTAAACCCGCTTTTGAAAAACTAGGCCTAGAAGTTGTTGCTGTAAAGAATGGTTTTGCAAGCGCCGAAGATTACGTTTCACTGTCGAAATCTGTGCAAGCTGATATTTATTTGCTTGCGATGGGAATGCCAAAACAAGAAATGGTGGCAATGCAGTTAACCACAGAGTTAGATAAAGGATTAATTATATGTGGTGGGGCAATAGTTGATTTTCTTGGTGGTAAAGTGAAACGCGCCCCTTCATTTATCAGAAATATGGGGCTTGAGTGGCTTTACAGACTTCTAATAGAGCCAAAGCGGATGTTCAAGCGCTATGTAATTGGTAATGTTAAATTTTTATACTCAACTTTACATGCGTAATATATACCTAGCCCTATTTTTCGCTTGCTGCCTGTTAATGACTTTAACGAGCGCTGCACAATCGCAAACATCGCAGAGTTTTAACGAGTGGGGACGCGAATGCAGTTCAAGCGAGCATCAAATAAATACCGATAATTTTTACTCGTCTTTAGGTTACCGAGAAAGAAGTAAGAAACGTTGTGAAATAACTAATCAGGCAGATTTAGTGCTAGATAAACCTTTTAGTCTTTCATTCAGTTTCTTAACGAGCAGCGTAAATAAAACAGATAGTCAGTGGCACAGTATTTTCCAAATACATTCATTTCCAGATAAAAAAATGGGTGAGGACTGGCGTTGCCCTGTCATGGCATTAGAAGTGTTAAACGGTCAATTACGTATGTTTAATCGTTGGGATAAAAGTCAGCTATCAATAACTGACTCTGGTCATTGTTCAAACTCTGGAAATACTATTTCTTCTCGGTTATTTTTTGCTGATTACGACATTGAACCTGACAAAATCTATGAGTTCGAATTAAAAGGAATATTATCAATATCCGATTCAGCATGGCTAGCAGTTAACATTAATGGTGAGCAAATTGCTTCTTTGAAGGGGCCGAATACGTTTAATGACAACAAAGGCCCATTTATTAAATTAGGTATCTATAAACCTACTTCATGGCGCTTAGGTGATCGATTTAACTATTCATATTCGGATTACACATTTGAGGCAGTATCTTGGGATTAACTAGGGATAGATTAGAATACATTTTGCTTAGTACGATGCTTTTCCTGGTATTTTTTAGAACTTCAGGAATCGGCATTGGTTATCCAAATGTTGAGTCTCAATTGGGGTCAGCAAGTTATCTACCTCAAAAACTTGCTCAGGCGTTAATTTTGGGGCTAATCATTGTATATGTTTATATTTACCCTAAATGTTTGCAGGCTCTGCGTTTTAACTCAGTTTCATTAATGCTGCTTGGTCTAGCTATAGTCTTATCTATTGTGCTGTCGCATTACAAAGGGCTTTCGGTAAGATATTTATTGTCTTTTGTTGTGGTGATTTTGCCGTTATGTTTTTACCGTGCACGATTTGGTATAAATGCAATGGTACATAATTTCTCCGTTTTTGTTTTTTTGGTATTAATCTGCAGCTTTATTTATGCTTTGCTTCTTCCACAATATGGCATTATGGCTGCAAATCATGCTGGGGCGTTAAGAGGGCTTTTTTTACATAAAAATGTATTTGGCTTCTTTTGCGTATTAACCTCACTATTTTGTTTGTATTATATAATTTCAAAAAATGCGAGTAATAATAAATTATATGCATTTATTTATTTTTTAAGCTTTATCGGTGTTGCAAAGTCACAATCTACAACATCTTTAGTTTTATTTGGTTTAGGATTGATTTGTTTTGTCTTTTTTACATTTATTCTAAGTTTGTCCAACCCTAAAGTCAGAGTCATTCTTTACTATTTATTTCTCGTCATTGTGTTTGTTAGTACGTTCACTTTTTCAGTGTACTTTGAGCAAATTACCTATGCTTTAGGTAAAGACCCTACGTTAACTGGCAGAACGGAGTTGTGGGAAATACTGTTTTATGTCGGTATGGATAAACCTTTATTTGGTCATGGCCTAGGCCTATTTTCAAGACCAGAGATTATGCATCAGTTTTCACTGGATTTTGGTTGGGAAGCAAAGTCTGCACATAATTCGTTTTTAGATGTTTTTCTAGGGATAGGATTTGTCGGTTTATTTGCCTTTCTATCGCTTGTTTTAACTAACATATTCAAGTTTCCATTTAGTCATTATGCATCAGCAAATAGAGTGCTTTCCGCTTCAGGAATTGTCACTATTTTGTGTTTTGGATTTTCTGAAAGTGGTGCATTTATGGGAGTTGGCTTTATTTGGCTTACTTTCATTATATTTTTATTTTTAAGTTCGAATACCTCATTTAGTCGTAATCAACTAAATCAACATTAAGGTTTTTATAATGTTAGCTAATAACTCTTTCTCATTAGAAACTGATGGATATAGTTTTCTATATCGTTTGGTAGATATATTTATAATTATTACAACATTTGTTATAGCTGCATTATCATATGGTATTGAATTCTCGCAGGACTATTTTACTTTAATCATAAGTACACTATTAATTTACGCTTACTTGTCAGAGTCAATGCAATTATATCGCTCTTGGCGAGTAGGTAAGTTCTCAAAAATGATTTTGTTATTAAGCTGTATTGTATCGCTTACTTTTATGTGCTTATCGGCAATTCTTTTTATTTTTAAACTTGGTGACTCATTTTCTAGGGTTGTTATTGTTGGTTGGTTTTTCTCTGCATTTATTTTATTAATCAGTTGGCGAGTCGTTACGAAAGTTATTAAAAGTAACAGGCGTAAAAGTGGTCGGAACAATCAAGATATTGCCATCATTGGCCTAACAAAAAGTGGGCATCAACTTTACGATGAAATCGAGCAGCACTTTGAGTTAGGTTTTCGTTTTGCAGGTTTTTACGATGACAGACAGCCGGATAGAATGACTGGTCTACCAATTAATTTGTTAGAAGGAAATATCGATAAAGCGATTGATCTAGCAAAAGCTGGTCGCATTCAAAAGTTGTATATTTGCTTACCTATGGTGGCTGAAAAAAGAATTGCCGAAATCATCAAAAAAACTGGTGATACCACAGTGGACGTTTTCATTATCCCTGACTTCATGCTTAAGAACTTGATGCAAGCAAGGATTGGCAGTGTGGGCTCAATCGATACTATTAGTGTATTTGAGTCGCCACTAAATGGAATGAAACATTTTTATAAACGTACGTTCGACATTATTTTCAGTGCCGTTGCTATTACTGCGCTTTCTCCATTATTAATCGCGATTAGTATCGCTATTATGCTGAATTCGAAAGGGGCTGTGATATTTAAACAAGACAGATACGGCTTAGATGGTCGCAAGATTAAAGTATGGAAGTTTCGTTCCATGACTGTGGTGGAAAACGCATCAGTGGTCACGCAAGCAACAAAAGGCGACGCTCGTATCACCAGTGTTGGCAGGTTTTTAAGAAGAACATCTTTGGATGAATTACCTCAGTTTTTTAATGTGTTATTTGGTGATATGTCAGTTGTTGGTCCTCGTCCGCATGCTGTAGCCCACAATGAAGAATATAGAAGCCTTGTTTCGTATTATATGCTCCGCCATAAAGTCGTGCCAGGTATTACAGGATGGGCTCAAATCAATGGTTGGCGTGGTGAAACCGATACCCTAGATAAGATGGAAAAACGAGTTGAGTTCGATTTAGCGTACATACGAAATTGGTCCTTAATGTGGGACTTCAAAATTGTATTTATGACTATTTTTAAAGGTTTTGTTGGAAAAAACGCTTACTAACAGTTTATTTAATTAATGATTAATTATTAAGGTCAAAGGAAATGAATCCTAAGTTTAAAGTAAAAGCATTAGCATTGGTTGTTACAAGTTTTATGAGTCATTCTGCTTTTTCTGCGAATGAAAATGCGAGTGTTATTAGAACGGAATCTGGCGTTGATATCACACCAGGTTTAAATACGGCTCTGAAATACGATGATAACATTGCTAGTTCAAATGATAATAAACAAGACAGTTGGATACTAACTGTTACGCCTGCTGTTAAAGCCGAATTACTTGATGGTAATAATGCTTATTCAGTAGAAGCGGGTCTAGAGTATGCTGAATACTTTGATAGTTCAGATGATAATTATCTTGATTTCTTATTAAAAGCTAATGGCGATGTTGAGATAAATCAATCTAATAAATTTAACCTTAATGCTATGTATATTAATGGTCATGACGATCGAGGTACGGGGATTTTTGCTGGTGCTGGTGGTGTACAAGATGAGCCTAATACATATGAACTGTATTCGGTAGGGGGTTACTACGAATATGGTGCTCGTGGGACGCCAGCACGAGTTCAACTTAACGCTAAGTATTTTGAGAAACAATATACCAACTTTAAGTCAGTGACACAGTACCGTAATTATAATGATGTCATTTTAGGGGCGACATTTTTTTATGATACTCAATCATCAAGTAGCTTTTTCCTTGAATTGAAGAACATCGACACGAGTTATGATGAACTTGACCCTACTGGGGATCGCGATAGTCAAACTCAAAATGCCAAACTTGGTATGAGCTGGGAAGCCACATCAACGACAGAAGGTCACGTTAAGGTTGGTTATCAAAATAAATCGTTTGATAATAGTGACAGAGAAGATTTTAGTGGTATTGCATGGGATGCGAAATTAACGTGGAAACCATTAACATACAGCCAATTTGATTTCACAACAGGCCGTGATAGTAAAGATCCTAATAGCTTTGGTGACTACGTTAAAGAAACCAACTATGGGGTAAAATGGAAACATGAATGGTCTGACTTTTTAGCAAGTACAGTTGCGTATACATTCACAAATGAAGAATACACAGGGGTTGCTCGAGAAGATGACACTAGCTCAGTAAGAGTTGCATTAGAGTACGCAGTTACTCGTTGGTTATTGATAAAACCAGGAGTCGACTTTAATCAAAATTCTTCAACTGAAGATAGATTCGATTATGATCGCAATGTTTATTTCATCCGTGCTGAAATGACAATGTAAAGGAGAGGTCGTTGAAAACTATAATTTGTTCACTTG
The DNA here is from genome assembly GCF_041468985.1 of Shewanella sp. 10N.286.52.A9. Classification (NCBI taxonomy): domain Bacteria; kingdom Pseudomonadati; phylum Pseudomonadota; class Gammaproteobacteria; order Alteromonadales; family Shewanellaceae; genus Shewanella; species Shewanella sp. 10N.286.52.A9. The sequence continues at coordinate 265,990 of NZ_JBFRJQ010000004.1, read as the reverse complement.
TTATTTTTTTATTTACCATAACTGGAAATGCTTATGCCAATGAAAGTTATCGTTTAGGATCTGGCGATACCATTATTATTCAAGTTTACGGTGAAGAAGCATTAACGTTAGAAACACAAATAACAAATAGCGGTAAAATTAATTACCCTTTTTTAGGTTCTTTAAATGTCAAAGGGTTAACGATTAAAGAAGTTGAACACTTAGTTTACAACGGCCTTAAAGGCGACTATTTCGTTAAACCAAATGTATATGTTGGCATGATTGAGTATCGTCCATTTTATATTCATGGTGAAGTTAATAAACCTGGTGGTTATCCTTACAATCCTGGAATGACAATTAACCAAGCTATTGCGTTAGCTGGTGGATTAACGGAAAGAGCATCGAGAGATAAAATATTCATATCTCGAGAAAACAGTAAAATCGACTCAGAAAAAGGGTCAATTAACAGCAAAATAAATGCTGGCGATACTATTACAATTGAACAGAGATTCTTTTAATGATTCAAAACGATAATCAAGCAACTTCTTTTCTTCAGCAACCTATGGATCAGATTGTTGATTTTAAGAAAATGTTTAAGCCACTTTTTCGATATAAATGGCGAATACTGACGTTCTCAGTTTTGGTATCTGTATTAGTTTCGTTTTTTCTATTAAGTATGACACCGATTTTCAGTGCGACTTCAACGTTATTAATAGAATCAGAGCAAGCGAAAGCGATTAAAATTGACGAAGTGTATGGTATAAACTCTGGTCAACAAGAGTATTATTTAACCCAATTTGAAATAATAAAATCTCGCACAATCGCAGAAAGAGTTTTTAATGATTTAGATTTAATTAATCATCCCACTTTTAATCAACCGCCTAGTTTACTTTCTCAGCTAAAATCGAACTTAAAGTTTGTCCCCAAAGAACAAGCTGGGGAGTTTAATGTCGATGAAAATGCGGTAAAACAACGTTTGATAGAAGGCTTTTCAAAGAATATTTCAGTTTCACCTGTCAGAAATACGCAATTAGTTAAAATCAGTTACGAAAGCCCTGATGCTAATCTTGCTGCACTGGTTTCGAATGCCATTGGTGATACCTATATATTAAGTCAACTCGAAGCTAAATCTGGCATGACTCATAAAGCGAACGTCTGGTTAGGTGGTCGTTTAGAAGAGTTGAGGCTTAAGCTCGATGAATCTGAAAATCGCCTTGAAGAGTTTAAAATCAATAATGGACTTATTGACGTTGAAGGTGTTACAGCACTAGATGCTAAAGAACTCGAAAGCCTGCGTGACGAAATAACGCTAGCACGGTCACGAAAAGCCCAAGCTGATAGTTTCATGTCTGTGGTACAACGATATGGTGCAACTGATATCAGTAGGCTCGAAAGCTTACCAGAAGTGACGTCACATCAATCAATTCAAAATGTGAAACGGGAAGTCGTTTTAGTCGAAAGAAAAGTGTCTGAATTAGAGCAAGTTTACGGCCCTAAACACCCTAAAATGATTGCAGCTTATGCAGAACTCGCTACCGTTGAGAAAAACCTACATCGACAAATTACACGCCTTGTTCAAGGCATTGAGGATGAAGCAAAAACTGCCGCGCAAAAGCTACAAGATCTACAAGCACAGTTCAATGATTCAAAAGGCTCTTATCAAAACTTGAGTAGTATTGATACTGACTATCGCCGTTTGGTCCGTGAAATTGATACAAATCAGCAATTGTTTGAAAGCTTTCTTGCTCGTCAAAAAGAAACCGAAGTGACAGGGGATTTTGACTCGCCGATTGCAAGGTTTACCGATAGAGCTGTTGTCCCGTTATTACCGGTTAAACCTAAGAAGAAAGTGCTGGTTTTATTAACCTTCTTTGCAAGTTTAGTTTTTGGTGGCGTTGTGGTGCTTTTACTTGAGGCCTTAAATGACACGGTAAAGAGTAATGAAGATGTAGAAAAGCTATTGGCTCAACGTGCATTAGGTTACATTCCGAAAGCAAATAAAAAAGCCTCTTTCGAAGATATTAATTTTGCATTCTATGACAAGAACCTCCCCTTACATTCAGAAGCTGTACGTACAATTAGAACTTCTATCTCTTTGATGAGCATTGGTAGTGATTTAAATACCATTGAAGTCACTTCTTCTGTGCCCAACGAAGGCAAGACAAATGTATCAATGAATTTAGCATTTGCTTATTCGACGATGGAGAAGGTTCTGCTTATAGATGCGGATTTACGTAAATCAAGTTTGGGTGTGCGATTTGGTTTACCAACATATCAACCGGGTTTGGCTAATTTACTGGCTAAAACGGACACAGTTGAAAATTGTATTATTAGTGATATTAAGCCAAATGTAGACATCATGCCAGCTGGTGCTATTCCGCTAAATCCACAAGAACTTTTATCTTCTGAAACGTTTGCTGATCTATTAGCTGAGCTGAAAAAGTCTTATACAAAAATCATCATCGATACACCACCTGTGCATGCCGTCAGTGACGCATTGGTTATATCTTCGAAATGTGATGCGGTAGTTGTCGTTGTAAAATCTGCTAATACACGGATTGATGCTATAAAAATGACCTTAGCGAAAATCAATCAAGCACGTGGAAAAGTGGTGGGTGTTGTGCTTAATCAGTTTAATACTAAAGAAGCGAAGCATTACAACGGTGATTATGGTTATTATCAAGCATATGGCCAAGACTATGCCATTAAACAAGATAACGAAAAAGCATCATGATAGATCTGCATTGTCACATTTTGCCTGGTATTGATGATGGGGCTAAGTCACTAGATGAATCGATTGCTCTGCTGCAGCTTGCAGCAGAGCAAGGTATAACCCATGTTGTTGCTACGCCACATATCCATTTGGGAATTTTCGACAATACGTTGGCGTCCATCAATGCAGCATACGAATTGCTGGTGAATGACACTCGGTTTAGCCAGTTAAACCTTGCCCTTAATACAGCTGCAGAAGTGAGAATTTGCCCAGAAATAATCCCATTTATTGAAAACAGTCAAATTCCTTTTCTCGGAAAATACCAAGATAAAGACGTGTTATTGTTAGAGCTTCCAAGTAGTCATATACCGCCTGGTGCTGATAAATTAGTTCGCTGGTTAGTTGCTCGCAATATTATTCCTATGATTGCTCATCCTGAAAGAAATAGGGAACTTCAAACTCACCCTGAACGAATTCAAATGTTTCAAAGGTTGGGGTGTTTATTTCAATTAACTGCATCTTCACTTCTTGGTGATATGGGAGAAAAGCCGCTGCAATTAAGTCAGTTATTTTTAGAACAAAATCTTTATACTATTATTGCTTCTGACTCTCATTCGATAAACCGTCGTCCGCCTAAATTAAAACAGGCATATCAAGTCGCTGAAAAACTCGTAGGTCAACATCGCGCTGATGCATTGGTGCTTGATAATCCTAGAGCCATTTCTGAGTCATTATTTTTAAAATCATGATGAAATTTAATCTATCTATCAGAAATGGCATATATTGCATTTTAATTATATCAATGCTGGTTTCATTGCCGTTTTTAGGGCAAAAAATATTGGCGAGTGCATATCATTTTAAGTCATCGTTTTATGTTGATAAATGGCAAAATGAGCCCATTAATCAAGAACAATATTCCAATGCTTATCTTGCTGCTGAGTTTGCCGCTAATATTGAACCTGCCAACCCTCATTATTTGCTAACATTTGCCAAAGTGATGGAGTGGGGAGTGTTTGAAGGTTACTCCGTTGCAAATAATGAGTTGTTCAATCATTTATACATGCGCGCAATAGAGAACCGTCCTACCTGGCCAAATGCTTATGCTGATTACGCCTACAACTTAGCTTTTATTCAGCATGATTTTCCAAAAGCTTGGCAATACAGTGAGCAAAGTTTTGAATACGGACCTTATATTACTGAAAATATTGAACAAGCCTTGGCGATTGGACTGGCTTATTGGCCAAATCTATCTGCAACGCAAAAGAGTCGTATTTTTGATTTATCACTTTTAGCGGTTAATTCAAATTGGCGTTTACGCAAAAAATTAGAATACTTATCAACAAAATATAACAGACAGAACACACTTTGTTCTTTTTTTCGTTATCAACAAAAACCTTTATCAGAAGAAAATATTGATTGGCTAAATCGTGCGCTTTGTTCTGAAAACCTGATTAAAGAAGTGCATTAATAATGGCTAAAACCACTTTCTTTTCGATGCTGATGACTTGGTGCCTTTGCGCTCTAGTGATCTGGGCACCCATTCCTCTAGGTAGTAATCGTATTTGGGCACTGTCCTTACTTGAAATATTTATTGTCATATTAGGGTTAATCCACTTACTTAACTGTGTTAAGCATGATCGATTATTTCTGACGTTTAAGTGGCAAAAAAAACTGCTATTACCTGTTGGGGTTTTTGTTGCCTATCAATGCCTTCAAATTGTGGGATGGATACCTAGCATATCAACAGTTGACAGTTATCAATCAATTCAACAACTGATAAAAACGTGCTGTTTTGTCATTTATATTGTGTTGTTATCGGAGTATTTTCAAACCCCAAAAACACTCAAGTTATTGTTGATTGCTATTGTTATTTCAGGATGTTTTCAGGCAACTTATGGTACAGGTTTAAGCTTGGTAAACTTAGATGCTTCACCGGTATTTGGTTTTAATGATGGCTCACAAGCAAGAGGATCATTTGTATATCAAAATCATTTCGCTAATTATCTTGGTCTGTGCCTATGTATAGCATTTGGTTGGTTAGTGTCTGAGTTAAAAACATCAAGTGCTAAATTTGATGTTAGAGAGTTTGTTGTTTCTGTCTTATCCACTTTATTTAGCCGCAAGTTAATATTGCGCTTATCCATAGTCATCATGGTGATAGGCTTAGTGCTAAGCCGCTCTAGAATGGGTAATGCAGGTTTTTTTACTGCCTTAGGTTTGACGTCATTAATCGCGATTTTTATTTATAAACGCCAGCCTAGGTTCTTTAAACCTTTAGTGATGAGTATCTTTATCCTTGATTTAATTATCATAGGTTCGATGTTTGGTGTCGATAAAGTTAAACAACGAATTCAAGATACAAGCTTTGCTTCTGAGACTCGAGACCAAGTTGTTATAGACAGTTTACCTATCATTAAAGAACACCTTTTAACAGGCACAGGTGGGGGGAGCTTTTATACGGTTTTTCCGGCTTATCAGCCCCAGTTTTACAGTGGTTTTTATGACCATGCTCATAATGAATATATTCAGTTCTCAATTGAGTATGGTGTCATTTTCACTGGTTTTTTAGGGCTTTGGGTATTGTATGCACTGTGGTTAGCGTGCCGAACTATGTATCTAAGAAACAATAAACTATATAAGGGAATCGCCTTTGGTTGTGCAATGGCCATCGTGTTTATGCTGATTCATATTTCGGTCGACTTTAACTTACAGTCACCTGCAAATACATTGCTATTTCTCACCATTATTACGTTGTGTTGGCAAGTTCGTTATCTGCCATCAGACAAAAAATCTCATCGACAAAAATCTTAATCTTTAACAAGGACATTGATATGAAAGTTGTAATACCAGTCGCAGGGCTTGGAACACGTATGTTGCCCGCTACCAAAGCGATCCCAAAAGAAATGCTACCTATTGTCGATAAACCATTGATTCAATACATTGTTGATGAATGTGTTAGCGCTGGTGTCACTGAAATTGTTTTAGTGACTCATGCGAGTAAAAACGCTATCGAGAACCATTTTGATAAATCTTACGAGCTTGAATCTACGTTAGAGAAGCGTGTTAAGCGCCAATTATTACACGAAGTTCAGTCTATCTGCCCTAAAAACGTGACGATTATGCATGTTCGTCAAGGTGAAGCTAAGGGACTAGGCCATGCGATTTTATGTGCGAAACCGTGTATTGGCGAAAACCCATTTGCCGTTGTGCTTCCTGATGTGATTCTTGATGGTTACAGTGCTGATCAACGTACTGAAAACTTGTCTACGATGATCAGTCGCTATAACGAAACAACGGCTAGTCAGATTATGGTAGCGCCAGTTGATGAGAAAGAAGTTAACAAATACGGTATTGCTGATTGTAATGGCGAAGCAATTTTACCGGGCCAGTCATCTCCGATCGTTAAAATGGTTGAAAAACCGAAAGTAGAAGAAGCGCCATCTAACTTAGCTGTTGTAGGTCGTTACGTACTTTCTGAAAAAATTTGGGATTTACTGGCTAAAACACCACCAGGTGCAGGCGATGAAATTCAATTAACAGATGCTATTGATATGTTGATTGAGTCAGACACGGTTGAAGCCTTTAATATGTCGGGTAAATCCCATGATTGTGGTGATAAGTTGGGCTATATGAAGGCGTTTGTTGAGTACGGATTAAGAGATCCAAAACTTGGCGCAGACTTCTTAAAAGAAATTAAAAAGACGCTGTCAGAATTTTAACCTAAAACCTTAGCGCTTAAACGTCGTGTAATATTTTAGTTGTTAGGCGTACATCAAGCTAATAAAACCGCTCTATGAGCGGTTTTTTTGTGTCTGGCATTTAACCTAAAGCAGGTTTATAAGACTGGCAAACTACCTATCAAGCTTTATAAGTCGAAAGTGTTATTTTCAATTAATTCAGATAATTGAAATCTGGATTTAACATTTTTGCAACCGGCGCTCATTATAGTCGATTGGTTTTTAGATTTACCAAAACGCCAAAAAGGCGAATACATAACGAAAGAAAAAATCTAGGGGTCTCGACATGTTTTTAAGTGCTAAACCAAATGACGTTAAGCAATACATTAAGCAGTACATTAAGCCAAGCCAAGTCGCATTATCGCTGGGGCTATTATCTTGTACGGCGATAACTTCAGCATCCTTTGCAGATGATCTTATTATTTCTGAATATATTGAAGGTAGCAGTAACAATAAAGCAATTGAGCTTTATAACCCGACAGAAAGCGACATTGATTTAACGGGTTATCAGTTACAGTTTTACTTTAATGGAAATACAACCAGTGGCACTAGTATCGACTTAGTCGGCCAAGTGCAAGCTGGGGCGACGTTTGTTCTTGCTGATAATGATGCTAGCAGCGAAATACTAGACAAGGCACAGCAAACGTCAACGAGTAGTTTTTTTAATGGCGATGATGCCATTGTATTACTTAATCAATCAGAGATTATTGACTCGCTCGGTCAGGTTGGGGTTGATCCCGGTTCGCAATGGGGAGAAGGTGAATTATCAACTAAAGACAATACGTTAAGACGTGATCATGATGGCGTAGTGGCTGATGTTGTTGTAGACGACGAGGTGACGTTAGCCAATTGGTTCGGTTTTGCTCAAAATGACTTTTCAGATTTAGGGAACTTTAATGGCTCAGTTACTGACCCAACAGATCCAACAGACCCTGTTGATCCCGTGGAGCTCATTTGCGGCGAGACAGCAATAGCTATTCATGCGATTCAAGGTGCAACCGATATTAGCCCACTACTGGGTGAGACTGTCGTGGTTGAGGCAATTGTTACGGCTGATATGCAAGCTGGTTTAAAAGGCTTTTACTTACAAATGGCAGATGCTGAATCTGATGCCGATCCGATGACGTCAGAAGGCATATTTGTTTATACCGAAAATGCATCGATTGCGGTGAATGCAGGTGACCGTGTCCGCCTTCAGGCAGAAGTGAAAGAGTATAATAACCTAACTGAGCTCGCGGATGTCTCAGCATGGACAATTTGCCAAACCCAACAAAATTTACCGACGCTAGCAATGGTGACATTACCCACATTAGAAGGTGTGGGGCTGGAACCGTACGAAGGTATGCGAGTGCGTTTTGAGCAGAGCTTAGTGGTTAATTCAGTCAGTAATTTAGGTAAATATGGTGAAGCTCAATTAGGTAGCAGCAGGCATTTTATTGGGACACAAATAATGAGTCCTGGCGCTAATGCACTTGCACTAGAAGCTAGCTACCAATATGACCGGGTGATACTTGACGATGGAAAAACGGCTTCAAACCCTGATGTTGTCCCTTATCCTGCACCGCAATTATCCGCAACAAATACACTGCGTGCAGGTGATTCTGTATCGAGCTTAACGGGTGTACTTCATTATGGTTTTAATGAATACCGAGTGATGCCGACCGAAATGGTCAATGTCGTGTCGACCAACTCTCGTACAGTATCGCCTGAGCGCTCTTTAGCAGCGGATGTCACGATAGCCAGTTATAACGTATTGAATTATTTTAACGGTGATGGCGCAGGCCAAGGATTTCCAACCAGCCGTGGCGCTGATAGCGTCAGTGAGTTTGAGCGTCAGCAAGCTAAAATTGTCAGTGCGTTATTAAATATTGATGCAGATATTGTTGGCTTAATGGAAATTGAAAATGATGGCTTTGGCGCAAACTCAGCTATCTCTACCTTAGTCGCTGAGCTTAATGCTGCAGTGGGGGAAGCAAAATATCAATTCATTAGCGCAACTAACTCTATTATTGGTACTGATCAAATTGCAGTAGGGCTGTTGTATCAAGCGGATAAGGTAAGCCCTGTTGGTGAGGCGAAAATCCTTTCAAGTGCTAATTCGCCATTAGATGAAAATGGCGCTGTATTTTTTGATAGTAGCAAAAACCGCCCAATGTTAGCGCAAGTATTTGTTGATGATGCATCTGGCGAATCGTTCGTGGTTGCGGTGAATCATTTAAAATCTAAAGGGGGCAGCTGCAGTAGTATTGGCGATCCAGATATGAATGACGGTCAAGGCAATTGCAATGTAACTCGTACTCGTGCCGCTCAAGGTTTAGCTATTTGGTTAGCACAAGAGTTTACGGACAATGGTGAAGAGTTAAAGGCATTAGTGATAGGCGATTTAAATGCTTACGCTAAAGAAGATCCTATTACGGCATTGAAGCAAGCTGGTTATATTGAGTTGTTTGAACACACTGGCCAATCAAACGCTTATTCGTATCTATATAATGGTAAAGCAGGGCAAGTAGATCATGCATTAGCAAATAGTGCATTGATTGAACATGTGCTAAATGTGTCAGAGTGGCATATAAATGCCGATGAACCTGTTGTGATTGATTACAATGAAGAGAACAAATCGCAAGCGCAACTAAGTGATTATTATCAAGCTGATGCATATCGCTCTTCGGATCATGATCCTATGATTGTTGAGTTACAGTTTTTACCCAGCAATCAAGCGCCAATAGCTGATTTTACTTGGGCTCTGCAAGGTGGTGTTGTCAATGTTGTTTCTACATCAACTGACGATAATGATGAGCAACTAACGCATGAATGGTCATGGGGGGATGGAGCGACATCTTCAGGTAATGTGGCTGGTTATGAGTACAGCAGTAATGGCACGTATACCATCACGTTGACAGTGACAGATTCTCAAGGGTTACTTAGCAGCAAAAGCCAAGTTGTCGAGGTGGTAGATCTTATCGAGAATATTCCACCAGTTGCGAATATTCGTCATATCGACCTTTGGTTCGTTGATCTGTTCATTTCATTTAGTACCGACGAGGATGGCTATATCACATCTCAGCAGTGGCTATTTAATGATGGCCATGTGGTTAATCGCCGCTTGGTTTTAAAGCGTGCAGGAACAGCGAATAGTGTGCAGCTAACGGTAACTGATAACCAAGGTGCTACTGACAGTCAATCAACTGCTTTTTAGTGAGTTGATTCGATTTAAGTTAGCTGACTCTCAATAAGAGTGGGTTTTATGTTGTAATTTCACGGTTGGCTTAATGCAAGTTAAGTACAAAAGGTGGCCTATTGGCCACCTTTTTATTACTATGCAACCTTGATTGACGGTTTAGGTAACCATGACTGAATTTATTGCCCCACCTTGCGCTGAGCAAATCTCAATTCTGTATCAAGACGAGCATTTACTGCTAATCAATAAGCCCAGTGGTTTATTGAGTTTATCTGGCAAGAACCCATTGAATAAAGACTCGGTTCATTATCGGCTTGTGCAAGATTTTCCAAGTGCAACCTTAGTGCATAGGTTAGATTTTGGTACATCTGGCATTATGCTGGTGGCATTAAATAAATCCATCAATGGACTACTGACGAAACAGTTTCAAGATAAAACCATTGATAAAACATACCATGCAATCTTGCATGGTCACGTATCGAGTGCGCTCGCTCAATATGGAGAGATTAATGCCGCAATTGCGAAAGATACTGAAAACTTTCCTTACATGAAGATTTGCCCTGATTCTGGCAAACAAGCGAAATCAGAGTTTGAAGTACTTGAGCGAACTATGCTGACAATAGTAGATAGCGCTAGCACTCAACAAATACCAATCACAAAAGTGAAGTTCACTCCAATAACAGGGCGTACTCATCAATTAAGAATTCATAGCCAATATATACGCCATCCCATTTTAGGGTGTGACTTATATTGCAATAGTGAGTCACATGCTCTTGCGTCAAGGTTACTATTGCATGCTAGCTATTTAAGCTTTACCCATCCAGTTACCAAACAATTGATGAATATTGAATGTGAAGTGCCGTTTTAATTTGGTAAAAGCCAGCCGCTTGTGTCGATGAAAACTTTAGTCATCTCTTTTGTACATCAGTTAATCTTTGATAAATATTTCCTGACCCTTTTAATGTAAAAAGCCCGCTGTTAATAACAGCGGGCTTTTGCTTTAGCCTTAACATGCGCTTAAGGGCGTAATTCGGGGAGAGGATTAAGCCTTAATTCGCATGACAAATAGGTTAAAGCACACCACGTTTCATTTGATCTCGCTCGATAGATTCAAATAAAGCTTTAAAGTTACCTTCACCAAAGCCTAGATTGTTCTTACGTTGAATGATCTCAATGAAGATAGGGCCAAATAAGTTTTTGGTGAAGATTTGCAGTAAATAACCTTCATCATCGCCATCAACTAAAATTTGGTGATGTTTAATGCGATCACGATCTTCAGTCACTTGTGGCAACTTATCAAAAATCGTGTCGTAATACTCTGGAATAATATCTAGCGTTTTAATCGCAGTGCCTTCCATCGCATCAAGTGAGCCAACAATATCACGGCTTCTGAATGCTAAATGCTGCACACCTGGGCCATTGTACTCACCTAAGTATTCATCAATCTGGTTATTGTTGTTGCCTTTACCTTCGTTGATTGGAATACAGAAGCTACCGTCTGGTGAACGCAAAGCATAAGACACCAATGCCGTTTGTGCGCCGCTAATGTCAAAGTAACGAACTTCAGTGAAAGCAAAAATGTCTTTATAAAAGTTTGCCCATTTTTCCATGGTGCCTTTATAAACATTGTTGGTTAAGTGGTCGACTTCCATGAAGCCTTTTTCTTCAACAATCATTTGCTCGGCTAAATCTTCAAAATCATTTTTGTATATGTTTTGCGCTTCACCAAACACATCAATAAAGTAAATTAAGCTGTCGCCAATACCGTAAATAGCAGGGTAAGCCATATCTTTAGCTGCATCGTCAGCTGGTTTTGCACCACGTGCAACAGCTTCGTTAAAAGCAAATTCAGCATCTTCAACGCGCCAACCCATAGAACAAATAGCAGGGCCATGTGACTTAGCAAAGTCCGCCGAGAAGCCTTGCTTAGACTTGTTCAGTAAAAAGTTAATGTCATTTTGCTTGTAGTAAACAATATCGTTCGCTTTTGCTTTTTTAAGCATAGAAAAACCAAAGTCAATAAACACTTGATGCATAAAATCAGTGTCAGGGCTGGCAAATTCTGTAAATTCAATGCCTAAAAGACCAAGTGGGTTTGTTTCGCTCGCCATTGTGTTTTCCTTAATTTATTTTGCTTTTAGCGCCACTCTTTGGTGACGTTTGATTATGTAAAGGTGAATCAGTGTTTATGATTCAATCCAAGAACGGTTGTAATCGTCGCTCATGCAGTTTTTTACATGAGCGGTTAAATTCAGTGGTGCAAAAGTGTCGACCATAACGGCGTACTCATAAGTCTCAGTTTTACCTATGGAGGCTTCGGTTTTACCTGGTTGCGGTCCGTGGGGGACACCTTTTTGATGTAAAGTCATATAACCCGCTTCAATGCCTGTGCGGCTCATAAAGTCACCGTCGACGTAATACAACACTTCGTCGCTGTCGATGTTGTTGTGGTAATAAGGTGCAGGAATCGATTGCGGATGAAAGTCATACAGGCGTGGTACAAAGTTACATACGACAAAGTTATTAGCAGTAAAAACGATGTGATCAGACGGCGGTAAATGAATTTTACCAACCTTAGGTGCATATTCGGTGATGTTGAATGCCCAAGGGTAGACGCAGCCATCCCAGCCCACTAAATCAAATGGGTGCCACTCTAAAGTGGTGACTTGGTATTTATCACCAAACTTACTGACTAATGGGAATTCGCCTTGTTCAACTATGGCATCTTTAAGTAGTGGAGTGCGAATATCTCGCTCACAATAAGGAGCAGACTCAAGCATTTGGCCGTATTCATTTCTAAAATGCTTCGGTACTTCAACCATCGAGTAAGCTTCAATGACAAACAAACGGACATTCGTTAAATCATTAAATTTAAGCTGATAGGTGGTACCACGAGGAATGACTAAATAGTCCCATTGTTTAACGGCTAACTCGCCGTATTCACTTAGGAGTGTGCCTTCTCCATTGTGCACAAATACAATTTCGTCAGCGTAAGCATTACGGTAAAACTCATGAGTATCTTGAGTTACCTTAGCGGTATACATCGCCACGTCAGCGTTATAAAAAATTTTGTTACGGGCACTAAAGAAGTTACCGTCACAATCTGCTTGGCGCGAATCTAATTTGTAGTTTTGGATTAACGAATCTTGCCAAGCTTCACCGTGATCTAATGCATAAGGCGCAACAGCCAAGGCTTTGGTTGGCATGTTGTGGTGATACTTATTGGAGTAAATATTTGAAAAACCATGAGTTGAAAAAAGCTCCTCACGGTAAAGCTCGCCTGATTCTTTTTCAAAAGCGATATGGCGTTTAGCAGGTATCTGACCTTGCTGAACATAAACCGGCATACTGACTCCTTAAATTCAAATATAAGCGATCGATATCGTCATTGGCGCATTCTTTTTTGTTATTTGTATGTGCTAAATACATACTTTACGCATCTGCAACATGGGTTTTCTAGCGCAATTAAATCAACCACTTTGTGATCTAGTTATCAATTTAGTTGCTAGTATGAACAAAAAAAAGAATAATAAAGCGCGTAACTCCATCAAATTTTTAGATGGTATTGTTTTGTTTACAATAGTGTCACGGCTACTGAACAGCAACTGAGCTTGGGGTGTACGATGAAAATTGATGTTGAAGCGTTTAATGTACTGCAAGTGCTTGTTGAAGAAGGAAGTTTTGCTAAAGCATCCGAAAAACTACACAAGGCGCAATCTGCAGTGAGCTATCAAGTTAAAAAGCTCGAGCAGCATTTAGGCGTCGAATTATTTAATCGAGATCAGTATCGTGCAGAGCTCACACCAGAAGGACGCGTGATTTTGGCCGAAGGCCAGCGTTTGTTGCAGCATTTATCCAATATCGAGCATTTAGCCAGCCGCTTTAGCGAAGGTTGGGAGCCGAAACTTGAGCTCGTTATTGATGGCGCATTACCAATGGAGCCAATCATGACTGCCCTAAAACGTATGTCAGAGAATAATGTGCCGACGAAAGTGCAACTTAATATGGAATTTTTAGGCGGGGTGCAGCATAGATTTGAGCAAGATAAAGCCGATTTAATGCTAGTGAAAGACTATATCGCAGCGCCGTATTTTTCTGCCACCACATTGCCGACTGTCACCAGTTTATTGGTGTGTTCAACCCAACATGCGCTAGCTAATAAAAGTAATGTGAGCTTGTCAGAGCTGCAGCAACATGTTGAATTAACCATTGAAGATTCATCACCAACAAAGCAGCGAGACGAACTGCAATTTGGCGGTGATAAAGTGTTTTACCTATCTGGCTTTATCATGAAGAAAAACGCCTTATTAAAAGGTTTAGGTTTTGGTTGGATGCCAGAGTTTTTAATCAGTGAGTTAATTGAAACTCAGCAATTAGCCATTGTCGATTTTGTTGGTGGCCACCGCTTTCGATTTACCCCACAATTGGTGTCTACACTGGAGCGGCCGTTAGGGCGAGCGGGGCAATTATTTACCGATCTTATTTTAGAAGAGTTCGCATTGTTTGATAGTAAACAACATCAATCGACAGTCGTTTAACTTAGCATTCAAGTATCTACTGTCACTCAATAAAAGCTTGTGAATTGCAAGTCTTTATCGTGTTTTTGTATCCAATGACGTTAGGGAGCTGAAAGGCCGAAGTCGTGGCGTTTTGTTGCCATCTTTTGTGAAGCATATTGATAGGGAAGCAACTGCATATCCCAATTAAAAATTCTTTTGCAAGCCAGCTTAAACCTCACCTTTTCACTGTGTTAATGTATCAAAAAACAATGAGTAGTAATTAGCTAATTAAAGCACGGTTGAAAATACATGAATCGAAAACCAAATAATTACCCGTTAATGTCCGTTAGCTGCTTGTATGAAAAATGCAATGATGACGCTGTGATGATTATTGATGTCAGTATGGATAAGGTGATTGGCAAAGAGCCTATTATTTATGATGAATTAGTGACGATACCTAATAGTCATTTTCTTGATATTAACGTAGATTTAGTCGATACCGACAGTGCTGGTGTGCACTCATTTCCGAGCCAAAGCCAAGTGAATAAGGTTATCAATAAGCTGGGTATTTCAGAATATTCAACACTTGTTTTATATGATAATCAGGGAATATATTCGTCTCCACGTGCGTGGTGGATATTTCATACGTTTGGTTTGAGTAATGTGTTTATTTTAGATGGCGGTCTGCCTGAATGGATTAAACAGGGCTATCCAACTTCATCTGAATATCTAACCATTGATACGAAAAACGTAGAAAGCCTAGTTAATGTTGGCAGTGATGTGATCTCATTTATGGACTCTTGTTTCGATGCTCGTCAGCTTGTGTCAAAACAAGAAGTGTTAATCAACCTCACTGATAAAAAATTTAGTGTGATTGATGTTCGGGCTACTGCGCGTTTTAATGGCTTGGTTGATGAACCAAGACAAGGCGTGAGAAGCGGCCATATTCCTGACTCAATAAATCTCCCTTTTGCCAATGTGCTAAATGGTAATACATACAAGCGTCCTAATGAATTGCGCCATTTATTTTCCAGCATATTACCTGAAGATAGTAAGCGGGTTGTATTTAGCTGTGGCTCAGGAATTACTGCTTGTATTGGCTTGGTAGCGCTTATATCAAGTGGAACAGATACAAGGTTATATGATGCTGCCTTATATGATGGATCGTGGAGTGAGTGGGGCAGTGATGCATCTCTGCCGATTGCAAAATCAAAGATCTAAAAAAGAAACATACTACAATACTCATCAAAAGTAGCTTAAACAATAGGATTGCAAAATGGCGTATTGGTTAATGAAGTCTGAGCCAGACGAGTTCAGTATTGACGATTTACAGCAATGTGAAAACCAAACTGAACCTTGGGAAGGGATCCGTAATTACCAAGCGCGTAACTTTTTACGTGATGCGGTAAAAGTGGGAGATACGGTATTGTTTTATCATTCCAGTTGCAAAGTGCCGGGTATTGTTGGCTTGGCGACAGTATCATCTGAGCCTTATCCCGACCAGAGTGCTTTTGATAATGAGTCAAGTTATTATGATCCTAAATCAGATATTGAAAATCCGCGCTGGGTTGCTGTGGATTTAACTTATCGGCAAACCTTTAAGCAGATTATTACCTTAAAAGCGCTTAAAGCTGATCCTCAACTTGCTGATATGGTATTAGTGAGTAAAGGGGCAAGGTTGAGTGTTCAACCTGTGACTGAAGCAGAATTTCAGCATATTGTTAGTGTGTTAGCGTCATAGGAGAAAGTGGATGTCGTGGACATGCGAAAATTGTAATACCGTCATTGATGATGGCTTTCAAGTTTGTTGGAATTGTAACTGTGAAAAAGGTCAACCAGCGCCAGTCGCTTCACCTAACAAAGCGAGTATTGATTGTATTCGATGCAAGAGTAGCCTTACATTTATTGGTACTAAAAGTTTTCATGAAGGTACGCGCTGGGGCGTTTTAGGTGAACTTGGCGAGCTGTTTGTTAATAAAGAAGATTTTGATATGTTTGCCTGTAAATCTTGTGGCAAAGTAGAGTTTTTTATTGCTGGTTTTAACCACAAAAATAACGAAATTTAGAATGGTTTACTCTATTTAAAACTGAACAGAAACACCTCATAATCTGCTAGCTGAATATAAGGTGTTTTTGTTTTAACGCTACTGTCCAATATCTTTGCTTTCAGTCATAAGTGACCTGTTAGTAGCTTTCTTTTGCCACAACGGTTTGGCCAATTGGTGTTAAGCTCAGTAGTGCGAGTTTTACGTGTTGTATTGCAAACGGAATACCGATAATGGTAACAAAGCAAGCTACAGCATGGGTTAAGTGACCAATCGCGAGCCAAATACCACAGAATAAGAACCAAATAACGTTGCCAATCATGCCCAATGGACCAGTACCAATATCTTCAAATCCTTTTAAATGTTTACGGTTAACGTTTTCTTGTCCAAATGGCCAGAACGCCATTTCACCAATCACGAAGCAAGCACGGCCAAATGGAATACCAATAATACTGATAAAACACAATAAGCCTGCTAGCCACCATGCTAGACCCATTACAAATCCGCCCATGATGAACCATGCGATATTAAAAATTAATCTCAAGACTGACATTGGTGCTCCCTAAGTCATACAAAACTGGTTAATGAAATGACCAATATTCCATTGGTGATAATAATCACTAGAAAGCCAAAACTATGCCAATATTTTCATTAGCTTTTCTGTTTATTTTAAGTGGTTGATAATTATTGATTTTATTTTGATTTATTTAGAAGGTTAGAAGACATTACTTGACTTAGTTTGGGCTGTCGACAATTGATGATAGCGAAAATCGCTAATAGTTAGTTAAAATACCACTACAGACTATAACTCTTTATTTAAGCGACGTTACTTATGTTTGCAGCTGGCTCTAATGTATCTCTTGCGGATATCTCAATCGACACGCCCGTTGATAAAATGAGATTTGCTGATCGTGAGGTTTTTGTTAAGCGAGATGACTTGATTCATCCTGATTTTAGCGGAAACAAAGCCCGTAAGTTTCAATTCTTCTTGACCCAGGACTTTCCTCATATCAATAAGGTTATTGGATACGGTTCACCTCAAGCTAATTCATTACATTCACTTGCAGTGCTGGCTAAGTTGCGCGGATGGCAGTTAGATTATCATGTGGATCATATCGCTGATTATCTTAAACAAAACCCACAGGGGAACTACCTAGCAGCGCTTAATAATGGCGCCAATATTGTCGAGAAACCTAAACATGTAAGCGGCAATCTTGATAGCTATGTGTCTGATTTAGCGAAACAAGCATCTGCGAATGAGATCTATATTCCTGAAGGTGGACGATGTGAGTATGCTGCAGAAGGGCTTGAAACATTAGGCCTGCAAATTTTGAGTTGGATGCATCAGCAGAATATGACTAGATTAAATCTGTTTTTGCCTTCAGGTACGGGCACAACAGCATTATTCTTGCAACGATTTTTTAAGCGCTACCTTCCGCAGGCGAGTCAGCCAACTGTAACAGTTAATGTCATAACCTGCAGTTGCGTGGGGGGAGACAATTACCTAACGCATCAGTTTAGTCAGTTAACATCACAGAGTGAGTTTCACCCGCATATTGTATCAAATGGTACTAAGTATCACTTTGGAAAACTTAATCGACAGTGTTATGACATGTGGCGTCGTGTGTGTGATTCTGGCATTGAGTTTGAGCTACTTTATGATCCCGTTGGATTTATCATGCTGGAGCACTTTTTAAATAAAGATTATAAAGCGGAAACTGTCGATAATACTTGGCCTGTTATGTATTTACACCAAGGTGGTTTATTGGGTAATACAAGTATGCTAGCTAGGTATATACGCAAATATGGTCAGTAAGTTAACTGTAGCTAAAGAAAGTTGTTTAAGTATTAGTGCTGGAAGTGAAGCGAATGGGGCTGTTTCATGTTGCTCAGTTCTAATAAACGTCCGGTAAAGTGTGAGAGGAAATACCGAGAAGCGATGTTTATTGAGTAACTGAGCAAATGAATAACGCAAGCGTTATGGAAGGTGTTACTTGTTAGCCGTTATCAACCATTTCATAAATTTTAACGCTTCAGTGCGCTTTGAAAAAGTTGTTTTAGTTTTACCTTGGCTGTCAGTAAAAGCTATTGAGTTTTTGTTTGATGATATTGAATTTACAGGGAAATTGACTGTAATTTCGTGACCATTAATGTTGTATGACATATGCCACACTCCTTTTTTTAATTTTCACCTATCTGGTGAGTAAGTAATAACAATAAATATCCTTAAGCAGTTGTGTTGCGTAAGTTTGGGCTTATTGAAGCTAATGTGTGTGCTTAAGTTAACTGTGCTTATTACACTGACAAGTCGTGTTGATTATTTATTTTAATCGCCAACTTACTTGCTTTGTCTAGTTGAACACAGGCATATGACAAACAAATGACAATGTTTAACCAAAAGGCGTGACTTGTAGTGTGGGTTTACGAGTGCAGTTATGAATAACAGAAGGGTAAACAGTTAAATACAAGTTAACTTAATAACATTGTGGATAATATGCGTATATTTTTAATATAGCAATACATATTTTACAAAATAGAACAGTTTAAGACTAAAAGGTGAGCGATACGTCTTTTTGTCGTATAAAAACCAAGCTAAAACTGAAAGGGTGTTGATAAAGTTACACTAATTCAGTGTGCTAATGAGTGGTTAACTTCGCTATTTTGTTAAATGGTATCCCTCAATTATGTCATTTCGTATCGAGTTTACGATCGTTTAAACATAAGGTTTGAGCATTGTTATTAAGAAGCCTACTTTAAAAGCTGATTACCTAGTATAAATTCGCTAATTATCAAAATAGAACAGCCTGAAACACAGGCTGTTTATGAACATTTTCATAGGCTATTTAGTAAATCAGTTCACCGATTGGATTAAGCAATTTACTGATACCTTTAGTAAAGTATAAAGGTGCATCGACAACGGTATAACATAAACAACCATCAATGGTTTTAGGACTATGTTCATGCTCAGAATCGAGCATGATAAAGTCACCGGCTGTATAGGTATTGAACTCATCACTAAATTCACCAGCGAGTAACAAGGTTAGCTCTTGGCCTTTGTGACTGTGCTGTGGAATTTCTCCATTTTCAGCAATGTGCAGCAGGCTCGCTCTCGCTTGCTTTTCACCTGTGTCTAATCGTATCCGGTTGACCTTACCGATACCTTGCCAGCTGTTGTTAATTTGCTGGCTAAATGCTCGAGGTAAGGTGTATTCATGTCCTTTAATCGATACGTTAACATGGTTAGCAACATGAGTTTGATTACTTGCTTCAACTTCTTTTGCTTCAAGTACGTCATCTTGCATCATGTCAGCGAGTAGGGCATCTAAGTCTGCGTCTAAATCAGAACCATCAGTGTCGATAGAGGACATCGGCGCGAGTGAAAAGCTGTCGTCAGAGGCTTTTAAAGTTAACGCCATTAATTGCTCAGTGCATTGGGGGCACAGCTCACAATGTGCTGATACTGCGATAGATAAAGATAACGGTAATTGACCCTTCGCATGGAGCGATAACAATTCCTGATTTGGGTGGTACTTAATCATAATGTTTCTCCATGAAGCCTTTTAACTTTTCTAAACCTAAACGTAATCTTGACTTGACTGTACCAATGGGCACTTTTAATTTGTCAGCGAGCTCTTGCTGCGTTAATTCTTGCATGTAGATGCCTTGAACCACTTGCTTTTGTAACGGAGGTAAGTCATCAACATGTTTTAGTAATGTGGCTGATAATTTGAAGTCGTTATCGGTTTCATCACTCTCATCAGATTCAAATAGTGGCCAAATGTCATCACCGTACGCATCTTCACGATTATTTTGTACTTTACGAAGCATGTCGAAGCATTGATTTCGCATAACGGTAAACACCCAGGTACTCACAGCGGCTTTATCGGCGTTGTATAAATGCGCTTTGGTCCACACTCGTGTCATGGTTTCTTGAACGAGATCCATTGCTAAACCTTGTTGGCTTAAACGCTGAACCCCAAAAGCACGAATTTTGGGAGAAAAATGAGCAAATAACTTGGCGAAAGCAGCTTTACTACGCTGGTTGGCCACTTGCATCATCAAATCTGCAAGGTACTTGGCTTCATCGTTGCTGGCTTGATTATCAATTGCGTTATTGTCACTGGAATCATTTGTCGTCATGGCATTATTATTTTTAGATAACATGCCTTTATCATAACGACTTTGAACAGTTTGTGATTGAAAATTTTCCATTTATTTTCGCTCGCATATTCTGACGTTGGTGATGTACATAAAAGACGAAAGGGTTTGTATTAGCTGTATTAGCATTTGTTTTACCAATCAATCATGCACTTGTTATTTACCATTACGTGAGACGGCAGGAATGGATCAAAAAATTTCTAGAAAGAGTATAAAGTCAGTGTTTGTGGTATTAGCTTGGGTTACTTAATGATGCTTGTAAGTAATTCTTCGGTCATTTTATGGTTATGACTATTAATGCATTGATATTTTTCTTCTGCGGTAATCGGCATTATTTCTAACCAACGCTGGCATACCCAGGACATGTTATCGAAATCTTGTTTATTGTAATGGGACAGCTGAGCTGGGTATTGTTCAAGTATTTGCTGCAAGGTTTCGCTCAAGAACTTTTGATTGGGCACGATGTCAGAATTTGGCCAATCAGGTAACAGGCTTACGTTGCCACGTTTAAGGCCATCATCTTCGATGTTGAAATCATTGATTTTGAATCGCTGCTGTCCTTGGATACTGATCCCGAGTAAACCATCATCTAACGTTTCAAAATCAATAATGTGTACCCAAGTACCGATTGGCATCAGTTCGTTTTTGCTGTTTAGCATACACAGTCCAAAACCTTCGCCAGACTTTAATGACTCAGTCACTAGACGTTTGTAGCGTTGTTCAAAAATTCTAAGTTGCGTAAACCCCTGAGGTAGTAAGCAAATCGAAAGCGGAAACAAAGGTAGTATCATAACAGCACCTATATGATGAAAGTGTTATTTGTCGGCTAAGGTTTATTTTTAAATCAACTATATATACGCATACAAATAACACTATGATCATTATTTATTGGTTAGTTTTGGCTTACCCAAATAAGGTCTTGCTCGTTAATGCCCAATGTGCGCATTTTGGACACAAAACGCTGCTTAACATCATCAGAAATCACGGTGTCACGGGCTAAAATCCACGCATATTCGTTATTGGGACCAATGACTAACGATGCTTGATAGTCTCCGTTATCGTCTTTAACTAAATCGTGGATTTGATATGCACCATAAAACGGGCCGAAGAAAGAGACTTTTAAGCGACCTATTTTGTCAGATTCAATGAAGTAGGCTTTACCTTCTGCTTCTTTCCATTTTTGTGCGTCTGTTAAATACCCTTTATTGATCACTATGACTTTGTCGCCTTCTACACTGTAATTAGCGGTAACTTGGTTCATACCTCGCTCAAAGGAGTGATCGAGTCTAGCTATTTCGTGCCATGTACCTAAGTAATTGGTTAGCTGAAAATCATCCACAACGTCGACTTTAGTGTCGAGCATGGTGCAAGCACTGGTAGATAAAAGTAATACAGCAGAGGCGATAGTTTTAATGAATTGTTTACGCATCATATTTCCTTTATGTCTGTAGCAAGGGGCTTTTTCTGATGTCAGCCAAAGACTTCAGTAATTTAATCTAATGATACGTCGATTTTGGCCGATAAGATCTTATTCAAAATGTGATTGTTTAATTTACATGCAAATTGGTATGTTTTTCTGCAAAACACTGAGTAATTACGATGAAGTCAGCAGTTTTTTGATGTAAATCATTTTATAATTTACGTGAAGCCGATGTTGAGTTAACTGAGAAATAATAATGAAGAAAGTTCTTGATACTGTAGATCAACGCACCCAGCTAGTGGGTGAGAACCGGTTGGAATTACTACTGTTCAAAATAAGCGCAACTCAATTATTCGCAATTAATGTCTTTAAAGTCAAAGAAGTTGTTAAGTTACCAGCACTCAGTGCCTTACCAGGTAGTAACTGCAATATTAGTGGCGTAGCCAACATACGTGGTATGTCGATACCTGTGATAAATCTGCGAGGAGCGATTGGGTTTAGCCCGATGCCAGTATCTGAAGATTGTAACCTAATTATTACTGAATATAATCGCAGTGTGCAGGGCTTTTTAGTAGGTAAA
The DNA here is from genome assembly GCF_041468985.1 of Shewanella sp. 10N.286.52.A9. NCBI lineage: Bacteria > Pseudomonadati > Pseudomonadota > Gammaproteobacteria > Alteromonadales > Shewanellaceae > Shewanella > Shewanella sp. 10N.286.52.A9. The sequence goes on along the minus strand of NZ_JBFRJQ010000004.1, from coordinate 243,681 downwards.
GTTGAGCATATCGTTAACATGACCTGGAGCGACATTATGCCGCCGCCAAAGTCAGCGGGCGCGAACAACTACCTCACTGCAATAACCAAGCTAACCGAGAATGATGTTGAGCGATTGGTGTCTATTATTGATGTCGAAAAGGTGCTTGCTGAAATTATTGATTACGATATTAGTTTGTCAGATGGCGTATTAGATGAACAACTTGCAGAGCATATGCCGGGTAAAAAAGTGCTTATTGTTGATGACTCCTCTACGGCAAGAAAACAAGTCAGAGACACATTAAGTCAGTTAGGTATTGAAATTATTGAAGCGTCGGATGGCTTGCAAGCGTTACACTATTTACAAAAGTTAACTGCAGAAGGCATTGATGTCACTACTGAGTTTTTGATGATGATAACTGATGCGGAAATGCCTGAAATGGACGGTTATAAGCTTACCTCAGAAATTCGCGCTGATGAGAATATGAGCGCCTTATATATCACTTTAAACACTTCTCTCAGTGGTAGCTTTAACCATGCAATGGTTGAAAAAGTGGGCTGTGATGAGTTTATTTCAAAATTCCAACCTGATTTATTAGTTGATGTTGTGCAAAAACGATTAAAGACCTTATTGAGTAAATGATTATCGGAATTAGATAATTAAAGTAACAATGAGAGAGTTAACGATTTAAAACGCAAACTATTAAAAAATAAAGGCTAATCATTGTTGATTAGCCTTTATTTTTGCCACTGGATTCAAGCAAGATTATTGTTCAAACTCTTCTTTAACTTGTTGTAACAATAGCTTTTGATGCTCACGGGTAATACCAATGTTCATGCGGCATAACCTGATAGCGTAAGCAAATTTCTCTTTGCCGACAATGTTGAGGAGTTCGCAAAGTAAATGCTTATTCAATGACAGTGTGTCGCAGTAATGAGTAATGGCTTTATTTAATGAATTAAAACTAAGTCCGTCAAATTCAAACTGGGGTTGGTAGCCTTGCTCAATATCAATACCATTAAGTACTAACGGCCAACCTTTGGCGTTGATGCGTCCTTTGGCTATTTGATACATCATCCACGCACTTTCTTTAAAGCCTGATAAAATACGGCAGTCAAACCCAGACTCTGCTAGCTCTTCTTCAGTCCAATTAATACCAATGGCCAAGTCTTTGTGGTAAATCTTCATTAAATCGTCTTTAACGGCATCACGGCAATCCCAGATCGACGTTAAGAGGTGCTTTTTAGCAAGCCGACTGCATTCAGTGCATGCGGGTAGCGTTAGCGAAGGATGTGGCGTGCTTGGTTTTGCATAATAGCTGAACACATCATTGGATGGCTCTGCACAAAACCAACATTGATGTCTGAGATCAAAAGGAATGTCGACTAAAGGAGGTAAATGATTCACTACAGGCCTATATGACATGACGTTATATAAAAAAGCTGCCAAGCATCACAGGTTTGCGATGACATCTAGCAGCTTTGTATTATGTGGCTGTTAACAGCGCAGTGCTTATTCCGCTTCTACGTCTACAAGCTCTTTAGCAAGGACGATAGGGTCAACTTCTACACAATCTTCGTTAGCAACCCAATCAATACCGACTAATACGCCGTCTTCATTTAAGTCACCAACCCAATACTCTAAAAACTCATTTAAACTGATTTGTACCGCTTTATAGTCTGCCCATTCTTCAGTACAGTGGCCAGCAGCTTGTGCTTCAGTTGACCATAATGGCATCACATCAGTTTCTTCAAATTCAGAAGAGTCACAGACAACCCAACCTTCGCCCGTTTCATCGGCTAAGCCCCAAAGGACTTGGTGTTCTTTAACGTTCTCAATAAAGCTTGCAACAGCAGGGGTTTGTTCAATCATGATTAGTCTCTTTGATGAATTCAATTAACGTGTCGATTATACGGTAACTCTATTCAATACAAAACACTATTAATCTAATGTGACAAAAGCTGATGAAACATGAAGCTTAATTAACCAGATAAACACATAATTTCGATATTTAAGCCGTATAGGCTCTTGTTTCCTGTATCGCTATCAGTCACGATGTGGACAGTCATTATTTGTAGAAGTATTCATTTATGGTGAGTTCACAGTATTCTTCCGTTTTAAAGTCAGCGTTATTCTTTTCTAGCTGTTTTGTTAGTCTTCAATCTATTGCAGCTGTTGACGATTTTTCCCAATGTGTCGATAAACTCAAAGTAACAGCACGAAGTGAGGGTTTGTCTGAGCAAACTATCAATACTAGCGTGGCTAACCTGAAGTTTATTCCTCGTGTTATTGAGCTTGATAACCAGCAACCAGAATTTAGCCAAACCTTTGGTAATTACTTTAATAAACGCGTAACTGATTGGCGTGTAAAAGAAGGTCGTCGGTTACTGGCTGAAAACCGTGAATTACTTAACAAGTTAACTAAAGAGTATGGCGTTCCTGGGCAATACATTATTTCGTTCTGGGGGTTAGAAACTAACTTTGGCGGCTATAAAGGTAAAATGTCGGTGCTCAATTCGCTAGCAACATTAGCGTGCGATCCTCGACGCAGTGACTACTTTACTAATGAATTAATGCAAGCATTAAAATTAAAAGAAAAGTATAACTTTGACGACGCGACCATGGTTGGCTCATGGGCTGGCGCTATGGGGCATACCCAATTTATGCCGACAAACTATGCCAAATATGCTGTAGACGGCGATGGCGATGGTAAAGTGGATTTATGGAACAGCACCGCAGATGCATTAACGTCAGCGGCGAATTTTTTACAGCAATTAGGTTGGAAAGCTAACGAGCGTTGGGGTCGAGAAGTGACCTTGCCCGAGAATTATGATTATCAATATCTTGGACGAAAACACTCACAGCCTTTAACCCAGTGGGCTGCATTGAATATCACCCAAACTAGCGGCAAGCCGTTATCAACTCCTGACATGAAAGCCTCTTTGTATGTTCCATCTGGTCATACAGGGCCTGCGTTTTTAGGCTATGACAATTTTGATGTGATTATGCGTTGGAATCGTTCAGAGTTTTATGCCATTGCAGTCGGTCATTTGGCAGATCGTATCAATGGCGCTGCTCCTTTACATGTTAGTGCGCCAGAGCATGGTATGTTCAATCGTAGTGATATTAAAGTAATGCAAGCCAAATTAAATGAACTTGGTTTTGATGTGGGTAAACCAGACGGTGTGCTGGGGCGTAATTCAATTGCTGGTGTACAGGCATTTCAGCGCAGCAAAAATTTAATTGCTGATGGTTTTCCTGATGAGAAAACCTTTGCCGCATTGGGAATGGATATTGGTAACCAATAACCCAGAGTCCATATAACGGTCAGTAACGCAGCGAAGTGAGCGATAAGCAAGATAGGTATCAAAAAGTCATGAGTCGTGTTGTTTGATTACCAGATAATCGCTAAATCACTACCAAAGCCGATTAACATCGGCTTTTTGCTGGCAGCTTGTTAGTCGATTTGTTAAGCTGCGGCAACTATTGAAATCGAAGTGAATTAAGGATATTCGATGACAGCTCAAGATAATATGGTAGTGCGCTTTAACTACACATTACGCGATGAACAAGGCGAAGTAATTGAAACCAACGAAGGTGGTTCGCCAATCGCTTATTTACATGGCCATGACAACATGATGCCGGGTATTGAAGATGCCATTGCTGGCAAAGAAGCTGGCGCTAAATTCAGCGTGACACCGCCTGCAGCAGATACCTATGGTGAACGTATGGAATCGGCTGAGCAGCGAGTGTCGGTTAAGCATTTACAAGGTGCGAAAGTCTGGAAAGCGGGCATGCCTGCGATTGTAAACACTGAGCAAGGTCAACGCCAAGTCACAGTTGTTAAAGTGGGTAAGTTTATGGCGACGATTGATACCAATCATCCTCTATCAGGCCGTGAATTAACTTTTGACATTGAAGTGGTTGATATCCGTGAAGCCACTGATGAAGAGATTGCTCATGGCCATTCACATGGTGAAGGCGGTCATCAGCACTAATCTACACAATATCAACGCCGAGCTAATGCTTTAATAGAGCATTAATGCCAATCCCAAGTGAGTTAATCACTTGGGATTTTTATTTCCAGTATTTTGCTGGTAGAGATTGGATTGTATAAATGATTATTGAGTTTTCTCAAGGTAAATTAGTCGTCACCCCATTTGAAATACAATGTCGTTTAAATGTCAGCAAGGTCGTATTGACCGCTATGGTTGATGACATCAAATGCATTGCTGAACGTTTACTTATTATCGCTGATGCTGGCGCTGTGCGCTGGAGTATTCAGCTTGATAATAATCAGCAGTTTTACGAAGCCATTGAGGTTCTGGGCATAGCTCCTGAATAAATGGCTCCTGAATAAATGGCTTCTGAATATAGCTCCTGAATAAAATCCCTTGAATAAATGCCCCTGAATCTATTGTTTCTGAATAAGTGGTTTTTAATCATTTAATCGACGAGAAAAACCCATAAGCAGCAACTGGCTTGCTGCATTTTTTATCGCTTATTTTCTAGCCTATTATTTAACTCATCACGAAAATGTGGCGTCATATAGTCAATGATAGGCCCTGCTGGCACAACTTGGGTGGGATTAATATGCTGGTGGCTATAGTAATAGTGCTGCTTTATATGTTCTTGATTGACGGTTGCTGCAATACCAGGTTGTTGGTATAAGTCTCGTAAATATCCTGATAATTGTGGGTAGGATTCAATAGTACGCAAATTGGTTTTAAAATGACCGACATAGACACTATCAAAACGGATCAAGGTAGTGAATAGTCGCCAGTCTGCTTCGGTGATTGTTGAACCAGTCAAATAGCGTTGTGTCGTAAGGCGTTTCTCTAACGTGTCTAAAGCATCAAACAGCGGGAACACGGCATCATGATACGCTTGCTGTGTCGTGGCAAAACCTGCTCGATAAACGCCATTGTTAATCTTGTGATAAACCAGTTCATTAATAGTATCGATTTCACTACGTAATCGCTGCGGGTAATAGTCTTCTTGATTACCAGTTATCAAATTAAACGCACTGTTAAACATACGAATAATTTCAGACGATTCATTACTGACAATGGTTTTATGTTTTTTATCCCAAAGCAGCGGCACTGTGACACGCCCGTTATAATTGGGCTTAGCTTCTTGATAAACTTGATATAAATAGTCTTTTTGCATTAATGGGTCAGAAGCTGCACCGCTAATGCTTTTTGCCTCAGGTGATTGGTTTTTGCCGCTAAACTCCCATCCGTTACTGAGCATGTGAGGCTCGACCACTGAAACGCTGATATGGACTGTCAATTGTTTTAATTGCAGAAAAATTAAGGTGCGATGAGCCCACGGACAGGCAAGGGATACGTATAAATGGTAACGATTTGATTCCGCTTTAAACCCTGCTTCACCAGTGGGGCCAGCCGAACCATCTTGAGTGATCCAGTTTCTAAGTTGGGCGTCTTCTCTGACAAATGTTCCACCGTTTTCTTTAGTTTCATACCATTGATCGACCCATTGACCGTTTTGTAGTAACCCCATATTACGCACCTAAGATTGATAGTGAATCATTGAGTATAATGGTCGATTAAGTAGAGCATAAGCGCAAAAATATAACCCTATCTATCGATTTTGTAGAAGGGTTAAGTTAATCGGTTCCATTGCTATCGTAATTTACTGAAATGTCAATCTGCTAATTTTGACGTTTAATTGGTCATTGGAGCGTGCGTTTTTGTTTATGCATAATTGAACCAAGCAGATGTTTTGTATAAACCTTCATGAAATTAGCAGTTTATCGGGTTTGTTTTTTCAATGTTCTTAATTCGGAACTGGTTTTTATTTACGGCATTGTTATTGTTGCTAAGTTCGATGTAATGCCCTTTGTAAGATATTGTTATTATTGAGTTAAATGTCACGTTTTGTCATGTGGATGACATATTACTTTGTCAGTGTTTGATACCATTCAATCAGAGCTGGGTAGCTCGTAAATATAACAATATATTGATTAGGGGTTAGATCATGAAAAACACGTTATACAAAGGATTAGTGGCAACAGCAGTGATTGCTGCCTTATCAGGTTGTAGTAGCGACGACGATAAAGACCAAACAGCATGTGAAGCAGCGGGTGATGCTTGTACTAGCTTTACGGTTATTCATACCAACGACAACCATGGTCGCTTTTGGGAAAACAGCGAAGGCGAATATGGCATGGCAGCACGTAAAACGGTGATTGACCAAATTCGTGCAGAGGTAGAAGGCCGTGGTGATGAAACGATTTTATTATCAGGTGGTGACATCAACACTGGTGTACCAGAGTCTGATATGCAAGAAGCGATTCCTGACTTTGTAGGGATGAACTTACTCGGTTATGACGCAATGGCGGTCGGCAACCATGAGTTTGATAACCCGCTAAGTACTTTGGATATGCAATCTACTTTAGCAAACTTCCCAATGCTTGCGGCTAACATTTACGATAAAAATGCGGATGAGCGTTACTTTGAACCTTACCGTGTATTCGATATCAATGGCCTTAAAGTTGCGATTATCGGTTTTACGACTGTAGATACGCCTAAAATCGTGAATCCTGAAAACGTTGAAGATTTAACGTTCACAGATCCTCAAGTTGAGCTACCAAAAGTCTTAGCTGAAATTGAAGCTAACGAAGAAGTCGACATGGTGTTCGCTGTAACACACATGGGTCACTATGCTGATGGCAACCACGGTACAGAGGCACCAGGCGATGTGATGCTAGCTCGCTCAGTAGAAGAAGGGCAGTTGCATGCGATTATCGGTGGTCACTCTCAAAATCCAGTATGTATGGAAGGGGATGAGTACGCAGATTTTGCACCAGGTGATGAATGTAAACCTGATCAGCAAAACGGCACTTACATCATGCAAGCGCATGAGTGGGGTAAATACGTAGGCCGCGCTGACTTTGAATACATGGACGGTGAGCTAACGTTAGCCAACTACTCATTGATACCAATTAACTTGAAAGAAGAAGATGATAACGGTGAGTTAGTCTTTATCACTGAAGAAATCGAGAAAGATCAAACGGTTTACGATATGTTAAAACCATATCAAGAACGTGGCCAAGAGTTACTTGATGTCGTGATTTCATACACTGATGGTAAGTTAGAAGGCGACCGTGAAGTGGTGCGTGTTGAGCAAACTAACTTAGGTAACTTACTCACTACGGCTTACTCTGAATTTGTGACGAATAACTTCAATGTTACAGCTGATTTTGGCGTAATGAACTCAGGTGGTATTCGCGCATCAATTGCTGAAGGTGATATCTCTTACCGTGACGTATTAACTGTACAACCATTTGGTAACTTTGTCGCTTACGTGACAATGACAGGTAGCGAAGTAAAAGATTACTTAGCTAACGTAGCAGTTAAAACCGGTGGTGGTTACCCACAATTGAATAATGTTGCTATGGATGTTCAATGTACTGAAGGTACTGTCGATATTGCTTCATTAGGTGGCCGTGCATTTGATGAACAAGAAAACTATACATTCTCTGTGATTCATTTCAGTGCTGCTGGTGGTGATGATTACCCAATCATCAATCAACACCCTAACTACATTGATACTCAGTTAACCGATGCTGCAGTATTCCGTGAGTACTTTGTAGCTAATCCTGAGATATCAGCAGAAGATTATGCGCCAGTAGAAGGTCAATTAAACTTTTACCGTGATGGTACGCTAGTTAAAAGCTGTGCTGAATAATAGGTGCTGATAGCAGCTCTTTATTTAAAGAAACGCAGTTAATCAAAAAGGTAGCTTAGGCTACCTTTTTTGTTTTTCATTCTTAAGTTTCCGGTTAACGGACTAGATTGTTTAAGTTAAGATAGCCGCAAAAAATTAAAAGGGAATAAATCATGTCGTCTGCAACTACTGCACTTGAACGTATTACTGTTGAACCTACTACTGCAGCCACAGCTTGTGTCATTTGGTTACATGGCTTAGGTGATTCGGGAGCTGGCTTTGCACCAGTGGTGCCTTTATTGGGGTTACCACAAGATCACAGCATTCGATTTGTTTTTCCTCATGCTCCGGAACAACCCGTAACTATTAACGGTGGTTACATCATGCGCTCATGGTATGACATTAAAAGTATGGACTTACATGACCGTGCAGATATTAACGGTGTATTAGCATCAGAAAAATCGGTTAAAGCGCTGATTAATGAACAAATTGAGTCGGGTATTGCTGCTGAAAATATTGTTTTGGCTGGCTTTAGCCAAGGTGGCGTGATGAGTTTATTTACTGGTTTGCGTTTTGAGCATACATTAGCTGGCATTATGGCGCTGTCTTGTTATTTGCCTGCTGGCGAGGCGTTACCTGAAGGTTTACATCCATCAAATAGCCAAACCCCTTTATTACAACACCATGGTGAGCAAGATGAGGTCGTCCCTTTGTTTGCAGGTAAGATGGCCTATGATGCGTTAAATAAAGCCGGTTATGCGTCGACTTGGAAAACGTTCCCTATGCCGCACAGTGTTATTCCTGAACAATTAACTGAAATCGGCCAATGGATCACAGGGCGACTAATTAACTAGTTGTTTCAGTAAAAAGATAATGCGTCTGTTGTGGTGGAAGTATCAGTTAGAGTAATAAATAGCGTTAAATAAAAGGCTTAAGTGAATCGACTTAAATAAGTTGGCTAGCTTAAGCTTTTTTTATTTTTAATGGGTAATAGTCACTTTAATTGTTGTTCTTAAATAAAGATAATCCACTTCAAAATATATAACTAAATATTTGTTATTTAAGGTTTTGATTTAAAAAAACTGACATGAATTGATGGTAATTTGTTATTATATTCTGCGAATTTTGTAATCAATATACGTTTACTGTTAATACCAAGGTTTAAACGATTGCGCTTTTTAGTGCTAAAAACCTGACTCTTTACGGATAAAATAATGAAAAAAACGATTCCGACGTTTTTGGCTTCCACTTTGAAAACCAAAATGAGTAAGACAATACTGCCGTTACTTATTGCCACGAGTGGGTTGGTGGCTTTATCGGGCTGTGAACAACGGCCACAATGTGACGATAACAACTGTACTAAATTTACTGTACTACATACCAATGATAATCACGGACGCTTTTGGCACAATAAAGCGGGCGAAGCAGGAATGGCTGCGCGATTTACTGTGATTGACGGTATTCGTAAAGAAGTGGCTGCGCAAGGTGGTCATACACTGGTGTTATCAGGCGGTGATATTAACACCGGTGTACCAGAATCTGATTTACAAAAAGCAGTACCTGATTTTATTGGTATGAACATGATTGGTTACGATGCCATGGCCGTTGGTAACCATGAATTTGATAACCCTTTATCTGTTTTAGATGAGCAAGCAAAGCTGGCTAACTTTCCAATGTTAGCGGCAAATATTTACCATAAAGATACTCAAGAGCGCTATTTTGAGCCTTACAAGATGTTTACCTTGGGGGATTTGAATATTGCGGTAGTGGGTCTGACGACAGATGATACCCCCAAGTTGACCAATCCTTTACATACCGAAACGCTGACCTTCACTAATCCTATTGCAGAAATGAAGCAGCTTATTCCACAAATAAAGGCAAATGAAAAAGTCGATCTTGTGTTTGCTGCAACGCACATGGGCCATTATGAAAATGGCGAATTTGGTAGTAATGCACCAGGTGATGTCACTATGGCTCGTGAGCTTGAAGAAGGCATGCTTGATGCGATTATCGGTGGACACTCCCAAAACCCTGTGTGTATGAGTGGTCGCAACAGTGAGTACGATAAACGCTTTATGCCGGGGGACTCATGTCGCCCAGATAAGCAAAATGGCACGTATATAATGCAAGCTCACGAATGGGGGCGTTATGTAGGCCGTGCAGATTTTGAGTACATTAATGACAAACTTTATTTAGTCGATTATCAATTAATTCCTATTAACCTTAAGCGTATGGCTTTTGGTAAAAAGTTAGCTTGGCCAGTTGCTGAGCCAATTGAACGAAATGCGGAAGTTGAAGCTGTGCTTAAACCTTACCAAGATAAAGGCAGTGCTGAACTCGATATTGTTATTGGTCGCGTAAATGGTTTATTGCAAGGTGAGCGTAAAGTTGTACGTTCTCAGCAAACCAACCTTGGTCGTTTGATTGCAAAAGTGCACAGTGAAAAAGTGCGTGCTGATTTTGGCATTATGAATTCAGGTGGTGTAAGGGCATCCATTCAAGCAGGCGAGGTCGCATATCGTGATGTATTAACGGTACAACCTTTTTCAAATACCATAGGTTTTGCTGAAATGACCGGTGAAAAGCTGGTTAAATACTTATCAAAAGTAGCGTCCAATACGCGCACTAGCGGCGCTTATGCACAGTTTTATGGTATTGATATGACAGTGAAATGTCGTGATCAAGATGTTGAGATCCATAGCATAAACAACAAGCCTTTTGATATTAACGAAACTTATACCTTCTCGATCCCAAGCTTTAGCGCCGCAGGCGGTGATAACTATCCTAAGATTAATATTTTAGAAGCAGGCTACGTGGATGCTATTGAGCTTTATGATTATATTAAGACGCAACAGCAAATTAATATTGAAGATTATGAGCCAAATGGTGAAGTTAAGTTTGTTCAGTCTAAGAGCAGTTTAGGGTGCAGTATTTATTAATACTCACCTTTAGTTAAGCCACTATTGATGGCTGTAAAGTGACGCTGCAGTACTCAATATAGTTAAAGGCAACCGTAAGGTTGCCTTTTTTTATAAAACAAATTAATTTTTAAGTTGTTGAATATTAATGATTAAGTTTTATT
>NZ_JBFRJQ010000004.1:0-232384 GCF_041468985.1 Shewanella sp. 10N.286.52.A9 | reverse complement strand
TGATTAAGTTTTATTTATAAAATAAAAATGAAATTAATTTATCAAGTTTACTTGAAAACAAAAATAACGTTCTCATATCTAGTTATAAGTTAGGCACGCTCAATAGAGGTACTAACTGCCATTACGCCGCAAGGGTAATGATAAACGCCAATAATGGCATATTTTTTTCACATATTGCTTTAGACAAGGATATGAACATGCGTAAATTTAATGTAACTCCCGATTTAACTCCTCTATACCGCAGTGCGATTGGTTTTGATCGTTTAGCTAAAATGGCTGAGCACGCTGCAGTGCAAAATGGTAACACTGGTTACCCTCCTTACAACATCGAACTGCTCGGTGAAAACCGTTACCGTATCACGATGGCTGTTGCTGGTTTTAGTATGCAAGAGCTTGATATTACAAGTGAAGGTGACAAGTTATTGGTAAAGGGCAACAAGTTTGCTAACGTCAATGACGAACGAAAATATTTACACCAAGGTATTGCAGAGCGTGGTTTTGAGCGCACTTTCCAGCTTGCAGATCATGTAAATGTTGTTGGCGCAGATTTAGAAAATGGTTTGTTGAATATTGATTTAGTAAGAGAAATACCTGAAGCGTTAAAAGCGCGTAAGATTAAAATAAACACAGCAAACAATACTATTGATAGTGAGTAAACTTCAACAACCTAGCGCATAAGATTTCCCCTATTGCACTTATGCGCAAGTTTCATCTTCCCTGATTATTTTGCCCAACAAGAATTTATTTCCTTGTTGGGCTTTTTACGTTATAGGTCGAGTTTTTAAATTTACAGACTGTTAATCATCATTAAAGGCTTTATCAAGAATGACAGAGCCAACACCGTCAATACCCAAATTGTCTTCAGGGTTGTAAATAGGACAAGACTTCATCGATAGACAACCACAACCGATACAAGCGTTTAGAGAGTCCCTTAAATTGGTCAAATAATGAATCCGTTGAGTTAATTGCTTGTGCCATGACTCAGACAATTTAGCCCAATCATCTTTATTCGGTGTCCGTTCATTGGGTAAATAACTAAATGCATGTTTAATTTCTTGTAAACTCACCCCCATTTTTTGTGCTGCTTTAATCACTGATATCCTTCTGATCACGTCTCGATGGTATCGGCGCTGGTTTCCTTGATTACGTAGGCTTTTAATCAAACCTTTTTTTTCGTAAAAGTGCAGGCTAGATACCCTAACACCACAACGCTTAGCTACTTGACCGACACTTAAATCCATTTCATTGAGCATCTGTTATCCCTTATATCTTTTACAAACTCTTCGCTACTAATTTTATTATTATATTTAAGCTTCTGAAATTTAAGGTATTAAAAGTGAATTTCAAAAATATATTTCGAAAACTCAAAATATCGCTTTACCTCAACTTAGGTTTAGGTTTTATAGTAGCTTCATCTTATATAGCAAGCAAGTTAGCCCTTATATCAAGACAAGGAGGCAAGCATGATTCAGGTGATAATCAATCAACAAATGATGGATCAAGTTGTAAAAAATAAAGCCAATAAAAGAGCTAATAACAATCAGGTGCTAGATAGAGGTGATAGCTCTGCAGCATTAAAAGCCAATCAACGAGACATTGCTGCTGTGATAGCTAGAAGTCGCGTTTTGTTTCACAACACAATGGCACTGAAATAACCCAAGTAGAACGAAGTGAAATAAAAAATGTACACAAACTAATTAATAACATTAAAGGAATAAACTATGCGATTAGAACATTTAAATTTAGTGGTGAATGATTTAACTGAGACGCTGGCTTTTTATCAAGCTGCTTTCCCGCATTGGACTGTTCGTGGTGGCGGTGAGGGCGAATGGCATGGAGTGCAGCGTAAATGGATTCATTTTGGCGATGATAATAACTATTTGTCACTTAACGATAACGGTAAAGGAACAATGAGGCCAATCGAAGGGTACGATCTCGGCCTCGCTCATTTTGCTTATGAGGTGTCAGATCTCGAAGGTTTACGAAACAGAATGGAAAAAGCAGGGTTTGAAATCGCTATCGTTGGTGGAAAAGATGCTAACTACGACAGTGTTTATTATAACGATCCCAACGGTTATGAAGTTGAGTTTGTTCAATATACAACAGATATTCCGAGTGAAAGAAACCAATACTAAGCCGAATAAATGGAGGCATTATGCGATTAAACCAAGTCACTTTACCTGTGAATGATTTGTCGCTTGCTTGCAATTTTTATCTGACGCTGGGCTTTATCCAAATTGTTAGTAGCAATCATTATGCTCGTTTTATGTGTCCAGACGGCGACGCAACATTTTCGCTTTTTAAGCAAGATAAACCACAGTTAGTGGATGATGCGGTAAATTCCAGTGTCATTTACTTTGAGCATGAAGCGTTAGATGAATGGGTTAATGATTTATTGACGAAAGGGGTTGAGTTTTATCAGCTACCTGTGGATGCCGGCTATTTATGGCGCGAAGCGATTTTATTTGACCCATCTGGTAATAAAATTAAATTGTATTGGGCTGGAGAAAATCGGCTTAACCCGCCTTGGCGAGTTAATATAAAAAAGTAGTCTGAGTGCTGCTTTAATCGCAACAACTAAAAAGCCTGCGAAATATAACGCAGGCTTTATCGTATTGACACCACTATACCAACGAAGTGCTTATTGCTTCCAAGGGTTAACTGCGCCAGTGCCATTTGGGACTGAAAATGTAGGTGCTGAGTCAGATCTTGTCTGTTTACGAGCATTATTTTTTGAATTCTCGTAGGGTTTTTTATTGTCTTCTTGGTTAAATTTCTTTGCTTTATTTTTATTGTAATGATTGTTCTTGGGCTTATCTGATTTACCCCGTGATAAGCGTGGTTTGTCATCCTCTGTTTTTGCCCCAGCGTTTGCTGACTTAGGTTTGGAAGAGTTTGGCATTTTAGGGTTTTTAGGGACAAAATCTAAAATTGAAATAGGCACTTCTTTACGAGGTGCAAAGCCGTCTACTTCTTTACGCTCGATGATATGGCCTAAACGACGTTCAATAGCGCATAAATTTTTAAAGTCATCCTTTGAGACTAAAGAAACAGCCAAGCCTTTTGCGCCAGCACGTCCCGTACGACCAATGCGATGAACATAGTCGTCAGCAGGAAATGGCAGGTCGTAGTTAATCACTAACGGTAGTTCATCAATATCAATGCCTCGAGATGCCACCCCAGTTGCGATTAAATAGCTGATTTTGCCAGCTTTAAAGTCCGCTAAAATTTGTTCTCGGATTGGCTGGCTACGACCGCTATGGAATGATTCAGCAATAATGCCACGCTTTTCGAGTTGAGTGACAAGCTTTGCTGCACCATGTTTAGTTTCGATAAAAATTAAGGCTTGTTGCCAATCGTTTTCTTTAATTAAATGGCTTAACAATGCTGATTTTTTATCTTTATCAACCGTGGTTAACCATTGCTCGATTTTTGGCTGTGCATCTTTGTCAGCTTCGACTGATATTTGCACTGGTTTTTTCATCGCTGATTTCGCTAAAGCGCGTACCTGATTAGAAAGCGTTGCCGAAAACAACATATTTTGGCGGTCATCAGGTAAAAGTTCGATAATGCGGTTAATGTCTTCAATAAAGCCCATATCAAGCATTCTGTCAGCTTCATCTAGGACTAAAACTTCTAACTCATCAAAATTAACAGCACGTTGGGTATACATATCAAGTAAACGGCCAGGAGTGGCGACTAAGATATCGATGCCTTCAATTAAACGCTGTTTTTGTTGTTTACTGTCTACGCCACCATACATCACCATCGAATTGATGGATAAATTTTGACTGTACAGTTTGATATTTTGCTCAACTTGCACAACAAGTTCACGCGTTGGAGCCAGTACCAAAGCTTTAACTCGTTTTCCTCGTACTTTTTGACCCGCTTTAAAGCGCTCTAAAATGGGTAAAATAAAACTAGCGGTTTTACCTGTGCCTGTTTGCGCTGCAGCAATGATATTCTTACCCGATAGAGCAACAGGAATGGCTTTAGCTTGAATAGGACTAGGCTCGGTATAGCCTAATTTATTCAACGCACTAGTGATTGGATCGCTTAATCCCAGTTTTGCAAATGGCATGTATTTTCTCGGGTAATGTTCAACAGTTAACTGTCGCAACAGTGACTTTATGACTGCTGCAGTAAAGAATAGACGGTAAGTATACCAGAGTGCGAAAAACTTAGGCTAGTGAAGTGAGGTCAGTGCAAAAAATTAGGAGTAAAAAAAAGGAGCACTAGGCTCCTTTAGTTTTTGGGCTAATGCCAATTAAGCTTTCATGGCCTTATCACCGCGTGCTAGACCCACAACGCCTGAGCGTGAAACTTCAATGACTTTAGTGACTTCGGCAAGTGCACTGATAAAAGCATCAATTTTCTCACTGGTACCCGCCATTTGAATGGTATATAAGCTTGAAGTTACATCAACAATCTGTCCGCGGAAGATATCAGCTGTGCGTTTCACTTCTTCACGCAGCTCACCTTGTGCTTTGACTTTGACTAATGCTAACTCACGCTCAATATGCGCATTTTCAGTAATGTTGGATACTTTTAATATATCAATGAGCTTATGCAGTTGTTTTTCAATTTGCTCATGAACATTGGCTTCGGCATTGACTGTGATATTCAATCTAGAAAGTGTGGTGTCCTCTGTCGGCGCCACGGTTAAACTTTCAATGTTGTAGCCACGTTGAGAGAATAAGCCAACCACACGAGACAATGCACCTGGTTGGTTTTCAAGTAATACAGAAATAATACGACGCATTAGCTTCTCTCCGTTTTGCTTAACCACATATCTTTCATTGATTCACCACGAATTAGCATTGGGTAAACGTGCTCTGTTTCATCGACACTAATATCAACAAACACAAGTTTGTCTTTCATTGCGAGTGCTTCAGCTAATTTTGATTCAAGCTCATTTGGATCGCTAATAGTCATACCTACATGACCATAGGCTTCTGCAATCTTGGCGAAGTTAGGCACTGAGTCCATGTATGAATGTGAATGACGGCCTGAATAAATCATATCTTGCCATTGCTTCACCATACCTAAAAAGCGGTTATTTAGGTTGATGATTTTTACGGGTGTATCGTATTGAAGTGCTGTTGAAAGCTCTTGAATGTTCATTTGGATTGAACCATCACCAGTGACACAAACTACGGTTTCATCTGGCATCGCCATTTTAACGCCCATAGCAGCAGGTAAACCAAAGCCCATGGTACCTAGACCACCTGAGTTAATCCAACGACGTGGTTTATCAAATGGATAGTAGAGTGCCGCAAACATTTGATGCTGGCCGACATCTGATGTGACGTAAGCATCGCCATCAGTTAATTTATGTAATGTTTCAATGACCTGCTGAGGCTTAATTCTATCGGATGACTTGTCATAAGCTAAACTATCTCGTTGACGCCACTGATTGATTTCTTCCCACCATTGGTTAATGGCTTCTGCGTCATTAGATTTTTGTGTTTCATCAAGTAGGTTGAGCATACTGTCGAGAATGTTTTCAGCAGAACCAACAATGGGGATATCGACACGCACTGTTTTAGAAATCGATGATGGATCGATATCAATATGTAAGATTTTTGCGTTAGGGCAATACTTTTCAACGTTATTGGTTGTCCGATCATCAAAACGAACCCCAATACCAAATATTAAGTCACTATTATGCATCGCCATGTTTGCTTCATAGCGACCATGCATCCCTAGCATGCCTAAGCATTGTGAGTGAGTTCCAGGAAATGCGCCTAATCCCATTAAGGTATTAATAACAGGAATATTAAGGCGTTCTGCAAGTTGTAGAATTTGCTTGTCGCACTCAGAGATAATTGCGCCGCCGCCAACATATAATACAGGTTTTTTAGCCGCGAGAAGGGCGTGTAAGCCTCGGCGGATCTGGCCTTTATGCCCTGAGGTTGTTGGGCTATAAGAGCGCATGTTTATGCTTTCAGGATAAACATAGTCATGTAAAACTTCAGGATTTAAGCAGTCTTTTGGTAAATCGACCACCACAGGACCTGGTCGACCTGTTGAGGCTATATAAAAGGCTTTTTTAATGATCTCAGGGATTTCCTGAGGATCTTTCACTAAAAAGCTGTGTTTAACGATTGGGCGTGAGATACCAATCATGTCACATTCTTGGAATGCATCATTACCAATCAAGTTACTATGAACTTGACCAGATAATACCACCATTGGAATGGAGTCCATGTAGGCAGTAGCGATTCCGGTAATGGCATTAGTTGCCCCCGGACCAGATGTTACAAGAACAACACCAACATCACCTGTGGCACGGGCATAACCATCAGCCATGTGTACAGCGGCTTGTTCGTGTCTTACAAGGATGTGTTCGACACCTGCAATTTCATGCAGTGCATCGTAGATATCGAGAACTGAGCCACCAGGGTAGCCAAAGATGTGTTTTACGCCTTCATCGATTAACGAGCGCACAATCATACTTGCGCCGGATAATTTTTCCATTGCTAAATCCTCTTAAGTTACCGTTGTGGGTAAACAGTATCTTGTTACAACGACGGTAATCGTTCTAAAAGTGAAGTTTGAACGGTAATTCAAACTCGTTTATCTCAGTGGTCAATAACCACATTAGATAATGGACTTATTTAAGGTTGAAACTTTTCTAAGATTCAATGAAATAAGATAATTTCATCATATTTATTTTTGGCGTTGATACAAGAGGATTTTAAAAATAGTTTGCTAAACTTGAGTGAAATTCATGATTATTTAATAAAATTGATTTTTTAGTCATATTAACGAGGTATAACCTCAATAAATTACATTTTATTGAATAGTGCCAGAAGAGGTAACCTCGACTAGAACCGTTGACGTAAGCAAATTCGTTCGTTGAAGCTTAACATCATAAGATCAGGCTTTATTTAAATTGTGCGTATTGGTTTTTGCCATTCTCTTTAGCGTGGTACATGGCCGTATCAGCTTGTTTAATGATTGCTTCCATCCTAAATTTAACTTTTTTGTGTAATGGCAGTTGCGGATGTCTAGAATATGAAAAACCAATACTGGCACTGACTTGTAATACTTGTTCTTTATAGTGGTAAGGTTGACTGATTGTTTTGCTTAAGTTTTCAGAGATTTTCTCAATACTATTAATATGATTAATGTCATTAAGCAACACAGCGAATTCATCACCACCAAGGCGACAAACAATGTCTGAATTACGCACCACATTTTTCATTCTTTTTGCAACTTCAATTAAAATAAAGTCACCCGCATCATGGCCAACATTGTCGTTTACGGCTTTAAAACCATCAAGGTCGATATACAGTAAACCAAAAAAATGACTGTTTATTTCAAGGTTATCTTCTCTTTTTGAGCGGCGATTAGAACGGGTTTCTTGATCTAAAAACATTTTAAATAGTCGGTCATCAAAAAATGCCCGATTGGCCAGTTTTGTTAAAGTATCATGGTGCGCTTTATGGAACAGTTTACGCTCGCTTTCTTTATGAATTAAGATATCACTCAATAAGCGTTTATTTTTAAAAGATAAAAATATCACCAAAAGTGCAATCGCTAACGCGACTTGAATTGAGAAACGAATAGTATTTTCCGCTTCACTAATTTGCTTCGACAAGGCGAGGTTACTTTCATGTATTCGCCGTTGTTGCTTGGTGACGAGAACCTCTAATTCTTTTGTGAGCTCTTTGAGTGTTGGTGTGATGTTCTGCTTCATTAATTGACGATCGGCTCGCCAATTATTGCCTGCATGAATATTAATTGCTTGAACAAGCGCAGCCTGATACGCCGCGGTATTTGCTTCGAATTCATCCAATAGGTCGAGTTGATCGTCATCCATTTCATAGCGACGTTTTTCTAATGCTTCAAATGACTGATTAACGCCTGTTTTAAATAGCGCAATTTCATCTATGGTTGGTAATTGCCTAAAGGCAAGGTAGTTTCTGACTTCACTGACGAGCATTATCCAGTTATACCTAAGGTCTTCAATCAAAGGTAAGATGCTTTGCTGTTCATTAATTGCAGTTGCCAGTAATAAATCATTAACGATTTGATTCATATTGATGGCAATAGGCTCAAGTTTTGACGATGCAATCCCAATTGCAGGCATATTTTTATTGTTGTTTTGAGCTAACTCTAGCATTGATAAATTATGAGTTATGATTTTGTCTACTAACTGCCTAATTCGTAATAGTTGTTCAGAATCATCCAGTTCGGGATTTAAGTTTGTTAAGTTAACCAGTTCAGTTAATGTGGAATTGATGTCATTTACCTTTTCCCTATATAGGTTCATGTTGTAATCATCTTTCTCAATGAGGTAATTCCCTAATACACTCAAGCTATGGTAAAAATGCGAGGTTAATTGCATTGCGCTGAGCATTTTAGGTTGATATTGCGATGTGACCTTGGTGAGTCTTTCTTGGGTTGAAGAAAAACTCACAAGTGAAACTAACGTGATAGAAAGTAGCACTAAGACAAGAACAATTGTGGCTGCTATGGCTTTTTGTTTGAGACTAAATCGAGTTAACATATTCATCATGGGTTAGTTTGTGCCACTGTAAAAATTTGAAAATATAAAGTCTCTATCTGCAACGTTTTGGTGACAACCAGCACATTGTTGCTTCACCGTTTTATCTTTACGGCTTCCCTTGATCATTTGTTGCCCATTGACTGAAAATTGTATGTATTCCCAGTTTCCCCCTTCAGCGTCGTATCCTTGGGGGTGCTTAACCATCACTGTTATGGATTTGGGATCCGCAGGTTTGCCATTAAGCATTTGATAATTTTCTTTAATAAAAATGGTGCCAACTGGATAAGTGAAATACTCAGGCTGGTTATCTTCATCTTCTGGGTCGTCAAACCAGGCACTGAATTCTAGAAAGTTATTGCGATAAGCACGTTCTCCATGATTAGTGTAAATCACTACGAACTGTTCCCAATGCAAACCTGAGTGTTCAAAACCTGTCAGTCTCCGCCATTGCTGTTGATAATTTTCTGAATCAGGAATGAGTTGGTGATCGAAGTTAGATATATCGACTTGATAAGCTTGAGTGTTGGCTATTTCAGTTTGTGAAGCGAGCCGAGTCGAAGCGGTAAGCGTCAACAATATTAGGAAAACCTTTATAAATTGATATGATTTCATGGTGGCCTACTTTTGATTAATGGTAAGAAGACCACGGACTTTACCTTTTTTGGTAATCTCAGCTGTCCAGATAGAACCTGATGTTAGCTCGACGGTAAGTAAGTCATATTTGGGAATACTAAAGACGACTTTGTTTGAGTCTGCTGGCACATTTTTGATGCTAAAGGTATATTCTTGTGTCCCTTTTTGAAATTCAAGAATTTGATGAAAGGGCGTATCTATTGCTGCTAGGTAAGTTCTCATTTTAGGGTGAATTTTACAGCCAACTCTCACGATACTGTTTTTATCCCAATCGACTTTTATTTTCTTTTCTCCTCCAGGCGACATTAATCCAACATCAAATTTTGCGGATTGACTTGTGTCATTGGCAAATACGTTGTGTTCAACATCATCTGAATTTTTAAAGGTCACTAGGTTACCCGCATTAACAACAGCCATCTTGCTAGTGAATTGTTTATCAACTTGATCGATTACCGGCGCATATTGGTCTGATTGGCTTGATGGCACATACACAATTCCAACCATTGGCGGCTTTTTTATAAATGATATTGTGCCAGTAATTTCAGTCGCGAAAGCGGCTGGCAAGGCAAGCATATTGGCGAGTAGAATAGTTAACAAGCATTTCGTCTTTGCCGTTTTTGAAGGGTTCATTTCCATATGTTTTCTCCCTTATGCATCTCATTGGGTGATATCTGAGCCTGTGTCATGCTTGGCGGACGCGCTATAAGAACTGGATCAGTTAAGGCTGATAAAAAAGCAATTAAGTCACGAATTTCTGATTGAGACAGATTTAATGGTTCCATTAGCTTGTCTTTATTTGGACCAGAGCCGCCGCCATCATTATAAAAAGTCATTACGGACTCTAAATCAGGCAACGATCCATCATGCATATATGGCGCGGTTAAGGTGATATTGCGAAGAGTCGGTGTTTTAAATCGGTATGCCAGAGAGTTATCTTTAATGACATTGGCTCTGCCTTTATCCTCAAATGCAATACCTAAACTATGAAAACTGTCGTCGGTAAAATTTGCACCGTCATGACACTCAATACATTTCGCTTTTCCTTCAAATAAAGCTAATCCGTTTTTTGCTTGAGGACTTAGTGCGTTTTCTGCTCCCGCGAGGTATTCATCAAATGGAGAGTTGTTGGTAATGATGTCGCGCATAAACGCCGCTAAAGCTTGGCTAATCAAATGAGGAGTGATGTCAGTTTGCTGGTAAACCTGTTTAAATTTTGATTGATAGAATTGGCTCTTAGCGATTCTTTTTAATAAAACTTTCTCTGACAAATTCATTTCTGAAGGGTTATAAATTGGCATAAGCACTTGATGTTCAAGTGATGATGCTCGCCCATCCCAAAATAGGCTGCTTGACCAAGCTAAATTGTATAAAGGAGGGGTGTGTCTCGTTAATGGTTTTCCGTCATGACCTGCACTTAATTTTAATCCGTCACCAAATCCGTTATCAGGGTTATGGCAGGTTGCACATGAAATGGTGTGGTTTCCCGATAACTGTGGGTCAAAGAAAAGGTACTTGCCAAGCGTGATCTCTTCGGCACTTGGAGGCATATCGACTGGGTATTCAATATCATCAATATCAGGTGTTGATAAAGGCTCAGCGAACACGCTAGCACTCGTCAGCATGGACAGTGTGATTAAACAAATTGTTGAAGCTGACAAACGTCTTTCAAGCCTATCAGTTAACTGCCGTTTTAGTACCGAATGTATGATGGTTATTACTCCGTTAATGTCATCATGGGCTGACGTGCTTACTTTGTGTCATCCTTAAATGTTATTAGCAGCTCTGCACTAGCATTCGTACTTCAATGTCACTATGAAATGACTGTCATTTTGACAATAGCGTGATTCATTCTATGGTGTGCAATTCACTGCCGTTTCTTGTTAATTCATTAACATATCAATAGTCAGTCTAGTAGAGTTCTGTGAATTAGCTAAAGATATGATTGTTTTTTTTACTTCAAGACAAATCTCGATATTTGAGTGCGTTAGGCTCGATTTGAATGACGAATACATGGCAGGTGACAGGCAAATGACGGGGTAAAACATGATGGCTTTGTAAGGCCAATTAGGGAAATGACTTCCTCTACAGTTCCAATGAAAGTAGAGGAAGTTAATTGAAGCGTATGATTGTTTAGCGAGTCTCAGTATGAGCTAACGTTTTATTCTAGATCGTTAGCTTATTAACTGTCGTTTTCGCAAGTCGTTTATGGGTTATAAGGTTGCGTGCGTTGATATAGCAAACAGGCCATGACCATCACCACTGAAATCAGCATCAATGCAGAGAATGGAACAGCGGTGCCAGTATAAAATAACGCAAGTAAAGGACCAGCTAAAGAGCCAAACCCAAAACGTAATGTTCCAATAACCGCAGTGGCGGTACCCGTTTCTTTTTTAAACTTCATCAATACAATGGCATCAGCATTGACAGACATGATACCTAAACAGCCCATTAAAGGGATCAGCATTGCAACTGTGTAGTGATAACTTAAATCGACAATATTGACGATTAATAATCCTGTGGCAGCTAATGAGCCAAAAACTGTTGCCACAAATAACATACGGCTTGAACCATATCGAGTTACGATTCTAGAATTGATTATATTTGCCAGCATGAGTGCACCGACATTGGTACTAAATAAAACGGCAAATAAGGTTTTATCGAGTCCGAATACTTCCATATAAATAAATGGTGAAGCAGTTAAATAACAAAAAAACGCAAATGAGGTTAATACACCACACGTGATGTTTACTTTGACGCCTTGGCGAGTTAATACGGTTTTATAGGCAGCAAAGAAAGATTGCTTACTTCGTGTATCAGCCGCTTTATCACTGGGCATTTTTAGCTTGAACAAGACAATCAGTAGCAAGGCAATTGCATAGCAACTTTGACTGAGAAAAATTAACGGCCATTCACCCAGCTCCAGTATCAAGCTACCTAAAGAGGGAGCTAATAATGGTGCGAGCATCATGATTAAGCTGACGTATGACATCCCTTTAGCGGTGTTATCACCATATACCTCTTTGATATAACCCGGAACCACCACTGTGGCAGCTGCGCCAATAAATGCTTGCACAAAACGCAATGCTAAAAACACTTCGATTGAGCTACATATTGAAATAAAGAAGCTGATTACGGTAAATCCGCTGAGACCAAAAATGACTAGTGGTCTGCGGCCAAAACGATCAGCAAGCGGGCCGAATGTAAGCATGCCTAATGCATACCCAGCAAGATAGATACTCAATGACTGCTGCACAGTGGTAACGTGCGTTGAGTACGTTTGAGCGATATTCGACATGGCAGGTAGATACATGTCGATAGCGAGTGGCGTAATGGCCACAATGGCAGCAAGCATTGGAATTAGCATTGCTAAATTCGGCACATTTGGCGGAGTAGTATTGTGATGCGTGTTTAAAGACTGGCTCACTCTAACCTCAGTTTATTGAAAGAATAGGGAAATATGAAGTAGATGAAGAATTAAGTGTTTAAATTTTATCATGAGAACTTGCTAATAGAGCGAAATAATTTTTATGAACTTGTATCAATTTATTTACTAGTTAACCCAAGTTTTTTGTCACAATACCTTAACAGTCTCGTCGTTTGATTGTCATTGAGTTTGCGTAGCTTACTTGAAATTTTTATAACAAGTACGCAACAGGAACAAACATGAAAACAGCAGTTTTACCTTTAGTCGCAATGATGTCTGTAATGACTTTTTCAGGGTGTGATGGCGATGATGGCAGTAATGGACAGGACGGCAGTAATGGAATCAATGGTCAAAGTTCATTATTACTAGCAAGTGAGCTACTGACTGGACATGCACAATGTCCTTTTGGCGGACAACAAATTGAGACTGGCTTGGATGTCAACGGTAATGGAATACTGGACATTGACGAAATTGATTCTTCACAAACTCAAATCATGTGTCAGGAGCAACAAGGTGCCTTATCAGCAGAATTAGTTGGACGTTATCAGTCTGGTATTTTTGGACAAAGTGCTGCTGAAATTGTTGATTACCATACACAAAGTAGACTAGTTTTTGTGGTTAATGCACATAGCGGCCAGGTTGATGCGTTAGATATTTCAGTGCTATCTACAGAAGGTGATAACACTGTAATGACAGCTGATGATATAGCAGCGACTAATTTAGATAATCTAACTAAGGTGTTTAGTTTAGATGTGGCTACCGATGCCGAAATAACAGGCTTAGGTAATGTAAATAGCATCAGTATATATGACGACTTGTTAGCTGTTGCAGTTGAAAGGGCCGATGAGTTAGGGAATGCGACTCAAGGCAATGGCGTTATAGCCTTTTATCGATTATCAGCAACAGGTGAAGCCAGTTATATTAAAGCGGTTACCGTTGGTGCTTTGCCAGACAACCTTGTATTTAGTCATGACGGCGCTCTCGTCATCGTAGCGAACGAAGGTGAGCCCAATAGTGATTATAGTGTTGATCCACAAGGTTCAGTTGCCGTGATTACAATAGCTGATAATAGTCCTGCTGATAGTGCGACAATCATTGATTTTAATGACTTTGATGCTGGTGGTACGCGCCATGATGAAATGAGCGACTTGATTAAGTTAAATGGTCCCGGCGCTTCGGTATCACAAGATCTTGAGCCTGAATATATTGCTGTTTCATTAGATAATAAATATGCCTATGTTAGCTTGCAGGAAAATAATGCCATTGCGGTAATTAATTTGACTGATAATACTGTTGAGCAGATTAATGCCCTAGGTCTTAAGCATTATGGTGATGTAGGAAATGAAATTGATGCAAGTGATAAAGATGATGCTATCAATATCCAAGCTTATGAAGGTGTTTATGGTATGTATCAACCAGATACGATCGCTTCTTATCAATGGAATGAACAAACATTTGTGGTCAGTGCTAATGAAGGAGATGCCCGTGATTATGATGGCTTTTCTGAAGAGGCACGAGCGGAAGATTTACTCTTAGATGCTAATCATCCTCAAGTCGCTGCAGCTCAAGATAAAACGCAATTGGGCCGACTAAAGGTGACAACGACAATGGGGGATGATGATGGTGATGGAGATATGGATAGAATCGTTTCTTATGGTGCTCGTTCATTTTCTATTTGGACTCATGATGGTCAATTAGTCTTTGATAGTGGTAGTCAATTTGAGCGTATTACCGCTGCAATTTTAGCTGACAACTTCAATAATCATAATGAAGAAAGTAAAGGTGACAGCCGAAGCGATGATAAAGGACCTGAGCCAGAAGCATTAGCTATTGGTCAAATTGCAGGTAAACAATATGCATTTATCGGCCTTGAGCGTACGTCTGGTTTTATGATTTACGATATCAGTAACCCTTTTGATGTTCGATTTGTCGATTATGTTGTTAATCGTGATTTTGACATTGAATTTGAAATAGACGGCAGCGACATTTCTGGTCAACCAGAATTAGCAGGCGATCTTGGTCCTGAAGGAATGAAATTTGTTAGCCCAGAAAACAGTCCAAATGGTTTGCCATTATTGATAGTTGGCAATGAAGTGAGCGGAACGACGAGTGTTTATCAACTATCTTTTGCGCAATAAGTATCTAAAAGCATTGGTATTACAGTCGTAAACGATTATGCCGTAATTGAGGCGTCCATTAGGTTACTCAAAGGCTAATATTGATTTATTGGCCTTTTTACGTTTCAACTTAGTAAATCTTGTCCTTTTAGGTCGCTAACACACTAATCGAAAACAATAATTATGTTTCTCTACTGATAAAGATGATTTTTTTCTGATTAAGATCATGTATTCTGTCATTGTGTGACTAAGTTAACTATTTGGTAAGGGAGTAAGAATGGCAAACATAGACAGTCATAGTGTGCTAACCGGCGACCATGTCATTTTAGAACCGCTAAGTATCGATCATGTTGCTGCTCTTAGTTTAGCAAGTGCAGATGGCAACCTTTGGGAGTTATGGTTTACCTCGGTTCCACACCCAGACGAAATGAAAGCTTATGTAGAGAAAGCGCTACAACAAGAAAAACAAGGTGAGTCATTAGCGTTTGTGGTCAGGGATAAAACTTCAGGTGAAATTATTGGCTGTACTCGAATTTGTCATTGGGATCAGCCTAATCGTCGTCTTGAGATTGGCTACACTTGGTATGCTAAACGTGCCCAACGAACGTCAGCCAATACCGAAAGCAAGTTATTGTTATTGGATTATGCTTTTAATACGTTAGATGTCATGGCTGTGGAGTTTAGAACACACTGGCATAACCAAGCATCAAGACAAGCCATAATGCGCTTAGGTGCTAAACAAGATGGTGTGCTGAGAAACCATAAAATTCTTAAAGATGGCACAGTAAGAGATATGGTTGTGTATTCCATTATTGATACTGAGTGGACAACGGTTCAAAAGCATTTAAAGCACCGTTTAGATTATTATCGTCAGCAATATGCTAATGCGATGCTTAATACAGAAATAAACTACTAACTAAAACAAGTCATTAAATATCGTTAGCCTTGTGAATCTAACGTAATGATTGTCTTGTAGAAATAAAATATGTAAAGGAAATTTCATGGGCAAAAAAGGATATATGTTATCTGCCGCTGTGTTGATGACAGCAAGTTTTCAGGCAAGTGCGCAAGATAAGGCTGAAGCGGCGTTTAGTAATGAGTTAGTTCAATGTGCAGCTTATTATGAAATTGCCTCTGGGGTGATCATGGGAATGGATGCGCCGCAGATGCAAGCTGTGGGTTCTCGATTAAAAACCTCAGGTGAAGAAGCTGAAAAATTAGCTGGTCAATATATGGCTGCAGATGCTGTGACAACCGCAGTTGCTGAAGCCAAAGAGCAACAGATTGCAAGTTTAGGTGGCTCAAGTGGTTTAGGCCCTTTAATGGGAAAATATAAAGAGCTATGTAAAAAAGTCGTCTTAGACCCGCAATCACGCTTAGAGTATTGGGCTATGGTTACTATGTAATATCAAATATATAGCCGAACGAAATACGTTTGGTTTTTTTAATCATTAACCCCATTAATTGAACATTTAATGGGGTTATTTTTTTATCTGGGTTTTATCGCTAAATCATATTTTTTTGCTATTCGATTGAGCCGACCTGATTCCTGTAAATCAGATAACCATTTTTGCAATTTCGTTTTAGAAATTACAGCCTTGGGGTTTAACAAAATACTATGAGAATATGTTTGATCTAATTTCTCTGAAATTAGCAGGTTATCTCTGATTTTTGGATACATTTTAATGTAATGCTGCAGGTAAGATAAGGTGACAGGGGCAATGTCAGCTCTGCCTTTTAATACGCTTTCAATTGATGCTCGGTTAGTATGAACAAATTGAATATCAAAATCGCTCATTAGATCTTGTTCATTGTTATTCCACTGGGCAAACTGATAATGATAACCGCTGACTAAACTGAGTGATTTATTTCCAAAACTATCAAAGTACTGCTGATCTTTCACCCCATCTCTAAGTGTTATAAACACTTCGCCATCAACAATGTCTAGAGGAATAAATTCGGCAATGAAGCTTTTCCAGCCCCAAATAGGACTTTCAAAAAACATCATATCAAACCGTCTTATATCATAGGCTTGGTAGCGATTCTCAATACTTGTATTAACAAATTGAAACTCAACTTCAGTTTGTAGTTGATTAAAGGCAGCAATGAGATCAATAGTAAAACCTTGAAATAAGCCGTCTTCGGATACATCAACATAAGGAGCAAACAAATAGCCCCCGACGTTTACTACGGGTTTTGCTTGCAGTGGGGTTGCCACGAAAAGACAAATTGTAATTATTATAGTGAGTGTCTTATTCATATAATTTTAGCGGTTGGATGTGTGGTTATTTGGCACCAGACAAAAAATTGACATGTTACAAATGTAACACTTTTGAACTAGAAAAAATACCATTAAAAAATGTATGGTTTAAGCTTTACTTTGTAAAATACCAGAGAGGAAATGACAGGTTGCGCTTATGGTGGGGTTAAGGGCTAGCAAGAACGTTAATTAAAGACTAAATAGGTCTATTGCTGAAATCTTTGCTTGATCAGTAACCAAGCAAAGATGCGTTAACTGGCATTATTTTTGTTGCCACTTACCAGAAACCGTTTGAATATAATGATCCTTTTTGGCAGCAGCTATGGCTTTTTTTGCTGCGAGCATGGCTACATCATCAGTCGATAACTTATTCTTTTTAGCTATTTTTTGGTAGTGTAGTTTCCGTTTTGCATTGACATCATTCATGACTTTTTTGGCTTGCTCATTGTTGACGACTAACCCTAAGTATCCGTTAGTTTGTTCGCCAAGTAAGCCCTGACTCTTAGCCTGCTGTAAGGTCAATGCAAGTGCAGAACTTGAAAACAATAGTCCGGTTAGTAAAGCAATTAATTGAACTTTCATTGGTATTGCTCCCTATAACTAAAATAATTCGTCATCTTCGAGCAATACATCGAGCTCTTTATCTATTTTGATAATAATTTCGTGCTCGATTTTCACGTTTAGATTAATTTCGATGGGTTTATCTGGTGGCGCGATTTTTACCGTAGGCGAGCATGCCACAGCAGCTAAGCAACAGAAACTGATAAAAATAATATTAACAACGTAAGGTGTTTTCACTGAGTGGTCCTTTTACTTCACGGAACGTTCGATGTCATTTTGCAGTTGATTGCCAATCTGGGTACTTTTATACAGTTGAAATAAATTCTCTTCATGAGAATAGTTCAAATGTATTGGCCTTTCAATGTCTTGGCTTTTACCTTTTACTTGCACTTTCAAACTCGCATCACCATTATCTTTCATATCGAATGTACTGCTTAGTTGGCTATATTCGAGATGTTCTAGGGCTTGCACCACAAAATCAAGATGGGGTTGTGAAGCCCTTATTTGTTCAAGTGCTGGGTTATTAGATACTTGAATTAACCCGCCAGGTTTTCTCGCGGCAAGATGACCGCCCGCTATGGTGACTTTGCCATCCACTAACGTGGCGGGAAGTACACCATCAAAAATCCCATTTGCATAAACACCGACTTGGGGCTGCGCTGCTAATAAGGCTTCTAGACTGATCCCATTAAGGACAAAGTAGCCCTCTGAGATATCGTGTAACCTTAAATAAAACTCAGGAATTAGAAACTCACCATCGAGTAAGTCGCCGCTGGCAGTCAAATTGACGTCAGTATCACTAAGGCCGCTGATTTCTTGTAACCAATTTTTGGCAGGTACTTGTTCGTTTTTACCTAAGGATAAATTGGCTGATAAGTTAATGTTGTCTAGGTTTATCCCTGCGTATGCCTCGGGAATATCTATTTGTGCTTGTTGGCATAGCAATCGACTTTGGCTGAATGTTTCGGGTCGTTCAGGTGTGCTATGTGCTTGTTGCCAATTAAACTGGCAATTAGCTTGAGCTGTCGCATCATACATCACATTTTCGTGGTATTTTGCGTCGATATTGGTCAGCTGTTGCTCGAACTTCATTTCAAAAAGTGACACACCCTGGGCCTCGATTAATGCAAAGCCAGCGTTTAATTTACTGCGGCCATCTATTTTCATGTTATCAGGCAGCATCTGGGTATGTTCAAATGTCGAAAGAATATCTGCCAGTTCAGTGTCAAATGACCATTGTCCGGCGAGTGAGGCAGGCTGGTGCTTTTGGGGCAATTTTAATAAGTGATAGCTAGATAGTGAAAGGGCGTCAAGTTGCCATTGCTCAGTTCCCGTCAGTAATTGTTGTTTTAATGATAGTGTTTGATCTAAATTTATTTGATCGAATCTTAATGCCTTATATCGGCGTGTTCTCGATTTACTCGGGATAAGCTTATCAAGCTTAATATTATCAAGTTGCCAACTAAGAGTTGACTGATTGGTTTGGGATAAGGCTTGCGATAGTAGGTCAATGCTAGGCGTGGTTTCGTTCAATGTTAATTCAATATTTTGTTTAGCTTCAATTCGAAACTTGCCTAATTGAGCCTCATAACTTGGCTTATTAAATGCTAAGGGTGTTGGCTGAGTAAATGAAAAGGAATCGAAGCCTAATGCAAATCCATTTACGTTAAACTTCATTACTGAACGCAATGGCACAGGTGAGTTCGAGGGATTAAGGTTAGATGGCTGCAAAGCAGCATTAGAAGATGTTAAAGAAGGCGTTTGAGATACTGCAAAACTTGACGGCTCTGTTAGCTGCCAATATACATTTTCTGTATTTAGGTTTTTATGATTAATGGTGGCATCGAGTTTATCTGAATATATTGACGCGCTATAAATAACCATGTCGGCAGTATTATTTGTTGCCTTGATTGAAATATCCGTTGTTAGTTCACTATTTTCGAAACTGATCTCATGGGGGAGAAAATCCATAGCGGTTAGGTTGATGTGTTGTTTCTGCTTAAGGTGGCTTAATACTTCTGCGTCAAAGCTGATATCTGAATTATCTTTTACGATATGATTATTTTTTAGAGTGATATCAGCTGACAAAACAGGATGAGAAATGTTGATAGCGGCATCATAATTCGCTGTAATAGTTGCTTGGTCATCCAATCTTGTTTGTATAGTCAGAGGTT
Organism: Shewanella sp. 10N.286.52.A9; assembly: GCF_041468985.1. Classification (NCBI taxonomy): domain Bacteria; kingdom Pseudomonadati; phylum Pseudomonadota; class Gammaproteobacteria; order Alteromonadales; family Shewanellaceae; genus Shewanella; species Shewanella sp. 10N.286.52.A9. The sequence continues at coordinate 212,697 of NZ_JBFRJQ010000004.1, read as the reverse complement.
TGGTAAGAGCGAGTTGCCAAAGAATAGGGTGCTCAAGCTGTTTTATTAATTCATGTTTCTCTGTTGGCAACACTATTGAAGGCTGCAGTAGTTGGCTCAATTGTTCCAACTGGCGTTTGTCTGTACTTTGTTGCCAGCTTATTGGGGCAAGTTTAACGTTTAGGTTTGGCGAAACCGTATCTGCTTCAGGCTTGTAGTTTATTTCTAGCTGAATTGGCAATGCAGGATTAAAAGCAACGTTTTTAACTGCTGATGAGCTGATAGTTAGCTCATTAATTGTTTGCTTGCTTTGGATTGCCCCAGTGATTAAATCTATTGAAGTTGTACTATTCCAAAGCCCTTTAATTGTCAGCATATGCGTGCTTATGGCACTTTGTATTGAGTCTAATGTTGATAAAAAAGAGGATTGTTCTAAAGAAGAACTGGCTCGTTCCTTATCCTGTAAACCGTCTTTCTGAGTATGTAAGGCATATTCGTTTAGGGTGAGGCTCAGTTGTTCCAACCCTTCACGGAGTGAGTTAAGTTCTGTGTAGTGAGTAAGCTGCCATTGAGTGGAATCGAGTGTTAGAGATAGGTTTGCAACAGCCTGTTGCATGACGAAAAATTCACCGCTTAACGTTTTACGTATAGAACGACTTGGTTGTGCATGACTGAGTTTAGGTGTCAGCAAATTAAGGTGCTTAGCTTGAATAATTGCACGATCATTATTTTGAAATGGTAAATAGATATTTATTGCTGCTAATTTTATTTCGGGAATGTGCGATAAACTTAATCCTACACTCCCAGCGTTATCTGTTTGCTGTTGGGGCTGAAAAAAACTATCTCCCAAGTTAACATCAATTTTATTCACACTGAAATCACTAATATCTTCTAGTGATAACTTCATATTTTTTAAGACATTATACCCATTATTGAGTTGGATTTTAACTTCATGAAGGGCGATTTCACTATCTTGATAACGAACTAATATGAAAGGAAAATGCCATTGATTAGCACTATCAATACTAACCTTGGCATCCAAAACTCTTACACTGTATGGCTCTGCTAACGAGTTCACGATATTCAGTGCAATCGTCCGAAAATTTTGTTGGATGAACACAGCAAATATTGTGGCCAATGTGAGACACACAATGAGAAGTCGTTTAACAGTGAAAATTCGAACTGTCATGTCAAAGTTCTGTCTTAAGGTATTGATTTATGAAGTGCGGTAAAGAATAGCATAGCTAAAAATTGATGGCTGTAGTTAGTCATATTCATCAGCAACATAAAAAGGCTAATCTGATTTTTCGTGTCTTGTCTATTTGACAGTGTTGTCTTTTGTGAGAAGAAAACATGGCCAATCACAGCGCATAAATCTATGTTGGCCAAGTATTAGCGACTAATAAAGCTTGGTTTTAGCTTTAAGCAAAAATCTAAACGTAGCTTCGTGAAGACTGATAGTAATGTTAAACCCAGCGGATATGAGTTGTTAATGTATGGCTTGCTCCCGGTGCTAGCCTAACTTGGTCTTCAAGTACGTTAGCCGCTTCATGGCACACCATAGTGAGGTAATCTTCATCGTTAAAGCGAGATAATCGCTGAGACTTGTCAATCCATGGGTTCCATAGCACTGCAGACTGGCTGTTCTCTCTTGCTACTTCAATTGTCCCTTCTGGTGTGTGTAAATGTTGAACAGGGGCTAAATCGGTATAGACACGATCGGTTTCACGAGTAAAGTTAACTTCATCGCCTTCTTGCGGGTAAGGGCCTTTTGCAAATTCGATGTATTTAGCCCCAGTAAAACCAGTAGCTTTAAGCTGATGAATATCACCGATAGGAAAATAAGTGTGTAATGCTTGAGTTAGATTGACATCGTAGTCACAGTTATTTTTATTAACAATGCTGACTGAAAGGGTTTCGCCTAAGGTAAATAATACGCTAACTTCCGTATCATGAGGCCAGTATTGTTTATTGTCTTCTGTGATAGCCAAGGTAAAAACTAAATCGACAACTTGATTACGCATTTTTACAGAGGCGAGTGACCAAAGACTGGTTCTAGCAAAGCCATGTTGTGGGAATCCGGGGATGTCACTTGCTCCAAACCAAGGCCAGCAAACAGGGATCCCGCCGCGTATGCCATTACCAGGTTGATAATCATCAGCGCCAGATACCCAAAGAAGAGGTGCTTTGTCTTTTGGCTTGAAGAAATCAATTTGTGCGCCTTGAAGAAAAATGCTGGCTTGGCACAAATCGGTTTTTATTTCGACATAATCTAAACCGTTAGGGTGTTTTTTAGTGGTAACCGAACCCATAATGCGCTGTCCTTGTATTGGTGAGGATCATTTAATTTCAAAATTCTAATGGTTAGCTTACAAAGTTTTTACGATAAAAAAAGCATTTCACTAATTGTTTTTACGGATTAAGTTTTTAGTGTTTGACTTAACTCTAATATCTATTTCAACTGAGTTTGTAACTCAATTACTTGCTTTTGAACTTACCGGCTGAAATGCAGTAAGCGATTATTTGCGGGCATAGCGAAGTCATGTTGAAGCTTAAACCCTTGTTCAGTGGCCAGGGTTTCTATCCATTCTATATCGCGAATACCACTCTCAGGATTATTTTCTTTTAACCATTGATCGAATGACTCATTACTGTCACTGGTGTAGCGGCTTTTATAATTAAAAGGGCCATAGATAATTAGCGCTGCATCTTGTGAGATTTGCTTCCCAATTTGGTTAAAAAAGGCGTTAACCATAGCTTGGCTCATAATATGTAATGTATTGGCCGTAAAGACTGCATCAATCTCACTCTCATTCAGCGCCTGAGGCCACGGTTGCATTACATCGAGGGCGATTGCAGGTATTAGATTAACTGACCCTTCGAGCGTAATACGGCGATTTAAATCAGCCAGGTAGCTAGGTTGATCGCTCGCTTGCCATTGTAAGTGTGGTAATTGAGAAGAAAAGAATACGCAATGTTGCCCTGTGCCACTGCCAATTTCTAAAACCTGTTGGCGAGTGGCTAAAATCTGTTGTAACTCTTTAATGATTGCATGCTTGTTGTTCTCACAGGCTTGTGAAAACGGTAATTGAGAGAGTGAGGTTATGATAAATCTACCTTTTCCATTTCTAATTGTTGAAGTGCTATTACCGCTTGAGTGCGATTTCTGACGCCGAGTTTACGGAAAATGGCCGTAGCATGGGCTTTAATTGTGGCTTCAGATACACCAAAGTCATAGGCAATTTGTTTATTCAGTAAACCTTCAGCAAACATTTGTAATACGCGGTATTGCTGCGGCGTTAAATCAGATAACTTGCTTGCCATTTGGCTAGTTGGATCGTCATCAACTTCAAGGATTTCCGTGCCTTCAGGTAGCCAAATATCACCATATAACACAGCATCTAATGCTTCTTTTAGTGTATCCATAGATGCAGATTTGGGAATAAACCCTGAGCTTCCATAATGAATAGCACGGCTGATAGTTTGCACGTCTTCGTGGGCTGAAATGACGACAACTGGGATATCAGGGTAATGACCTCGAAGATGGATAAGGGTCGAGTAGCCATGTGAGCCAGGCATCTGCAAATCGAGTAAGATTAAGTCTAGATCTGCTGCTTTGTCATCAAGCACTTGCTGTAAGGCATCGGCACTGTCAGCTTCAAACCAATTAGTACCTTGAAAAGCATTATTTAATGCTTGTCGTAAGGCATTACGAAATAAGGGATGGTCATCGGCGATAATAATATTTAAGTTTTGAAGCTTCATGGCTTTTTAATTGTCTTGGTTGCACGTGAAGGTAATTTTAATGTAACAGATAATTGGGCAATCGATCCACGATAAAGTGAAACAGTATATCGAAAACAATGATTTTAAATCTGGCTTTAGACCTTTGTCTAATAAGCAGGGTGTTTGAGTAAGAAAAGCTACCACTTTTAGGTGGTTGCAGTGTCAAAATTAAGTTAATTGATTAGTCGAAATTATAAACAGTGTAAGCAATCATTGGGGAAAACGAATACATTCGCCAATGATTGCTATGGGATAATGAAACGACTAAGCAGAGTGTTGGACTGGCCAAACTGGAATTGGGTGACGTTCATTATCGACCGCCACGAATGTGAATACACCTCTAATAGCGTGCTCTCGAAGATCTTGATACATATCCTCAACGTAGATATTTACTTCTACTTTTAAAGATGTATTCCCAACATGAATGACTCGAGCTACGAGCTCAGCAAGGCTCCCAGCAGGAATGGCTTTTTTGAAGTCAATTCGGTCAGAACTCACTGTGACTAATGCTTTACGGCAAAATCGGGTAGCAGCAATAAACGCCGTTTCGTCCATCCATGCAAGGGCATCGCCACCAAAAAGTGTATTATGATGATTGGTATTTGAAGGGAAAATAGCTTTAATGACTTTGGCTTCAGATTGTTCGATTCTGGCTAAAATATCATCGGAGTACTGTGGTGTTTCTTCGTTTTGTTCTTTTCGGGTAAAGGGCATACAACTACCTAATTAATTGCTTAGTACATCTAGTTGGAGGCAGGATTATACGGATAAGTGATTTAAATAGGTAGGTTCGTTAACAATAACAATATTTAACGAGAGTGATGCAAAAAGTGAGTCATGTTGAGTCGTTTAAAGATTTAGTAGCGAAGAACTAATGTCGACACATTCGTTGAATGTGTGTTGTCTTGACTTTCAATAGTAAGAATATAAACACGATCATACTCTGTCGCTTCATCAATATCTTTACCTGATTCCCCTCCAAGTAAATCGACTAACGCAGGCGTGGTGTTACTGTGGCCGACGATTAAAATATGATTATCGTGTGATGATGTGAGTAATTGTGAAAACGAAGCAAGCTCTTTCGGATCATAAGAAGTGATAGGTAATTTTTGACTATCAGCAGTTGGTTTTGCTGTGAGCTGAGTACGTTTGTAATTTGTGCTGTAAATTGCGGATAAAGAAACAGAGGATAGTAAATGGGCCAATTGCTGGGCTCGTTGTTGACCAGCTTTTGATAACTGAGGGTCTTTACCTGATAATTTTTCAGCGTGTCTAACTAATATCAATGTTTTGGTTTTTGACTCATTTACCGTGGTTTCAGCTGCAATTAAACCGCTTGAAAATACCATTAATGTTAAAATGACCAATAAGCCAAAGGTCATGAGTAAACCCGTTATATACCTTCGATTCAGTTCTTTTTTATAGTTATTATCCATTATCTGCCTTCCTTTTTTATTTTTATTAGTCAGCTAAGTAATATTCTATTGTTGATACAACTCGAACCCGTTTTATGTGAGGGTTATTTTTGTCTCTATTTGTAATACTGAACTGTCCTTGAGATGCACGTTTGATTTTTCCAAGTTGGCTTTGTGAGTCGGTCGCAAATTTTTCAGCAACTAAACGTGCATTGTTGGTTGATTGCTCAATCATTTGTGGTTTCACATCATTCAATCGAGTGAAAATGTACTCGATTTGCGCATCATAGTTATTCTGCGAAAATACAATCCCTTGTTTACCGAGCTGAGATATTTCTGGCATGACTTGTCGAACGGTGTCAATCTCTGAAGAGTACACTGTCATTGTTTGTAACGCGGTATAGCGAAACTCAACTGCTTGATTGCCACCATACTGCTGAGCAAGTTTGTCGGTAATCATGGGAGCCGATATTGTAATTTCGTCTGTTTTGATTGAGTGTGAAATTAAAAAATCATTGATAAGTTTGTTCTGCTTTTCAACTTCAACATATAAATCTTCTAGCTGATTACTGGCTGCGGTAAATTGTATCGGCCAAATGACGACATCTGCAGAATATTCGTTCTCTGCTAGACCTTTAACCGTGACACTTCTATCCAGTAACTTGTATTCAATTATGGCTTGTTTTAGTAATACACCGAGCACTGCCATACCTATGAATAATAAAAGGCCAAGAATGGTGGCACTGGTTTTAGATTGTGTCATCAAGCGGTTCTCCTTAGCAGTCGGTATTGGTTTAAAATGTAAAGTTACAGTGCAAATAAAATGTGAATTAACCGAACTGCAACAATTATCTGTTTAAGACCTTAGCCGTAAGTTGACGTGCTCGTCAACTTTTTAACCTAGCGTCGTTGATAATTGACCTGTAAAAGAAGAGGTAGGGTGGAAAGGAACGGATACAATACTTTGTTATTCTAGTGATAAACAGTGGATGGCTTAGCTAATTCTATGGATACAAAAAAGCCTTGAGTAGCGTATCATCAAGGCTTTTAGAAACAAATATTTATCAGGGTTGTTAGCCTAAAGTGAAATCGAGCCTAACCCGTGTTTCAGCCTTAACGGGTTTGCCATCTTCAAACTTAGGTGCATAGCGCCATTGTTCAAGAACTTTAATGCTTTCATCTTCAAATGCTTTACCACCTGTTGAATTGACTATTTCAGGTTCAGATACAAAGCCTTGCTCATTAACAGTAAAGCTTAGTACCACCATTCCCTCAACGCCGCTTCTCGCTTTACTTATTGGGTAGTTTGGATTGACACGGTAAATTGGAGTCTGTTGTTGCTCTTGGCTCCAAGGTTTCATGCTACCTATGGCAAGGCAATGTTCGGTGGCTTGTTCAGCTTTATTTTTTTGACTATAAAGTGTTACTAATCTCGCATGGGCTGCTAGTTCATATGGGTGAGAATAATCCAACATTTGATATTGTTTGATTACTTCCAGTAATTCTATTTCTGCTTGGTCATATTTTTTATTAGCAAGATATACCGCAGAACTTTCAAATCTTGAGTTAACTAAAACAGTCGAGTCCATTGGCAGGAGTTCGCTGTATATTTCTTTCGCTTGCAGTATATATTTACGTACTTGCTTTTTATCATATTTCGTTTGTACAAGCTTGCTATAAGATGCAGAAAGGGTGTGAGCATATAATATTGGCTGTTCGCTATCTGAAGCAATTTTTCGAGCTTTAGAAAGTAAACCTTTAGCAAGTTTCAAATCCTTAGTTTTATCAGCATAGGTTAAGAGAGGATCAACCAATTGGACACTATCTTCGCCGTAATGTTTTTTATACTGCTCTAATGTTTGTTCATAATATGGTGCAGCGTCTTCATGTTGCTTATTATTGCTAAGCGCTATGGCTAAATTAAAACCTAGATTGGTCGTATCGATACTGGTTTCACCGTAGATATGTTGACCTAAGTCATAAGCTTGTTGGGCCGCTTGAGCAGCTTGTTGGGTATTCCCAGCTTTAAATGCGACATTATATGCATCGTAAGCTTGTTTGAATTCTTCCGGAGTTGCATTTACTTGTGAAGAAAGTAATAAGGTGCTTAAAAGCATGCTAGCAAAACTGACATTATTTGTATTACGACTCATTCCAATTCCTTTGAATATTACTCATTATTCCTTGTTGTATTAGAGGAGTGTAGCCTTTGCCTTATTTCATAACAATATAATTTACTCATCAAAGTAATTGATGTGCTGATGATAGATGCTGTCTGTTGCGTTATTGAAAAACTCGACAATAATTACTTGAAGGAAAGCGGGGTAATCGAAATACTCATGCCACTTCAGGGAAGAAATATGTCACTAGCAGATAACGTACTCATTGAACAAACGGCTGAAGGGGATTCGCTTACATTTTGGCGCCGGGTTATCTTTTATCGTATTTTTACCTTGTTAGCTATTGCATGCGTACCAGTCTATTTCACTAGTGTTTATCTTTGTATTCAAGCTGACCTACTTTCAATGGCTGTGTTCGATACCATAGTTTACGCTATTTTACTGTTCATCATTTACGATAAAAACCTCAGTGATAGGACTCGTTTTTCTATCGGAAGCTTATTAGCTTTTAGCATAGGTTTTGGTTTTTTAGTGGCGATAGGACCAAGTGGAGCAGGTTTTTTTTGGTTATTCATTTTTCCACCATTAACATGTATTTTGTTGGGAAAAAAAGCCAGTAACCTTGCACAGGTAATCAATGCTGTATCACTGGTCATTCTTGGTTTTGCATATCATTTTGATTTACATATATGGCCTAGTATTGATGGCTATAATTGGGTAATTTGGGCCGTTGTGGTTGTCAATTTTATTGTGACCAATGCCATTGTTACCATTTCAGCCGCTTACTTGTTAGGTAAGTTATCAAGTTCACTAGAAAGCACTTCAACATCAAGGCGAGCAACCGTCATTGGGTTAGCTAAATTGGCAGAGTATAGAGACAACGAAACTGGCGCTCATTTACTGAGAATGCAACAGTATGCATCCATGTTAGCCAAACAACGTTATGTAGATAATGATGCACCAGAAGAGCTGACTAAAGCGTTTATTACTGAGATAGCCTTATCCTCGGTACTGCACGATATCGGTAAAGTTGGCATTGCCGATGCTATTTTATTAAAGCCAGGCAAGTTAACGGCTGATGAGTTTGAACATATTAAAGCGCATCCTGTCATTGGAGCCCAAGTGCTTGAAAGCATAACTCAATTTGCTCCTGAGTGTGGCTATATTAAAATGGGTCGTGATATTGCCGGTGGTCACCATGAAAAGTGGGATGGCAGTGGCTACCCAAAAGGTCTATCTGGGATTGAGATCCCTTTATCTGCAAGAATTGTAGCCTTAGTGGATGTTTACGATGCACTCACTTCACCACGCTGTTATAAAAAGCCTTTTACCCATCAACAAGCGGTTTCACTAATTTTAGAAGGTAAAGGTAAGCACTTTGATCCTAAACTCGTGGAGAGTTTTATGGCTATTCATACATTGTTTGAAAAGTTATCTCTACAATCTCTGGATGAAGATACAAGCCCGCTTAGTGTTACATTTCTGCCCAGCTAGTTAATCGGACTTTATAAAAGGCTCAGTTATTTGGCTTTAGAAACAAAAATACCAATCATATGATTGGTATTTTTAACTATAACTCATGTTATTGTTTAAGCCATTACTATTACTACCACATTGCAGTAAATAGTCTATTTAGCATTACCCAATATTATTGTTATTTTGCTAGTAGAGCACGGCGATCTTTCGATGCTTGCGCTAGGTTTCTAAGTAATTTTTCAGAATCTTCCCAGTGCAGACAGGCATCGGTGATGCTTTGGCCATAGGTTAATGGCTGGCCGTCAACGACTTTCTGATTACCTTCAACCATAAAACTCTCGGCCATAATACCGGCAACAGCAGTGCTACCGTTACGCATTTGTTCCATAATACTATCGGCAACGTTGAGCTGATTTTTATGTTTCTTTTCACTATTGCCATGACTGAAATCAACAACGATACGCTGAGTTACATCCACTTTTTCAAGTTGCGCTCGAACTGATTCGATATCTTCGGCTGAGTAGTTCGGCTTTTTGCCACCACGTAAAATGATATGGCCGTATGGGTTCCCGTGGGTACGGTAAACAGCCATTGCTCCATCTTTATCTGGAGAGTAAAAAATATGTGGCACTTGTGCTGCACGAACTGCATCAACCGCAATGTTGATATTGCCATCTGTCCCATTTTTAAATCCGACAGGGCATGATAATGCTGATGCCATTTCACGGTGAATTTGGCTTTCAGTTGTGCGGGCACCGATCGCACCCCAAGTGATTAAATCAGCAATGTATTGGCCATTGACCATGTCTAAGAATTCAGTTGCGATTGGCAATTTAAGTTCAGTGATTTGCTGTAATAAATGGCGAGCCATTCTTAAGCCTTTATTAGGGCTAAAACTACCGTCTAGATCAGGATCTGAAATTAATCCTTTCCAACCAACAATAGTACGAGGTTTCTCAAAATAGACACGCATAACAATGCATAAGTCTTCTTTTAACTCGTGATGTAATTTCGCTAAACGTTGAGCGTAATCTAAAGCTGCTTCCGTATCGTGAATGGAGCAAGGGCCAATAATTACTAAAAGTCTTTGATCTTCGCCTGCTATGATGGCTTCAACTTCACGACGTTGCGCAACTAAATAGTCAGCAGCATCTTGGGTTAATGGGTATTCAGATGCGAGTTGCGCAGGTGAAATTACCTTACATAAAAGAGAGGTACGTAGTTCGTCAGTTTTAATTGTCATTCATTTTACCGAGCATGTTTGCGATGAATTAACATCATATTGCTCGGGATTATAACGAATTAGCAGGCGATAGACACGTTGAAATCGACGAAGTTATTGAACAAAAGTGGATAATTTGACCTAAGTTAGCTGAAAATGCTGTTAGTTCAGCATTTTCGCTAACATGAATAATACGTTAAATTAGATTTAAGGCATTAAATAGCATAATAAAACTTAAAACATGTGGCGTTTTAAGCCTGTGACATCAAGAATTTTTGCTGAAATTTCTTCAACAGAGTGGAAGGTGGTGTTCACAAACGGGATACGTTCTTTTTTATACAGCATTTCGACTTCTTTCACTTCGATTCGACACTGCCTTAAAGAAGAGTAGCGGCTATTTTCCATTCTGCCTTGACGGATCTCATGCAGGCGGTTGGGATCAATGGTTAAACCAAACAGTTTAGATTTATTACGCTTTAACGCCTCGGGTAACTTTAAGTTATCCATATCATCTTCAGTGAACGGATAGTTAGCAGCTTTAATACCAAATTGCATCGATAAATATAAACTTGAAGGGGTTTTACCACAGCGTGAAACACCCAATAAAATGATGTCGGCTTTGTCCATATGCTTCATGGTTTGGCCATCATCGTTCTCCATTGTGTAATTTATCGCTTCTATCCGAGAGTCATAGCCCAAGTTACTTTTGCCATGGGTACGGTTCATCACCGGCTGGGCTTCGATACCTAATTGTTTTTCTAACGGGCTAACGAAAGTGTTTAAAAAATCGTAATCTAACCCTTCGCTGGAATAAATGATGTCCCGAATTTCTGGTTTAACGATTGAGTGGAAAAGTATTGGTCTTTCGCCTGTTGTAATAAAACAATCATTTATTTGTTGCTTAACCTTCTCTGCTTTTTGAATAGTTTCGACAAACGGAATTGTAAATGTCTCAAATTCCACAGGAAATTGTGAGAGTACGGCATGACCAAAGACTTCTGCTGTGATTGCTGTGCCATCTGATATATAAAATACTTTTGGTGCCATTATGACCTCTTGTAGTAATAAAATTACAAATAAAATTATAGATTTACGTCACTTGTGTGGGAGTGTAGAATGCCGCTGCCCTCGTGTGAAGGGGCCATTGAAATAAACTTGTGGAGAGATAACTGTGCAGCAATACATACTCTGGTATCAAGAACTAGGCATGGGTGATGTAAACAAGGTTGGCGGTAAGAATGCGTCACTTGGTGAAATGATCAGTAACCTAGCAAACGCTGGTGTTCAAGTCCCTGGTGGATTTGCTACAACCTCTCATGCGTTTAATGAGTTTCTAGAGCAAAGTGGTGTTAACCAGAAAATTTTCGATATTCTAGCAACATTGGATGTTGATGACGTAAATGAATTAGCGAAAGTTGGTGCACAGATCAGACAATGGGTAATCGATACCCCATTTCAACCAGAACTAGAAGATGCGATTCGTGAAGCTTACGAGCAACTTTCTAGCGAGACCCAAGAAGCATCATTTGCAGTGCGTTCATCAGCAACAGCTGAAGATATGCCAGATGCTTCATTTGCTGGTCAACAAGAAACTTTCCTAAACGTTAAAGGCTTTGACGCTGTATTACTTGCGATTAAGCATGTATACGCTTCGCTATTTAACGACCGTGCAATTTCTTATCGTGTTCACCAAGGTTACGAGCATCAAGGTGTCGCATTATCTGCTGGCGTACAACGAATGGTACGTTCAGATAAAGCATCATCAGGTGTGATGTTTACTATGGACACTGAGTCAGGTAATAACGACGTTGTCTTTATCACTTCATCATTTGGTTTAGGTGAAATGGTTGTACAAGGCGCGGTTAACCCTGATGAATTCTACGTGCACAAACCAATTTTAGCGCAAGGGCATCAAGCCGTTGTGCGCCGTAATATCGGCAGCAAGTTAATTCAGATGGTTTACTCTGATGATGCTTCACATGGCAAACAAGTTAAAATCGAAGATATCCCAGCTGAGCAACGTGGCGTATTCTCAATTAACGATGAAGAAGTCATGGAGCTGGCGAAACAAGCGGTTATCATTGAGCAGCATTACGGACGTCCAATGGACATCGAGTGGGCTAAAGATGGTAACGACGGCAAACTTTATATCGTTCAAGCACGCCCTGAAACAGTTCGCAGCCGTGAAGATGTGCAGCTGATTGAGCGTTACCACCTTAAAACTAAAGGTGACGTAGTTTCTGAAGGTCGTGCAATCGGTCATAAAATCGGTACAGGCGTGGCTAAAGTGCTTGCTTCTATCGACGATATGGATCAAATCGAGCCTGGTGATGTATTAGTTACCGACATGACTGACCCAGATTGGGAACCAATCATGAAGCGTGCTAGTGCGATTGTTACTAACCGTGGTGGCCGTACTTGTCACGCAGCAATTATTGCGCGTGAACTAGGTGTTCCAGCTGTTGTAGGTTGTGGTGATGTGACTGACCATATCAAGAACGGTCAAACAGTGACGGTTTCTTGTGCTGAAGGTGACACTGGTTTCATTTACGATGGTAAGCAAGAATTTGAAGTTGTGACCAATCGTGTTGATTCATTACCTGAATTACCAATGAAGATCATGATGAACGTGGGTAACCCAGATCGTGCATTCGATTTTGCCCGTTTACCAAATGAAGGTGTTGGTCTAGCGCGTCTAGAATTCATCATCAACCGTATGATTGGTATTCATCCTAAAGCATTACTTGAATTCAACTCACAACCCGCTGAGCTTCAGCAAGAAATCAATGAGATGATTGCAGGTTATGAGTCTCCAGTTGAATACTATGTTGCTCGCTTAGTTGAAGGTATCGCAACGATTGGTAGTGCGTTCTATCCTAAGAAAGTTATCGTACGTATGTCAGACTTTAAGTCTAACGAATACGCTAACCTTGTTGGTGGTGACCGTTATGAGCCAGAAGAAGAAAACCCAATGTTGGGCTTCCGTGGTGCTAGCCGTTACATTTCAGAGTCATTCCGTGACTGTTTTGCACTAGAGTGTGAAGCAATTAAGCGTGTGCGCAATGAAATGGGCCTTAAAAACGTTGAAATCATGATCCCATTCGTTCGTACAGTTGACGAAGCGGCGCAAGTGATTGAGCTATTGAAAGAGCAAGGCCTAGAGCGTGGTAAAGACGGTTTACGCGTTATCATGATGTGTGAGTTACCTTCAAACGCATTGCTTGCAGACCAGTTCTTAGAGCACTTTGATGGCTTCTCAATCGGTTCAAATGACTTAACTCAGTTAACGTTAGGTCTAGACCGTGACTCTGGCATTATCAGTCATCTATTTGATGAGCGTAATGATGCTGTTAAAGCATTATTATCGTTAGCGATTAAAGCGGCTAAAGCGAAAGGTGCATATGTTGGTATTTGTGGGCAAGGCCCATCTGACCATGCCGACTTTGCTCAATGGTTAGTTGAACAAGGTATCGATACTGTATCACTTAACCCTGATACCGTAATCGACACTTGGTTATACCTAGCAGAAGATCATGCATAATCGATTGCTTGAAACGTCTTAATGACGTTACAAAAAAGCCGCTTAATAGCGGTTTTTTTTTGCCTTAAGAACAGTATTAGCGCTAAATTTACAAATGACTTGAGTGTCACTCGATAATCTATTCATCTGAATAACGTATATCTGCTAGACTCAGTAGGTTTTTGGTTATTAAAGAAATTCAACTATGAATCGGACTCCGTTAAAGCAAGCGAAAACAATTGATAATGTATTCAATAGTGCATATTGGCATCTTAGCCAACAAGATTTCACTATTGAAGAAATTCGTCAAAAGCTGCTGCGAAAAACAGACAAGATTGAATGGGTTGATAAAGTGTTGGCACAGCTAATTGAAAGAGGTTACCTAAAAAAAAATTACGAGTTTGCAGTACGCTTTTGTGAGCTTGCCTATAGTAACGAACAAGGTAACGGAGCGATTAAAGGTAGATTACAACAACGTGGAGTTGAACTAACCGATATTGAACGTGCAATTGAGCATGTTATGTTTGAGCAAAATATTGATCTTAATATTCTTGCTTCTGCTAGGTTGAGTAATAAGTATGATAACTTTTTAAGTACCACTAAAGAAAAAGTGTATAGCCAAATGACCACTAAAGGCTTTACGCGTGCGCAAATCGATTACGCTTTATCAATTCACCCACAAAAAGACACTTTACGCTCAAAGCTCTCTATTAAAGCTGAGAAAGCTGATTTAAAGATAGAAATCATAAAACTATATTACAAAGGCAAAGGTAAGAAAGTCATTTTACAAGAACTAACACAACGTTTAATTGATGTCAGTGACTTTGAGAACGTGGTTTATCAGTTAACCTTGTCTCAAGAGGTTGATTTTTATGAGAGCTGTCAAAAGCAACTTGCTAAAAAGAGATATGTTCTTAGTGATTACAACGAGAAATCTAAAGCTTATGCCTACTTAATGCGAAAGGGCTTTAATAGCGACGAAATTAAAGAAGCCTTCTCTGCAGCTGTCGACCCAGAATAAAAAAACAACTATTTGTGTTTAGCAAACATCTTTATTTGTGATGTTAGTTATCAATTAAAATTTGAAAATGTTTCAATCATTAGCGTGTTTTTGTTGTTTAAAAATAGCGATATTATGTATTCGTCAACACGGTTCACAAAGATCCAAATACATTATTAAGGGCTAAATTATGAGTAAATTAACGATTGTTGCCAACATTATTGCAAAAGCAGACAAAGTCGAATTGGTTAAAGCAGAACTAGTAAAATTGATTGATGTAACTCGAGTTGAAGAAGGTTGTATTAATTATGACTTACATCAAGATAATGAAAATCCAGCTCATTTTTTATTTTATGAAAACTGGCAGTCACGTGAGTTATGGCAAACACATATGAACAATACACATTTAGCTGACTACATGGCTGCGACAGAAGGTGCTGTCGACTCGTTTGTATTGAATGAAATGACTCATATCGGTTAATTATTTGATAAAAGCCTTTTTGAACAAGGCTTTTTTGGCGTTTTATGATTTCAGATTTTAACTTTTATCTTGCCGCTATACCCGCAGTGTTTTTTTATGGCATGGGCAAAGGGGGCGTAGGAGGTATTTTGGGAATGCTGTCAGTACCGCTGATGGCATTAACTGTTTCTCCTATACAAGCCGCAGCAATACTATTACCTCTGTTATGCGTTATGGACTTGATTGCCCTTTATTACCATCGAAAAAATTGTAACTATCATGAGTTAAAGCAAATGCTGCCTTTTGCCATCATAGGTATTATTGTTGCTGCTTATTTTATGGGAAGTCTGCCTGCACATATCGTGGAGTTTATAATTGGTGGCTTAGCAATGGCTTTTCTAGCGCAAAAATTTCTATGTAAAAAAAGCCAGACTCCTTCAAAAGTTAATAATCACTTGTTAATGCTGACGTCAGGTTTTGCCAGCACGATTGCCCATGCTGGTGGACCACCAGTGAGTATGGCGTTATTACCTAAAAATTTACCTAAAGCGCAATTAATTGGTACAAGTGTGGTGTTTTTTGCCCTGATTAACTTTATAAAGCTTATTCCATATACCTATATGGGGCAGTTTGATGCAGCAAACCTGAATACCTCATTATTGTTAGTGCCAATAGCTTTTTTAGGTGTAAGAACAGGTGTTTGGCTGGTTAATCGCATTTCACAGCAGTTGATTTATACCTTTAGTTATTGGGTATTATTTCTAGTTGGCATAAAAATGATCTATTCAGGAGTCACTGGTGGATAAACTAAAAACAGAGGTTAGGGCACGTCCGTGAACACTTGATTTTAATCATTGACAATTATGCCTTTATTTACCAGTTGAGTTTTCAGTCCTGCGACTTTATCCCTAAATAAATCACGTAATCGTCTCACTGTAGGGGTGATTGACTGGCGGCTTGGACAAATTAACCACAGCTCTGTCGGGGTAGCTTGATAATCTAATAACAGTGGCGTGACGCGTTCATTGAGTAAATCATCAGCCATATCTAAGCATGATTTTATTGCTATACCTTGCCCCGAAACACACCAACGTCTCACTAAATCGCCATCATTGGAACTTCGGTTACCGACAAGTTTAGTTTTAATCGTGTCCTGCTGTTGGGTAAACGTCCATTCATCTTGAACGACCTCACGCAGTTGATACAAAAGTGCATTGTGATTTTTTAACTCGTGCGGATGCTGCGGTTTACCTTGCTTTTTAAGGTATTCGGGAGCTGCGCATACTACACGTGGAATATCGCAGATTTTAAACCCATAAGTACTGGCATCAGTGGGGGAGCCATATCTTAGCGCCATATCAACTGAGTCACGATAAAAATCGATATTACTATCGCTGATATTGCTACGTACGCTAACGTCAGGATTAGAAATAAGGAATTCATCAATCCAAGGGATGACAACATTTCGACCTAGATCTGATGATAGTGCTATTCGGATTTCTCCTTGCAGTACATCAGAGTCATCTCGTACGTTTTGTTGGGCATTGTCGAGTAATTGAACGGCTTGTTGACAGTGTGGAAGGTAACGCTCTCCCGCTGGTGATAACCTCAGCTGTCGTGTGGTTCTTATGAATAGTTCAACCCCTAAATGTGTCTCGACGCGTTTGACTGCGGCACTGGCTGTCGCAACTCGCATATCAAGACTGTTTGCAGCAGCAGTTATACTGCGAAACTCTGCTACTTTTAATATCACTTGTAAATCTTGAATCAGCATAATATCAACTTAATTTTGAAAATCTTTTACACATTATAGTGTTGTTAATGATGAAATATTGAGGCAATTGTAAAAGAAACCCGATAACAATTTGAGCCTTATTCGATAAGGTTATGAGCATATTGAATGACTGTATGAAAGAGTGGCGTATTAATGGCAGTATGTACAACAAATTGAATTGGATGAATCATGTTTTTCGCATGTAAGATGGGATGACACAATGAAAACAATAGGCTTGTTAGGCGGAATGAGCTGGGAGTCAACCAGCAACTATTACAAGGCAATCAATCAAGGAATCAAGGCGTCACTAGGTGGCTTACATTCAGCCAAAATATGTCTGTTTAGTGTTAACTTTGCTGAGATTGAGTCACTACAGCACCAAGGTGATTGGCAACAAACTGCAGAAATTTTATCAAACGCGGCTAAATCGGTTGAAGCGGGTGGTGCTGATTGTTTACTTATTTGCACTAATACCATGCATAAAGTGGCAGAAGAAGTACAGCGAGCTATCTCTATTCCTTTGCTGCATATAGCTGATGCTACAGCTAGCACTCTGCTTCTAGATGGTGTTCGTACCGTGGGTTTACTTGGCACTCAATTTACCATGTCACAAGATTTTTATAAGGGAAGGTTAACCGAACATCATGGTATTGATGTCATTGTCCCGAACGGAACACAACAAAAGATGATTCATCACATTATTTATTCAGAGTTATGTCTTGGTGAGATTAAGGAGTCATCTCGTCACCAATATCTTGAAATAATCGATGATCTTTACCAACAGGGGGCTCAAGCGGTCATCTTGGGCTGTACTGAAATTGCCTTATTGGTACAGCAACAAGATACTCAGGTGCCACTTTATGATACGACACAGATTCACGCAGCGAGTGCGGTGAAATTTGCCTTGCATAAGTAAGCGGCTAGCTTATTCCTCACCTATCAATAACTGCTATTAATTAACAGTTAACTCAATGCCCCATTCACTATTGATGCTAACAAGTTAGCTTATATCGTTGGCTGAAATTGTTGTATTACGATTGAAAAAACTCAATATAATCCCGAATAGTGCGATAACAGCAAGGTATACAAAAACGCCACGCGCGGTACCGTATACGGTAATAAACATCACCACAGAAGTAATATTCAATAATGCCGAAAAACCTTTACGGATGTTGTTATTAGTAAATGTACCTGCCGCATTTAATAATAATGTCGCAAAATATGCCGTCATTAACGCGAATAATAATGTCATGCTAGATTCCTTCTTTAAGTTGCAGTGTTGAAGTTTGATACGTTTCATTCAACGATAAAGTGCTATTTAATTTTTGATACATTAGTAATAAAGCAATACCCAAGATGCATAATACTAAATCGACGCCAACAGAGACGTAATGACCTGTAACAAAGACATTAAGAAGGTGACTGTTGGTTAAGATGGCGTCCATTGGCATGATGAGAATCAATAACCAAGATGTGGTAAGGGTGAGGCATTGCATGGCCTTTTTGGCACTCATAACAAAAGGCAGACAGCAAGCCAGAAACCAAGTTATGAAGAACACATAAAATAATAAGCTGGTGGCATCAATACCTGGATACCATTTATTGACAATCAATTGAGTTGGGAACAACACTACGGTAGCTAAAACTAGTCCTGCACAACTACCTATAAGTAATTTATTGAATCTAATATATGTTTCTCGACTATGTGCAGGGTGCTTGGCATTCATACCTCTTTCTATCCATAACATAATGCCTGATATTGGTATCAGTGCAGTACTCAGGCCTAATATCGCCCAAATCGCTTTAATGAAAACGCCGCCAAAATTTCCGAAATGTAATGGAAACATCGCGTCTAGGATTTTTCCTGTTATGCCTTCAAGCCGACCGAAATTTGCTTGGGTGTTAATATACTCAGCATTGCTACCTTGATAAATTAAGGTCTCACCGCCGAGCTGTTCACCACCGGTTCCGAATAAGTAGACTAAAGCATTTTTATCGCCATAGCCCATTATTGCTACACGATTAAATGTTAAGTCTGGTCTTTGTTGTTCGCTAGCTTGTAAAATTGTTGCAAGCTTTGTTGGTGCTGCGACCTCGGCCATGATTGGTGGCTTTATTGCGGTAAAGGTTTCAATTAATTTTTCTTGGTCGCCATTAAAGCTGACGTAAGCTGCTGCAGGCACTAAAATGACAGTTGCTAAGCCTAAAAAAGCACCTGTAAATGCAATCATAGAGTGGAAAAGCACAGCCCAAACACTCATTACTTTATGGCCATCATTTAATGCAAGTGAAAAACTTTTACTGAGTCTAAAAGAAAATAATTGAGCCAAAATTTTTCTATGAATAACTATCCCTGTGGCGATCGACACCATTAGTGTTAAGCCTAATAATCCGGTGAGAATTAACCCAATAGGTCGCCCTAAATGTAAGTCTGCATGAAAATGAGCAACGAACGTGGCCATATTGAGTTTAATATGACTAAAAAAGCTCTCCATATCGGTTTTATTAGTGATCTTAAGTGTATTGGGATCTAACTCATAAACTACGCCTTTGTGCTCTTCCTTGCCATTTTCATCAATAAAGTGACCTTCATAAATAAGCCGAACCGTGGCCGAGTTTTTAGCATCAGGTAGTTGGATATGAACTTCTTCTAAATATTCAGGACCAACTTCAGCGGCATGCTGATGCACTTTTTCTGCTAATTGTGAAGAGGTACTTTCAATTGGACCTCGAATTGCGTTATTTGCCCATACAGTTAATTCTGGTTTTGCAAAAACAGCAACGGCACCTGTAAAGGCAATAATGAACAGTAATATTCCAGTAATGATGCCAACCCAGGAATGGAGTTTATATAGTTTTTTTATTGTTAGACTTTTCATTACTTTACCGTTAACCGACTAATGAGAAATAGGCTAGAAGAGAGTGAGAAATAATCAGCGTCAACATAATTAAATACACGTACTTTACTGAGGTCGCCATATAGCTGTAGATGAAAAGAGCTGTCCAAATAAAAGAAAACAGTAAAATCGGGATACCAATAGCATCATTTTGATGAAAAGGAAGGTAAGTTGTCATCCCTGGGATCATGACAGTCGCTGTTATTAATGCCAGCACAATAGCGGCAAAGCTACGGGCTTTTAAATGTGTGAATGTGGCATTACCTTGGTAACTATCTGTTTTATCCATAAAAGTAATTTGTCTAATCCGAGGTTAACTTAATCTAAATCCTAATGCTAATGATAATTGTTATCGTTACCTGTGTAAAGTGAACTTCCTATCTATTTCGGATTTGGTTTAAATCAGATGTTGTGATTCGAGTAAAGTCAGGGAGCAGTTGAGG
The DNA here is from genome assembly GCF_041468985.1 of Shewanella sp. 10N.286.52.A9. Taxonomy (NCBI): domain Bacteria; kingdom Pseudomonadati; phylum Pseudomonadota; class Gammaproteobacteria; order Alteromonadales; family Shewanellaceae; genus Shewanella; species Shewanella sp. 10N.286.52.A9. Next base: position 192,605 of record NZ_JBFRJQ010000004.1, on the reverse strand, counting down.
TTTTCTTGTGAGGTAATTATTCGTTGGCAAGTAAAAGTATAACGAGTTTATAGGATTGAAGTTAACTAGGCATAGTTAAAACAGTATATTACAAGCGATTCTCACACTTATAATATACTGATAAACAAATTATTCAGCAGTTTCACTCACTTTATTGTCAACATACTCGTTAATTGAGATTGCTCTTTGATTAATTCTTCCACATCCACGAGCTAGTTGTGTTCGCTCAACACTATTAACCCCTAAAGCCATGGCTTGGTAAAATCGGCTGTTGTATTTATTAATTGATACACGAACTTGTTCTTGATCATATAGACTGAGCACACTTTCAATAGCACTAGTATCTTTACCAATAAAATCATATTTTACATAGCAGTCAGAAAGGTCTTTTAATAATTCGTTTGCAACGTAGTCTTTATGGTTTGGAGCTGATATGTCATCACTTGCAACTGCGCTAAAACTCAATAGGATTCCTAAAGTCGTTAATATCGATTTATATGTTTTCATGTTTAACATCCCAAAATAGTTAATGTCTAGATAAAGGTAATACAATCAAACATTTGCTCAGAAGCATAAAGGGGTAGTATTGCACTCCTTCCTTGAGCTATTGCATCCTTTCCTTGGTTAAATCAATAAATAATTCAGTAACTTGTATTATTACTTGGTAATAATACAAGCTAAAACTAAATTAACATTGATGAATTAATATTAGCATAAGTATATTTTCTGTCTAACCAGAATTGATTTCAGTTAACATTGAGCAATTATGTGGTTGTGTACTTATAACAATTCGCAGAATAGTTACAATAGAAATGAAAACATGAGGGAAGTCGTGCCAGCTTGCAGGGGTAGGTTATGTAATTAAGTCATAAGTTCTTGCAAGCAGACTTAATCGGACAATTAAATCCTTATTAAATTTCATATATCAGCGTTTATTCAAATAACGGGTAATTGAAATTATTTACAATAAATTACCAATATTTTTGTTTGTTCAGCGCATCAACACAGCTTATAACGCTGTCTTGTTTGCTAATCTCTACCTCATTAAGCGTTTGTGCAATCCAGCCTTCTGGATACGTTAATGTGAAGGGGGCAGTAATAATGGCATCGTTAATCTGCTTAAAACCAACCTTATTATAGTAGTTAGGGTCGCCATAACTAAACACACGTTCAACACCAGTTGCTTTAAGATAAGACAAACCTTCAAGAATCAGTTTCTGCCCGATTCCCTGACCTTGGTTCTCGGTATTAATCGCAACAGGAGACAAGATAAATGCGTTTGCGTTATTCGCAGTAACAAGTCGACTGAAGAAGATGCAACCAATAACAAACTCGTTTTCAGTGGCAACAAAACCAATAAGATCCTTTGAGTCAGTTGTTGTGATTAAATCATCAACAAGCCTTGCAATAACTTGCCCTTCATCAGCTCCCTCTGAGTCGGAAAATACATTAGCAAAAAGCTCTATAACGGTTTCTGCTTGACTTGCTTGGTACTGTGCGATTTTCATGGGTGCCTTTTTTACTTAAATGAGAACGTAATAACATCGTTAGAATTAAACTGATTACATGTCGATTAACAGTGTAGCCAAATTTGCTTAATAGGGGCTGAATAAAATTGAACGTACAAAGATAATTATGCCAATAATTTGTGCTTTTATGTATTTACGATCTTAAGCTTATAGTAACTGTTCATAAGCGTTAATGACGTTTTTGACCAGCAAGGGTTGTCCTTTTTGAATTCGCTGATAATGCGCTAACGTTTTATGCAGGTATTGCTGATTTATCAATTTTTGCTCTTCGCAATCTGTTTGCCAAAAAAGCTCACCAGTTAAACTAATTGGTTTCATCTTGTCAGCGTTATTGGTGACATGAATGACTTCATAGTAGCGGCCATTTTCTTCAATCAATACTTCCGCTTTTAACGATAAATGTAGATTTGAAAGATTTTGGCGCAGTTCAAATTGGTGATGAACTGGACATAGGAGTATATCTATTACTTGATCAGGATGAGCATGAAGTATGTTAGTGACTAAATCACTCATTAAGTCGCCGCCAATGCCTGCAATGATTACCAAGTGATGGCCTTGGTATTGAGTTAACGGTAATAAGGAAACATCGATACAGTGGGTTTGCCAAGTGTTGGTATTAGCAAAAAAATGGTTCAATTTGTGGCTTAAATTTGACATCAATTCTGGCACAATATCAACAAAATGGACCTTAGCAGATTGTTGTTTTAATAGTGCAGCGCCGAGGTAACCATGATCGCAGCAACAATCCCAAATATGATCAAACCCTGGTTCTACCATATGACATATTTGTAATAAGCGTTTACTGAGTTTCATTAGTTTATCTAGCCAGATCCTAAAAAGGCGCTATTTTAGTCGGTTTTAATGCTTTTTGCTGCAATATTTACAGCACGTACTTCAATTTTTTTACAATGAAAATGGTCGATAATTTATAAGGCTTGAGTAGACTCTCTTATCACTAACTCTGGTGAATAAGATGATGATTGCGCTGTTGGATTAATAGTAGCTAACAGGGCTAATAAGGCTGCATTTTTAGCCATGGAATCAATAGGATAACGTAAGGTTGTTAGCTTAGGTCTTGAATAACGTGATAATAACACGTCATCAAAGCCGATGACGGAAACATCATTAGGTACTGACAAGCCTTTATCTTCAAGGGTAGAAATAACACCAATGGCCATAGCGTCGTTATATACAAATATGGCACTGAAGGGAGTATTTTGTTTAAGTAAATCTTGAGCCGCTTGTTCTCCACCTTGCAGGCTAGGTGATGCATAGGTGATTAATTTATCATTGAGTGTTAAGCCATGACTTGCTAAACCACGTTGAAATCCTGCCAAACGTTCTTTTGGATCATCAATATCCAGATTACTGTTTACACACGCAATATTGCTATGATTTAACTCGGAGAAATAGTCTGCCGCTTTTTGACCTCCAATGTGGTTATCAAGCCAAATACAGCGGTGACTGATTGCTTCAATATAGCGATCAATTAATACAAACTTTGGGTTATCGTTAAACAAAGCGATTAATGTTTCATCTGGTATTTTTTTGCTATGAATCACGATTGATTCACAGCGCTGTTGCATCAAAGACGCTATCGCTTTCATTTCTGATTCAGCACTCACTTGGCCTGTACTGATAAGTAGCTGCACTTTATTTTCTCGCGCAATTTGGTCGATTCCATTGGCGAGTGCTGCAAAAAATGGGTCAGCAACATCAGGAATAACCACACCAATGGTAGCTGCTTTTTTCATGACCAATGAACGGGCATTAATATTGGGCTGATACCCCATAGTGCTAATTAGGTGTTGAATACGTTCTCGGGTTTTAGCGCCCACTTTGGGTCCATTATTAACGACACGCGATACAGTAGCCACAGATACATTGGCGGCTCTGGCGATATCTTTAATGGTTGCTTTTGACACAACATATCCTGAATGAAAGTTATTAGTAGCAGTAAATTACCTTTCTAACTCGGGTTTAGCAAACAAATAGTCCAATTAAAAATAGCTATTGCACAAAAGAGGGTAAACGTTTACCCTTTTATCATTGTATTGTTTTTAAACAGCACGTGTGCCATCGAGTTATTAGCATTATTGTTTATAAAATTGAAATGGAAAGCATCATGACGTTTGATCCTACTGAGCATCCTCATCGCCGATTTAATCCATTGATAAATGAGTGGATACTTGTTTCGCCACATCGAGCAAAGCGGCCTTGGCAAGGCCAAGTTGAAAGCATTGATAATGACGTTAAGCCTAGTTATGACGAGTCATGCTTTTTGTGCTCAGGTAATACGCGAATTAATGGAGAAGTGAACCCTGAGTATCAAGATACTTTTGTATTTCAAAATGATTTTGCTGCATTAAAACCAGACACCCCTAAACACAGTGAAAACGATCCTTTATTTAAAATAGAATCAGAGCAAGGTGAAAGTCGTGTCATTTGTTTTTCGCCTGATCACAGTAAAAGCTTGCCGCAGCTATCTGTTGCTGCCATCACAAAAGTCGTGGCCTGTTGGCAAGAGCAAACTCGAGAATTAAGCGAGCAGTATCAGTGGGTACAAGTATTTGAGAATAAAGGGGCGGTAATGGGCTGCTCAAATCCTCATCCACATGGCCAAGTTTGGGCGCAAAATCATTTACCAACGTTAGTGCAAAAAAAACAACTGGCATTGTCTTCGTATTATGAGGCCCATCAATCAAGCCTTTTAAATGACTACGTTGGCAGAGAACTGGACAATGCAGAACGCATTGTAGTGGCTAATGAAGATTGGGTCGTTGTAGTGCCTTATTGGGCGGCTTGGCCATTTGAAACATTAGTCTTACCGCGTTTTAGTGTAACTCGCATGACAGAACTCAGCTTTGCACAACAGTCGACACTCGCCGATATTATTAAAAAAATTACCATTAAATACGACAACCTTTTTAATTGTTCTTTCCCGTATTCAATGGGGTGGCATGGTGCGCCATTTGATGGCAAAAAACACCCTGAATGGACATTACATGCCAGCTTTTTACCACCACTTTTACGTTCTGCCAGTGTACGAAAGTTTATGGTGGGATATGAAATGATGGCCGAATCTCAACGGGATCTCACCCCAGAACAAGCAGCCACAATGCTTCGTCAGCAAAGTGATGTGCATTATAAATCAGAGTAAGCGGCCATTTGGGCAAGTATAAGGACTACGAAATATAGCCAGTAGCTGGCGCATCGAAGCGCTTTATTTAAAGAGATAACACAGATAACGGATTGAATAATGAGTGAGCAATTGATAAAGAATGTAAAACACGCTTTCGAAGCGCAATTTGGTTATGCCTCTAGTCATGTCGTTACGGCGCCAGGCAGAGTCAACTTAATTGGCGAGCACACTGATTATAATGATGGTTTTGTGTTGCCATGTGCCATTAATTACAACGCAGCAGTCGCTGCAAGTCGTCGTGATGACAATGTCGTACGAGTTATTTCTTTAGATTATGGCTTAGCTGTTGATGAGTTTAGTGTAAGTGAAGAAATAACTCATGCAGAGCATGATTGGGCTAATTACATTCGTGGTGTGGTAAAGCACTTATTATTACGTGGTTATCATTTTAATGGCGCCGATATCGTTATTAGTGGAAATGTCCCACAAGGCGCGGGGTTAAGCTCATCTGCGGCATTAGAAGTGGTAATAGGTCAAACCTTTAAAACCTTATATGACTTAGCTATATCGCAACAAGAAATCGCCCTAAATGGCCAAGAAGCTGAGAATAAGTTTGTTGGGTGTAATTGCGGCATTATGGATCAGCTTATTTCGGCGCAGGCCAAAAAAGGCCATGCGTTATTAATTGATTGCCGCTCATTAAAAACTCAGCCAGTAAAACTGCCTGATGGTTTCAGCGTATTAATTGTAAACTCCAATAAAAAACGTGGTTTAGTCGACAGTGAGTACAATACTCGCAGGCAGCAATGTGAAGATGCAGCAGCTTATTTTAATGTTCAGGCACTGCGTGATGTTGATATCGCAAGATTTAATGATCAACAAAGTGAACTTTCATCAGTTATCGCCAAGCGAGCAAGGCATATTATCACCGAAAATCAACGTACTATAGATGCTGCTGAGGCAATGAGAAATAATGACATCAAAACATTACAACGACTTATGGCAGAATCGCATGCATCTATGCGAGATGATTTTGAAATAACGGTATCGGAAATCGATATTTTAGTGGAGATCATTAAAGCTGAGATAGGAGAGGCTGGTGGAGTAAGAATGACCGGTGGAGGCTTTGGAGGTTGTGTGGTTTCACTCGTACCTGATGAAATGGTTGAGCAAGTGATTAAAGCGGTTAATGCACAATACGAGCAGCAAACAGGCCTGGCTCCAAGTATCTTCATATGCAGTGCGGAAGAGGGAGCGACTGCGGTAGATGAGTAAGTGTTATTTATTGTTATTTTTTCTTAATAAGCCATATCGTCTGTAATACCGTCTATTGTGTTACACGACACATGTAATTTAGTATTCTGATCAACACAGTTTATCACCTATCTAGTTTGCATGATGACTCGATAGGTGTTTTTTTATTGATATCTTTTCACTGGTTTTTCATAAGCTTGGTATTTAAGCTGTATATAATAAGAATCTGATAAAAACAGATAGCAATCCAGCTATTGCTAGTTAGCGCTTCTGATTAAGTACTTCTGATTAAATACTTTGGATTTAGCATCTCAAATTAGTGCTTCAGATAGATTTGTATAAAACGGATTTTGAGTCTGCTTTAATATTCATCTCTGATTTAAAATCATCGACTATAAGGAAATAACATGATTTACCACTTCACAGCTAAGAAGATACCGTGCCTAGCAAGCGCTTTACGTTCAGTAATGTTTTTAGGTGTAAGCCTGACTTTCGTTTCTAGTTTTTTGAGTACAGCTGTCGCCATAGAGCCAACCGATGATATTGCAGTTGAGCAACTCCTTAAAACAAGCAAAAGTTGGGATGGTCGTACACTACCTAGTTATCCAACAGGTCAACCAGAAGTCACTATTTTAAAAATAACCATTGCCCCCGGTGCGACCTTGCCATATCACCAGCATCCGGTCATTAATGCTGGCATATTAACGAAAGGACATTTAACTGTAACGACAAAAGCCGGTAAACAACTCGTTATGAAAGCGGGTGATGCAATAGCTGAAGTCGTTGATAAGTGGCATTACGGTACTAACTCAGGAGTAGAACCAGTCGAGATAATTGTTTTTTATGCAGGAATAGAAGGTAAACCGTTAACAATCAAGCAGAAATAAAGCGCTATTTAAATTTTGAACATTACTCTAAAACCGATATGAACTTACTCTGTAGGTATTAACAGGTCGTTTATTGTTAGGCTCGGTTATCAATTTGGCCAATTAATTTTTGCCAATTATTGTCTACCAATTAATTACAGACATTACAATTGTGCCAATGATGCTCAATGATAAGTCATCATATTCATTAGGATGAGACAGATATTTATCAATTGATGAAATATGCGGCCATGATTTTGTAGAATATTCAATCGATATCAAAATTTAATGAATTTTACTAACTCAACTACTTAGCTGTTATTTTTTTGTTTATAATGATGACAAAATTACTATAACAGAAGTCGACTATGCTGCCGCTGCTATCCCATCATCAAACATTAGAACCTATCTATTTACGCTTTTTAGAAGCGCTTGAAGCCTCTTCGTTTGCAGGTGAAATAGATAAACGTTACAGCGCAAGGCTAATCCAAGCGACCGATAATTCTGTTTACCAGTTTTTACCTCAAGCTGTAATTTATCCGCTAAATCAAACTGATGTTGAACTGGTGTTAACACTGGCTTCAGAACCTCAATATAAGCAAGTCACTTTTAGTGCCCGTGGCGGCGGTACAGGTACTAACGGTCAGTCTTTAACTCATGGCTTTATTCTTGATGTTTCAAGGCATATGAATCAAGTGCTTGAAGTCAACGCTGAAGAAGGTTGGGTCAGAGTACAAGCCGGTGTCGTTAAAGATGCATTGAACGATGCACTGCGGCCACATGGATACTTTTTTAGTCCTGACTTATCAACCTCTAACCGTGCCACTGTTGGCGGGATGATTAATACTGATGCTTCAGGTGCGGGCTCTCTTGTCTATGGTAAAACCTCAGATCATGTATTAGGACTAACCAGCGTGCTGGTTGATGGCAGTGTACTAGCAACTTCACCAATGCAAGGTGATATTGCACTGGGTAAACAAGGTGATTTACACCAACAAGTTAATCAAAATTCCTTTGCTCAACATATTGTCAGTCATATTGCGAGTCGTTGTCATGAAAAGCGAGACTTGATTGTTAAGCAATTCCCTGCGTTAAATCGTTTTTTAACGGGGTATGATTTACGCCATGTCTGGAATGATGATCTGACTCAATTTGATTTATCGCGGATATTAGCAGGCTCTGAAGGCACGCTAGCGGTCTTAACCGAAGCTAAACTTAATATTACACCGCTTCCTAACACGCGAATGATGCTTAATATCAAATATGATTCGTTTGAGTCAGCATTACGGCATGCACCTTCTTTGGTTGCAGCGAGTGCCACAGTGGTTGAAACGATCGATTCAAAAGTGCTTAACCTTGCCCGTGAAGATATTATCTGGCATTCAGTTTCACACCTGATTGAAGCTGTACCTGATAAAGTCATCGAGGGGCTTAACATGGTTGAGTTTGCGGGTGATGAAGAGGATGTCAAAGCACGTATTAGCAAACTGGAATCTGTGTTGGCAAGCCAACTTGCCAATGAAGAAGCTGGTGTTGTGGGTTATCAAATCACTTCAGATAAACCAAGTATCAATAAAATTTATGCGATGCGTAAAAAAGCTGTGGGATTACTTGGGGCAACAAAAGGTCGCCGTAAGCCACTCGCATTTGCCGAAGACACCGCAGTGCCGCCTGAAAACTTAGCTGACTTTATTATGGAGTTTCGTCATTTATTAGACGGGCATAAGCTGCAATATGGCATGTTTGGTCATGTTGATGCTGGTGTGTTACATGTTCGTCCTGCACTAGATATGTGTGATGAAGCAGATGAAAAGTTATTGAAAACCATTTCAGATCAAGTGGCAGAGTTAACGCTTAAATATGGCGGCTTGATGTGGGGTGAACATGGTAAAGGTGTTCGCGGAGAATACGGTCCAGCGGTATTTGGCGATGAACTGTACGGTGAGCTTGAAGAAATTAAAGGTTTATTCGATCCGCAAAACCGTTTAAACCCAGGTAAATTGGTTGCTCCAAAAGACAGTGGCCCTATGATGTTTAACGTCGACAGTGTTAAACGTGGCACATTCGACCGTCAAATCCCAATCCAAGTACGTGATGCGTTTCCTGATGTGATGAACTGCAATGGTAATGGCCTTTGCTTTAATTACAGCAGTTATTCTTTTATGTGTCCGTCATTTAAAGCAACGGGCGACCGTATCCATTCGCCAAAAGGGCGCAGTGGCTTAATGAGAGAATGGCTACGTTTACTAGAAGCTGAAGGTGTTGATGTTGATGCCCTAGCTAAGTCAAAACCATTAAGTTTTTTACAACGTGCTCAGAATAGCTATAACGCAGAGCGTGACTACGATTATTCCCATGAAGTGATGGAGTCTTTGAAAGGATGTTTAGCCTGTAAAGCATGCTCTGGACAATGCCCAGTTAAAGTAGATGTGCCTAAATTTAGAGCCCAATTTTTTAATATCTATTACAAGCGTTATATGCGCCCAGCAAAAGACTATTTGGTCGCAGGTATTGAAGATATGTTACCTATGATGGCCACAATGCCAAAGGTGACTAACTTTGCATCGCAAAATAAACTCAGCCAATGGGTGATTAAAAAATCGATTGGTTATGTCGATGCGCCAGCATTATCGGTGCCGACACTCAAACAACGCTTAGATGGACATGAAAGTCGTGGCTATGATTTAGAAGCGCTACAGGGTATTCCTCAATCAGAGCGTGCTCAATATGTGTTAGTGGTTCAAGATCCTTTTAACAGCTTTTATGATGCGGATCTGGTGTATCGCTTTATTCAGCTAATAAAAGAAATGGGCTTAAAGCCGGTATTATTGCCATTTAAACCTAATGGTAAGCCTACCCACATAAAAGGTTTTTTAGATAAGTTTGCAAAAACAGCGCAATCTAGTGCTGACTTTTTGAATCAAGTGTATGCGCTTAATATGCCAATGGTGGGGTTAGACCCAGCCTTAGTCTTATGTTACCGAGATGAATATCAGCAAGTATTAGGCAATAGGCGTGGTAACTTTGAAGTGTTATTAGCAAATGAATGGCTAACGGATGCCATCAATTCAATACCAACACTGAATAAAACGCAGCAAAAATTTAGCTGGTTCAGCCATTGTACTGAATCAACGGCAAAACCTGCCACGCCAGTAGAATGGAAAACCATATTTAGTCACTTTGGGGCTGAATTCGATGTGATTAACGTTGGTTGCTGCGGTATGGCTGGCACCTACGGTCACGAACAAGATAATTTAGGTCGTTCCACTAAATTGTTTGCTATGTCTTGGCAGCCGACCTTAGATAAGATTGACGATAAAACGCAAATTTTAGTGTCAGGCTATTCATGTCGAAGCCAAGTTAAACGTTTTGCAGGCTTCAAACCAAAACATCCAATTGAAGCCTTATTGCAATTGTTAGTTCAAGCGAAACAAGATAATGGCTGAACCCATTAACATTGCCGAACAATTGGGGCAATTAAGCCCCAATAATGACGAAAGCCAGCAATCGTCTACACCGTTATGCAGTGATGAACCACTATTTAATATTAATATGCAAGGCGAGTGGACGTATTTGGGCAGTCCACTGCCGAAAAAGTTTGCTAAGTTATTTGCTAGTGTACTTAATGGTATTGATGGGAAGTATTTCTTGATTACGCCAGTGGAAAAGGTGCAGGTGACAGTTGAACGTCACGCTTTCGTGATTGTTGATTATATTGAAAATGATGATAACAGCTTATCCCTAATTAGCAGTATTGGTACTGAGCATATAATCAACAACCCTTCATTGGTGAGATTGTTAGAAGATGCTATTGAATTTCCAGTAGAAAGAGGCGTCATTGCAGGGTTAGGGCGTGCTTGTTACTACCGCTATATTAATCAATTTGTAACAGACTGACTAAAATAGCGGTCTTATACGTATCTTACCTAGCTTAAGGTGTTAACCTGAGTATATGATGGTAATCTAAAATACAACTCAGAAATCTGCATTCTTGGCTTGATTCGTTAATTTACCTAGTAGCTAAGGATTGCTGAGCATGTAGGAGGGTTTTATGAAGCGGTACGAAAGTCTTTATTATCAAATCTCTCACCTCAACATCACGCTTCAAAATGAGCTTGATGAACGCTTAAAACGTTATGAATTAGACGTTAAGCTTTGGCCGGTGCTGTTTTCTTTATGGCAAGAAGAGGGCATAAGCCAAACTGAACTATCAAAGCTATGTGATGTGGCTAACTACACCATGACGCGTCTGCTTGACCAATTACAAGTACAAGGCTATATCACTCGCCACCAAGAGTCAGACAATCGCCGAGCATTCCAAATTTTCTTAACTGACGCGGGCAAAGCGCTAGAGCAAGACTTGATCCATGAAGCGCAGTGGGTCAATGAGAAGTGTCTGGAAGCTCTCGATGAGCAAGAACAGCAAACTTTATTGCAATTGTTGAATAAAATAAATAAATAAATAGCCTGAGCATGAGTAAGAGGGAGTCTATTTTTTGTTTCAGTTATATTGAACTATCAATTAAAAGGCCGTTAATGTTGTCATTAACGGCCTTTTGTTTCTTGTCAGTTTGAGCTTATGGTTTGTTTAGGCTGACAATTCTTCATGCTTATGCACGAGATTAAAGTCAGCTAATACGGCATAAGCACTTGGTATAATAAATAATACCAATAAGGTAGAGGTGAAAATACCAAACACAATAGAGATTACAATCGGTTTTACGACTTGCGCCTGTAATGAGGTTTCCATCAGTAATGGCAGTAACCCTGCAGCTGTAGTAAGCGATGTTAAAAATACCGCTCTAAACCTATCTCGGCTCGCTTTGACTACTGCTTCTTGAATGTCATCACCTATATCAACGTGGTGCCTTATGTATTGCACCAATAATATGGAGTCGTTGACGACAATACCAGCTAATGAAACAAAGCCTAAAATTGATGGCATTGATAAGCTGTGACCTGTTAATAAGTGTCCCCAGAATACCCCAATTAAGGCAAGTGGGATGGCTAACATCACCACAAATGGTTCTAAGTAACTTCTGAATTGAAAACTTAAAATGGCGAACAAGCCAAATAAGCCAATGATGAAACCTTGCATGAACGAGGCTCCAGTTTTAGCGGTTTCTTTAGCCGCACCTTCATAGTCCACTCGTAAACCTGGGTATTTTTCCCGTAATTCATTGGCATATTCATTACGTACTTTGCTGACAATCTCACTACCATTGGCTTTAGCATTATCAATATCAGCCATTACGGTTACGGTGCGCTGACTTTCAATTCGCTGTATACGTACGTAAGAGCGCTCATAATTCAATGTAGCGACAGCATTAAGTGGCAGCTGACTCCCATCACTAAGCATAATAGGAAAGTTGGCTAATGCCTGTAAATTCCCTGCTTGTTGTTTATTTAGGCGTACTTGAATTTCAATGTTTTCGGGTCCTGCTTGCACGTCATCGGCAGTTTGCCCAAAGTAAGCTGCGCGCAGTTGTGATGCGATCATCTCGCCATCGACACCGAAATTTTCTGCGCCGTCACGCAGTTTAACGAGCACTTCTTCTTTACCAGGGCGCATGTCGTCCAAAATACCATTTACGCCTGAGAACTGGCTTAAATAAGATTGCAGATCGACTGAGGCCATTTTAAGTAATTCTAAGTCATCATGTTGAAGTCTGACTTCCACATCACGCCCAGCAGGCCCCATACTTGGTTGCTTAAAGACGAGCGATAATGGCTCAGCGATGTCTCCACTTTCTAGACGCCAATCTCGAATAAAGTCATCGATTAAGCTTTCTCGAGTCTCCGCTGACAATAAATCTAACCTGACTGTTGCAACGTGGGGACCTGATTCACCGGCATCGGCGTTCATGTTGTATTGTTCGGTGATATAGCGAATCAAATTTGAGTCTTCTTGATTCTCTTTGGTATAACGGTCACCTATTTTATTCGCACTGGCGACTAACTTTTCGACCACTTGTTTGGTTTGATCCAGTGTTGAGCCTGGCGGCAATATAATGCGCGCTTCAGCGATATCACCATCAAGTTCAGGGAAGCCAACAAATTTCACAGCGCCGCCGGCAACTAGGGCAATAGAGACAAAGAGTAAACCTAAGGTTGCCCCCAGGCTTGCATAACGCCACTTAACCACAAAGGTGACAGCTTCAACTAAATTGTTATTACGAAAATGCTCAAATTTTTCTAAAAAGACACGCTTAAATTTAAGCGGTGGTTTTTCTTGTTTATTTGATTTTAATGAGTGGCTTAAATGGTTCGGTAAAATCAAAAATGCTTCAATCAAACTGACGCTGAGCACCATAATTAAGACGAGTGGTACAACGGATAGTACATCGCCCATTTGGCCGTCGAGCCACAACAAACTGCCAAAAATAAACACTGTCGTTAAAAAGGATGAGAATACCCCTGGTGCGACTTTTTTAACTCCTTGAGTGACAGCATCATTAATGGGTAAGCCTTTTTCTACATGGGCAGCAACTGACTCTGCGATCACAATGGCATCATCCATCATGATACCAATAGCCATCAACAAACCGACTAGGCTCATGATGTTAATGGATACGCCAAACACCCACATTAAAAATAACCCGCCCATGAAGGCGACAGGCAGACCTGCGGACACCCAAAAAGAATAACGTAACGAGAAAAACAGCCACATTGAAAAGAACACTAAGATGATCCCTTGCCAGCCATTCTTAAGCAGCATGGATAATCTGTCTTGAAGCAATGATGACATATCATTTGTGAGCGTGAGCGTTACGCCATCAGGGGCGACGAGTTGCTCTTGAGCCACAAACTCGGTGACACGCTCTTTAATGCGCAAAGCATCATCAGCTTTATTTTTTTGAACTTTTAATACCGCTGCAGCTTTACCATTAAATATGGTGTGCTCTTCTTCTAGTTCAAATAAGTCTTCAATTTTAGCGATGTCACGTAAGCGAACCACACCGCCTTCAGGGTTTGATGATACGATTATTTTACCCAAATTATCTGGGGTAATTTGCCGCTCATCAAAACGGATCAATAAGTTTTTATCTGATAACTCTACGCTGCCTGCTGGCATTTGAACGTTCTGACGGCCAACTTTGTCGGCGACTTCCGCCACAGTAAGTCCTAAACGTCTTATGTCAGCCTCGTTTAGCTCGACTCGGATTTGATGATCTGAAAAGCCTGATACCGTGACTAAATTTACCCCTGCATCAATCTTTAACCGTCGTTTTAAATCTTCAGCGTAAGACTTTAAGTGAGGCAAACTGGCATCGGCTGCAATAGCAATATCGACGACAGGTTCTGCCCAATCAAGCTCTTTGACGGTCGGTGGGTCAATTTGTGATGGGAAGTCTTTAATGGCGTTAATTTCAGTCTGAATATCGACTAAACTGCGGCCCATATCGGCATCACCTGTGAGCTTAACGGTAAGAGAGGCAAAGCCTTCTTGTGCATCACATTTAGTTTCTTCAATGTCGCTTAGGCCATCAATGGCATCTTCCATTCTCAAACATAAGCTTTCTTCAACCTCTGCAGGAGAGGCGCCAGGATAAACGACACTGGCAATAATGTAAGGCGGGCTAAACTCTGGGAATGTTTCTCGCTTAATTTTGCCAATACTACTTAGGCCGACAACAAAAAACGCCAGCATCATTAAGTTTGCGATGGTTGGATGTCGAGTGAAAAAGTTAATCACTGGTTTAACTCCTCATCACTTTGACTGTTTTGTTGTGCCACTTTTAAACTCATGCCTGCAATGGCAGGAATAAGATCGTTAGTAACGATTTGCATGTTTTGAGTTAATGGTGCAGTTGTTGACTGGCTTTCGATTGCGACGCCCTTATCAGTGCGATATACCACTTTAACCTTAATAATCTGTAGTTTTCCTTCAAGATCCATGACATAGATTTGGTCGCCATGGAGGGCTTTTTCAGGGATAACAAATTGCTCTGACGGGTAGCCATGGATATAAGCTGTAACAAACATGCCATTGGTTAATGGTGGGCGTTTTACCAGATCCATATCATTAAAGTCTTGTTCAACTTCAAGGTAAAAGCCTATGGTTGCTTGATCCGGATTAATGGTATCGGCTATACGAGTGAGCTTTGCTTGCCACTGGTGATGTTTTTGTCCCATGTTGATTTCAACATAAGCATCAAAGTTGACTTTTTCGATTGATGGCAATGATGCTGTATCACGTGGGATCCCAGAGATGCTGCTAATCAGTGTTTCAGCATCTGGCAAAGAGAGCTCGGCTTTGATTTCTACAGCGCCGAGCTGGTGGGCTTCAAATAACACCGAACCATTCGTCACCGCTTGAGCTCGCTCTATGTTCACCTCAGCAATACGGGCGTCAAAGGGCAGGGTAAAGCGGGTATTGTTGAGTTGCCGCTGTGCATCATTCAGTAAGGCTTGGTTAACTTTGACTTGAGCTTGGGTTACTTTTCTATCATCGGGCAGTAAACTCAAGCTGCTGTTTAAGTCTTGAACTAGGTTACGCTGGGCAAGTAATGCTTGCTTTTGGGTTTCGAGTTCTGACTTAGATATAAGATTTTTCACATTAAGCGCTTGTTTACGCTGGTACTCTTGATCCACTAACGTGAGTTTTTGCTTTTCAATTTGCAAACTGGTTTCAAGGTTAACTTCTTTTTGGTTTAACTGAATTAACTGCGCCTCTGCGGCATTCACATTAGCTTCAGCTTGTGCCAATTTAAGTTCGTATTCGAGTGGATCAATAGCTAATACTAAGGTGCCAGCTTTAATTAAGCGGCCAGTTTCAAGTTCTGGGTGACGATAAATAATTTTACCACCAACCTCGGCAATACCTTGCCAACTGTGCTTGGGCGCGACTCTGCCATACGCTTTAATCACTGGCATACTTTGTTGTTTGTCGAGATTAATGACTTCAACTAAACGAGATTTGTCATGACCTGCTTCCAGTTCAGGCGATGAGCGCATTGCAATAGCGATAAATAAAATAATAAATCCGGCAGCAATCCCCGGGAAAACATAACGTCTTTTTAAGCTGGTCATTTTTTGCAGTCCTGGCTTGGTTGGTTGCCATCGGCAAAAAGCCCATGACGTAAAAGTGATGCATTGTGCTTCGCAAGCTTTTGCATAAATTCAGGTGAGGTTTCAATGCCTACGGCTTTTTTAAATAGCTCAGGCATCAAAAAAGGGAAAATCAGTAAGCTAATAAAACTCATTTTGGCGCACATTACATCAACATCCGCTTTTAAAATATCGGCATCTTTAATTTTGTCTATGATGGCGAATTTAGGTGATGGCATTAAGGTTAATAGCCTTGCTTGTAGTTCACGATTTTGCGGTGAGTCAGGCAAACTTGCAGTGCGATAAATGAGCTTCGGAAAATCTGGGTTTTGACTCATCATACTGTAATAAGTGCTAAGTATTTCTTCTGGTGAGTTGTGGATCATTGCTTTGTTAGTTTGAGATATTTTTTGCGTCAGTGGTGCTAATGTTTCTTTTAGCATTTCACTGAATAAGCCCAATTTGGATTGAAAATAATAACGGATCAGACTGGCGTCAACATTCGCTTGCTGTGCAATCGCACGTACAGAGACTTTGTCGTAATCACTTTCAACAAAGAGTACGCGAGCAGCTTCGATTAATGCATTGCGATTATCGACCTGAGTTAACGGTCTACCAGCAGTTTTTTTAAGAATGGGCATCGGTAAGCACTAATGTATGAATAATTCTTCAAGTGTAGAATATAGTAAGCCAACCTGAGTCTTTCGTTTACTATTTAAATTCATCAATATTCCACATTTGATGAATTAATTGAAAATTTCAACACTAGATCACACTTCTTTCAGTGGCGATTAAAATATTAAAACAGTATAAAAAACAAAAGCTAGCAAGATGCTAGCTTTTAGTCACAACAGAGTAAAAATCTGTGTTCAATTAAGTTAAATCATTTATAACGCTGTCGTTAGTATTTCTCGGCTGACAGTTAAATCAATATCACCATGTTCACCTAGTTTTGTCATACCGTGTTTTTCAAGGGCGTTAACCATTACATCGACTTGATCTGTACCTAAATCAATATCTCCTAAACGAATTGGCACTTGCATTCGTTTAAAGAACGCTTCTGTTGCAAGAATCGCTTGATCAATTTTTTGCTTATCAGTGCCTGTAGTGATGCCAAATACACGTTCAGCATATTGAACTAGCTTGTCATGTTTTTGTTCTCGGCGCACTTTCATTACCGCAGGTAACACAATTGATAAAGTACGTGCATGATCAATACCGTGGCTGGCTGTTAATTCATGACCAATCATGTGAGTCGACCAATCTTGTGGTACGCCGGCACCAATTAAGCCATTAAGTGCCATGGTGGCTGACCACATGATATTAGCTCTGACTTCAAGATCTTGTTTTGTATCGGCAGCCAGTGCTTTAGGGCCTTCTTCAATTAAGGTTTGCAGTAAACCTTCACTGAATCTGTCTTGTACTTTACCGTTGACGCTGTAAGTTAAGTATTGCTCCATAATATGAATGTAAGCATCAATAACCCCATTACTAATTTGTCGATCTGACAGTGATAGCGTCACTGAAGGATCGAGTACAGCAAATAATGGTCTGACTAATGGGCTACCAAATGGCAGTTTATTACCATCACGAGTAATAACGGAGCCGCCATTAGACTCTGAACCTGTCGCTGGCAGTGTTAAGACTGCACCGATTGGCAGTGCTTGTTTAACACTTGCACCTTTTGCAACGATATCCCAAGGATCTTGGCCTTCAAATTTTGCAGCAGCGGCTATAAATTTAACGCCATCAACGACTGAACCACCGCCTACTGCTAGGAGGTAATCAATATTTTCCGCTTCAATGATGGCTTGCGCTTTCATTAACGTATCGTATTGCGGGTTAGGCTCAACACCAGAGAACTCAAACCAAGTATGGTCTTTAAGTGCTTCGGTGACTTGTTGGTATACGCCATTTGACTTAATCGACCCGCCACCATAAACCATTAATACTTTGGCATCTGCTGGGATTTCTTGGCTGATTGCGCTGATTTGGTTTTCACCAAATAAAATTTTTGTATTGTTTTGAAAAGAAAAATTTAACATGTGTCGTTCCTGATAATAAAGTGATGCACTGTATTACACAGTGGGGATCAAGACTAATTGACGGTTATGCATTGAGCTGGCTAATCAACTTTTGTGCTGTTAATGATGAGCTAGCAGGATTTTGACCTGTTATGAGTAAGCCATCTTGTACGGAGAAAGCATGCCAATCTGCCGCTTTTTGGTAATCAGCACCACGGGCGATAAGTTCATCTTCTAATAAAAATGGCACAATATCCGTTAATTGGACAGCGTCTTCTTCTGAGTTCGTGAAGCCTGTTACGGCTTTATCAGCGACAAGATGCTTACCGTTTTGGTCTTTGACATTTAATAACACTGCTGTGGCGTGGCAAACTGCTGCGATAGGTTTATTTTGAACCACAAATTGGTTAATCAGTGAGATTGAATCTGCATTGTCAGCTAAATCCCATAATGGCCCATGTCCGCCCGGATAAAATACGCCATCAAACTCTGCTGGATTTATGCTAGATAATACATGAGTGTTAGCCAGCAATGATTTAAGCTGCTCGTCGTTGTCAAAACGGTGAGTGTCCTCTGTTTGAAAATCAGCTAATTCACTTTTGGGATCAATAGGCGGCTGTCCACCAAGAGGAGAGGCTAAAACGACTTCATAGCCAGCATCGGCAAATACATAATATGGTGCTGCAAACTCTTCAATCCAAAATCCGGTTTTTTCACCTGTATCGCCTAACTTGTCATGTGAAGTTAGCACCATTAATACTTTTTTGGTGGTTTGTGTTGCTTGAGTCATGATATTCCCTTAAACAAGTTTGTGTAATGAGGCTCTGAATAATGCAACACAGTATAGAAATACATTTAGATTCGTACAATGCAGATATTTTTGACTTCATTGTTTAATTAATTGATACAATAGTCGGAAGGTTTTAAGCGGAGTATTGTTAAGTGAACGTATCGTTTGAACAGTTAAAGAGCATGGTGGTTTTTTCACAAGTAGTGGAGCAAGGTAGCTTGAGTGGCGCGGCAAAGCACATCGGCTTATCTCGTGCTGTGGTGAGCTATCATTTAAAAAAGCTTGAAGCGCATTTATCAGTAAAGTTACTTAACCGCTCAACAAGAAGCATCAGCCTAACCGAAGAGGGCAAAGCCTATTATCAGTCATGTAAAGTGATTGCTGAGCAAGCTTTTAATGCGAATCGACAAATTGAAAATATGAAAAGTGAGCCCGTAGGGCTAATTCGTATTACTTGTCCGGTTAATGCTGGGCTTGAAACCATAGTGCCAGCCTTGAATGAATTTAAAGTGCTGTACCCCAAAATTGAACTTGATGTCATGTTGACTGATGAAATTGTCAATATCATAAATCAAGGGTTTGATTTAGCGATTAGAGGTGCGCCATTAGTTGATTCAAGTTTACAAGCTACAAAACTCTGTGTATTAACGACTTGTTTGTGCGGTTCTCCTGATTACTTTGAGCGTAACGGACGCCCGAGTTCGCCGGCTGATCTTAGCTCACATGATTGGGTTATCTATAAACCTCTTAAAAAAGTGTTGGAGCTGAAGAAAGGTGCTCGATCGTTCAGCATTGAAATGAAAGGCTCGATAACCACAAATAATGCTTCAGCACGAACAGCCTTTATTGAAGGAGGACATGGTATAGGAAGGGTGCCGACTTATGATGCTTGGCCTAAGGTTAAGCAAGGAACCCTTGAAACCGTGCTCGATGATTACCATTTATCCGATATTAATATTTATGGTGTATTCCCGCCTGGGGCGGCTGACTCAAAAAAATTACGTTTATTACTCGATTTTTTAAAGGTGTATTTTGATAAACAAATTAGTCAAATGAGCTTATCTAAAAAACATTTTAATCAGTAGATGAAACGTTTTTTAAGGCAGACTTCACTGTTAGTTTAAGACGATTTTTTGGCCGTTTTAATTGTGTCTTTACACCATTTAAGACTGCAGTACCAACTAACCAAAAAACAGCCTGCTGCTAATACATAAGTGATTGAGTTGTGCTCAGGAAAACTAAAAGGATGGCAAATTACATCAAGCCAAAAAAGGCTTGTGGTAATAGCCATGAGTACACTCAATGTGCCCAGTATGGTAATAGTCAGTTTGGAAAACATGATATGACGTTTTTTGCAATGACACATGGATGAAAAATCCACAATTTCTGCGTCACAATGAATGCAAGTTACTCTTCTTTTGTATGACTTACTCATCTGATTTCGAACCTGCTACACGTGAACCTGCTGTCGTGTGATTACTTAACATCAACAACTTACCTCTATCAATCTTGAATATTTGTTACCTAGGTAACCTTAGTGTTAAAGCTTGTTGGTTTCTTTGCATTAAATCAAAGAATACTGGATTAGAATTAAATTTTAAAAAAATAAAAAAATATTTTTTGATTTTTACTCATATAGATAGATGGTTTTTATAATATCTTTTTCCTCATATTTTATAGATTTATAAAATAAATCTAAAAAATGAAATTTTAATTTTCATTTTAAGGTCTCTTTATTTAACCGGTGCAGTGTTTTGTGCCAAGTGGAATAAGAAGATATTAATTGGAGTGAAATATGAATACCAAAATAATGATTTTGACCGCTTTTAGTTTTATGCTAACCAGTTTTACGGCTCAGTCATCAAGCATTACGTTTCATGATGATTTAGATGTTGATAGTGTGAATGGTGTTGTTATCGAATTTCAGCGTGAAGTGGATCTTATCCCTGGGGAGCAATTAATTGAAGTGAGCTATAGCGATCTGTTTCAAGATAACGCCGATGACTCAGGGCATTGGGTTAAGTCTGAACCACTTTATCTTAAGCTAAATGTCGAAGGTAATGAGCAGTATCATCTAGATTTACCTGAGTTGTATTCAGCTGATGATGCAAAAGACTTTTTACAAAATCCAGTGCTATCTTTGTCAGTTGATGGCGAGCCTCAAGATATTACATTATTGAGTCAATCACAGTTATTTACTTTACTATTATTAAAACAATAGTCATTGATTTTAATAAAATATTGCTTATAAGGTTATTTACATATCATCCTTAATTATTTCACTGTTTGAGATAGTTAACTCTGTGAAATATTTCTTTAGAATGCTACTCAATTATGAGTAGCATTTTTATATTTAATTACCCACCACGTTATAATAACCATTTGATTTGGATTTTAGTTAACTGCAAGTTGATGTTACTGATTTTCGATGAGTTGCCTCGAGTGTATGACATTCAATTTCAAGCTATAATTTTTAGATTCTAACTTGCGTTCCCTATACAGGATCCTTATTATCCTTATCCCAATTTTAAAAAGGCACCATCATGGCAATCAGAATCAAGCTTAGACCTAAGCGTGAAAAATCACTTGAACGTAAGCACCCTTGGGTATTTGCAAGTGGTATACATAACATAAAAGGTAAACCACAAGCAGGTGAAACCGTTGATGTTGTCGCTCATGATGGTCATTGGTTAGGCCGTGGTGCTTGGTCACCTGAATCACAAATTCAAGTGCGTGTTTGGACGTTTGATAAAGAAGAACAAATCGATAAAGACTTTTTTGTTCGTCGTATTCAGCGTGCTCAATTGGGGCGTGATGCATTAATTGAAGAACAAGGCCTTACCGGCTATCGTCTTATTGCTGCGGAATCAGATGGCTTACCGGGTATTACCATTGATAAGTACGCGAATGTTTTAGTCTGTCAATTACTGAGCACAGGGGCTGATTACTGGCGTGATACTTTAGTTGAGGTATTAGCAGAACTCTATCCTGATTGTGCCATTTACGAGCGTTCTGATGTCGACTCTCGTAAGAAAGAAGGTTTAAAGCCTGTCACCGGTTTATTGCACGGTGAATTACCAGTAATGCCAGTGGTAATTGAAGAAAATGGTATAAAAATTTCTGTTGATGTGACAAAAGGGCATAAAACGGGTTTTTATTTAGATCAACGTGATAACCGCGCTATTGCAGCACGCTTCGTAAAAAATAAGTCAGTGCTTAATTGCTTTTGCTATACAGGTACCTTCGGTTTGTATGCTGCAAAAGGCGGCGCAGCGAGCATTGAAAATGTCGATGTCTCTAAACTTGCGTTAGATACCGCGCGATTAAATATGGAAATAAACGGCTTTAATGATGATCACGTTAATTACCATGAAGCTGATGTGTTTAAGTTACTGCGCCAGTATCGTGATGAAGGTAAAACCTTTGATGTCATTGTGCTAGACCCACCTAAGTTTGCTGACAATAAAGCACAACTGAATGGTGCTTGCCGTGGTTACAAAGACATCAATATGATTGCGATGCAGTTATTAAATCCGGGTGGAACATTACTAACGTTCTCTTGTTCAGGGTTAATGGCCGCTGATTTATTCCAAAAAGTGGTTGCTGATGCGGCGCTTGATGCAAAGCGTGACGTTCAATTTATTGATAGATTGAGCCAAGCAAGTGATCATCCTATTGGTAGTGCATTTCCAGAAGGATTTTACCTTAAAGGCTTGGTTGCAAGAGTCTTTTAAAGACTATTGCCACTGACGCTCGTGATTAAGGCTGCCATATGGCAGCCTTTTTAATGCTTAAAATTCGCGAACTGTAATAATATGAACAATGCTTAAGCTAAGGTTTTGTTGATAGTTAACTTGATGTACTTTTAAGCATCATGGATAGGAAGGGCTAATAATGAAAAATATGAAAAAGACTTCTCGTGTAAACAGTATGCTGTCGTTTTTTATGATTGCGCCTTTGTTGTATGGCAGCGCAACTATGGTTAATGCCCACGAAGTACACGAGTTAACTACATCAAATGGTGGCACTTATGTTAAAGCATTTTCTTTTTCTAACCAGCAAAGTGTGGTGATTGCCGAAGGCCGTATCGAGCCACGTTCTATTGGTACCATAAGCATTAAGCTATATAAAAACTTGGATGTAGGTGATTTTGCTGATGGGATAATTATTCCTAGAGATGGCACAATTTTATCGGTAGAAGTCCTTAAAGATAATAGTGATGGCCAACAACTTAATATTACTACGGTAACCGCTGGAAGTGGAAACTATCAAACAAGCCAGTTGGTGTGTATTTCAGAAAACGCTGTCAGTTTATGCGACTAAAAAACAGTAAAACAAATATAATCGCTACACTAAGGCTGCTTATCGCAGCCTTTTTTAATGTGTATCTTCAATGTAAATTCGGTACCGTTAACTAAACCAATAAAGACCTAAAACACTCATAAACGTAACCATGACACTGGCTTCAAATACTTTCTTACTGCTCAATAAGCTTTGTTTACCTTGTTTTAAACTCCCAATTAATTGGTTTTGATTGTATAAACGACAGGTTAATTGCTCTGTTTGTGGGTCAATGAGTAACTGAAGTTGGCAAGGTTTGCCATTTTTAAGCTCAATACGGTGAGTACTTCTTTGGCTAAAGTTGATTTTACTTGATACAAGCTGATCATTAACTAAAACACGCTCTAATCCAAACCAATCACTGGCAAGCAATTCGATTTTTTCATGATTTAAATGATATTTAAAACTTGTCATTAATCTCTCCTTGGCGTGTAAACCTACCTTAAGATAAGCAGACAAATGTGACGTTTTCCACCAAGATAAATGAAGTTTTTTTGAATGGATTAGTATGTGATTGTTGAGATTGAAGAAAATTTTTTATTTTATTTTTGGAGCAAGCAATTGTTAGACAGAAACGTATAAAATATTTTTTGTCATTAATTATATGGTTTTATTTATATATAAAACAGTTAGTTATGGTTATTCGCCATTCAGGGGCTCTAAACCACAATAAAGAGCAAGTAGATCACGCCAACTCACAATACCGACAATTTCCTTATCCACTAATACAGGCAAGCAGGTGATCCCTTTAGATAAGATAAGTTCTGAAGCACTGTTAACATCCAACTCTGGAGGAATAGTGATAGGGTGGTGAGCCATCACTTGATGGACACGTTTTTGTAGTGTTTCAATATCTCGAGTTAGTTCTGCGGCCGTGCCAAGATTTGGACTGATAGCATTAACCAGATCGGCACGCGCCAAGATACCGGAGACTTGATTATGTTCATCTAACACCACAAGGTGATGAAAGGGTACATTGTCAAAAATATCTTTAGCCGTGGCTAACCGATCATCCATTTCAACGGTGACTACTCTGTGGCTCATTATTTGCTCAACAGTAACCATCTTGTTCTCCTTTTCAATTAATCTATTTATATCAGACAATTGAAAAGCCGACAAATGATGAATAATTGAGTCATGTATCGTGATTGATTAATTCATTGCTTATTTCAACAGTTATTTTATGGTTTAGTTAAGTGGTAATTAATGTATCGTTGCTGCTTTTTAGGTTTCAGCGCATGCACATCAACAAGTACCAGTCCATCAATACAGTTGCCAAAATCAGTATCGATACCAAAGTCGAGAAACGATACGCCATTTTGTTCGCACAATTCGCCATATTGTTTAAACAGTGGCGGTACTGCCGCCCCCATATTCGCCATTGTGTGTTTTAACACTTTGAAATTAGATGCGTAATCGTCAGCGGAATAAAGTGCATCGAGTTGTTGGCGTTTATCTTGGGTAAAGCGGTAAGGGCAATTAGAGATTGCTAACACCTCAGGGTTACTGAATTGCTTCTGATAGAAATGGACAAGCATTTCTTTCGCTTGTTCGGAGATTTGGTCACTAATAGACACAGGACCAAATAAATAGCGAAATTGTGGATTCTTAGCTAAATAAGCGCCAATACCAAGCCATAGGTAGTCTAGGCTTCGTTTTCCCCAATACTTTGGCTGCACGAAGCTACGGCCAAGCTCTAAGCCATTTTCAAAGTAGGGGGCAAACTCATCGTTATATTGAAACAATGATTGGCTATATAAGGCCGTTTTACCTTGATGCTCGTGAACCCACTTAGCACTTGCAAAACGATATGATCCTACAATTTCTAAATCATCCTTATCCCATAACACCAGGTGCTGATAATAAGGATCATATTGATCGTTATCTCGCCTGTTGCCGCTACCTTCCCCCACGGCACGAAATGCGATTTCTCTTAATCGGCCAATTTCTCGCATGATTGGATTGCAGCCTTGGTGCTGATATAAAAAGATTTGTTTATTGTCATTAGTCTCACCGAGCATCTCACATTGTTGCAAAGCTGATTGCAGTTCGCTTCGTGATTCTGGATGGGCAATGGCTTTTTGTGTAGCAAATAATGGCCGACGATTCTTTCCAATTCGATAAAGGTGATTCTTAAGTAACTGAACCTTGGTTTTGACATTAAAATCATGGCCAGTGATAGCTTCTTTAGGAATTAACTGTCCAATTCGTACTGGCATGGTGCGCTTTTGCTGTTTAAACATTTCTTTGACGAGCAATAAACTAGCGAGTGGCTTATAAATCATTGAAGCGCCATAGAATGAAAGTGAGTTTTTAGCATCAACAAACATTGGCAGTAACGGAGCATTGCAGGAGTTGGCCATTTTTAAAAAGCCAGAATGCCACTTTAAATCAGTGACACCTGAGGGTCTGAGTCTTGATACTTCTCCTGAAGGAAAAATTAATACAGCGCCTTCATTTTTTAGGTGCAAGTGAATATTTTCTAAGTGTTGTCTTGGGGTACCACCGGACATGTTATTCACGGGAAGCAGCAGTGAATGTAGTGGTTCAAGTGCCATCAGCAGTTCATTCGCGACGACTTTGATATCAGGTCGAACTTGGCTAATAAGTTTGATGAGAGCGAGTGCATCAAGGGAACCAATAGGGTGATTGGCATAAATAACCACTCTTCCGTCGATGGGAATATTTTCAATTTCATTACTAGGCACTGAGTAATTGAAATCAAAACAATCTAGTACATGCTCGACAAAATCTACCCCTTTCAAATAAGCGAATTCTGCCGCGATATCATTACATTGTTTTTCGTTTAATAAATAACGCAACATGGCTTTTGTTGGTGTTGCTAGCCAAGGTGTTTGGTGGATTTTGGGTAAGTTTTTTTCTACCACATTATCTACTGTAAAAATCATGTCCATAGCCTTTATTGTTATAAGAAGTGAATAGTCAGTGCTAAGCGACTTTTTGCTTTATTGGAGTAGCACTGGCTTCACTCAATGTGATTTGATTGATGACTTTGGTCGTGCACGCTTCATCACTCCAGCGAAGCAGCTGTAATTCACCACTGTGGGTTTCAGCAATCAGCGTACAATTTTCGACCCAGTCACCGTCGTTGGCATAAATGATATTCTTGTGTTGGGATAATTCTGGTTGGTGAATATGACCGCAAACCACTGCTTGTACTTGCTGTGTTTGTGCGTAGCGCAATACTGCATCTCGATACATGCTGATGGCATGTTGTGCTTTATTGACTCGGAGTTTCACGTAACTGGCTAAAGACCAATACGAAAAGCCTAAGCTGTGTCTAATACGATGTAATTTACGATTGAGTAATAACAAAACATCATATAAATGATCGCCAAGTTTGGCGTAGGTGCGACTTATACACACTTCTGAATCAAATTGATCGCCATGTAACATTAAAATTTTATCGCCAGTTATGCATTCATGTATATATTGGCGGGTGATGGTAATACCCCATATTTGGAAATTACTATAAGCTTTAAACTCTTCATCATGGTTGCCTGGTATAAACTTGATTTCGATACCGCTTTGCGCCAGTTGGATTAACTTTTGTAGGACTAGGTTATGACTTTCAGGCCAATAAACTTTACGTTTTAGTGCCCAGATATCAATGATGTCGCCAACTAAATAAAGCTTATTAGTGTGAGTTTGATTAAGCAGATCCAATAAATATTCTGCTTTGCAATCGACACTGCCTAGGTGAACATCTGAAATCCATAAAGCATTGAAAGTTTGTTTTACTTTGCCACTAGATTTAGGGGATTTGCTGGTTGTAATCGCATGTTCAAAAGGGCTGAAGTGAGAAGTGGGATTAGATGTAAGTTCATGTAAACCGGTCTTATCTTTAGCATTTTGAGTCATTGATATATCGCTCAACGATGAATGTCTAAACTAGCATAGGAGCGGTTTTTGAACTCAAGATGACGCCAATATGTCAAAGGGATGACAATTTACAGTGAACGGAGCCGAGTTAAACGAATGCAAGGCTAAGCAAGGCAATGCTACTTTGGATAAGATTTAGTAAGGCTCTAAGAGACAATAAGAGCCAAAATTTGGTCATTGGCAGTAAACGAATATAGATAACTAATATAAGTATCTAATATAAGTATCTAATAAAAGTATCTAATAAAAGTATCTAATATAAAAACTAATATAAGAAACTAAAGCAAAGTTAACGCTGGATTAGTAGCGATTCAATTCCAATAAAAAAAGGAGCCTGATGGCTCCCTTTAGTGAGGTCATAACCGTAACTCATTTTATAAAAAATAGGCTTATAAAATGAGTGCGTTGATTATTTAGCTGCGTTAATGATCTCACGCGCCATTTCGTCAGCAACATCACCGGTGGTGCAGTTGTCTTTTTCGGCTTGCTCGAAGATTTTGATTAACGTGTTATAGATTTCTTCGACTTTGGCAGTGGCTTTAGCTACATCATAGTCACTTTCGAAAGAAACATTGATGATACCGCCAGCATTGATGACATAATCAGGCGCATACAAAATGCCTAGCTCTTTTAATACTTCACCGTGACGAACTTCAGCTAACTGGTTATTTGCACAACCCGCAACAATTGTTGCTTTAAGCAATGGGATAGTCGTGTCGTTGATCGTTGCGCCAAGTGCACATGGTGCGTAAACATCAACATCTTGGGTATAGATATCTTGTGGTGCAACAACTGTAGCGCCAAATTCAGTGGCCACACGGTCTAAAGAAGCTTGGTGGATGTCAGTCACGATCAGTTCAGCGCCATCTTCATGAAGGTGCTTACATAAGTAATAACCAACATGTCCAACGCCTTGTACCGAAATTTTTAAGCCTTTTAAGCTATCTAGACCACGCTGATGTTTTACCGCGGCTTTAATACCTAAATACGTTCCTAAAGCAGTGAATGGAGATGGATCGCCACTTTTGCCCTCAAGACCAGCCATATAGGGTGTTTCTTCATGAGCAATCATAATATCAGCTGTGGTAGTACCCACATCTTCAGCAGAGTAGTACTTACCACCTAAAGTGTGAATAAAACGACCAAATGAGCGGAATAAGGCTTCACGATCGGTAGTTTTAGGGTCTGCGATGATAACTGACTTGCCGCCACCCATTGTTAAACCAGCAAGTGCGTTTTTATAAGTCATTCCACGAGATAGACGCAACACGTCATTGATTGCCTCGTCGTCTGAGTCATAATTCCACATACGACAACCGCCCACTGCAGGGCCTAGGTTAGTATTATGGATAGCGATAATTGCTTTTAAGCCACTTTCTTTGTCGTGACAAAATACGACTTGTTCGTGGTCATCAAACGATACATGATTAAATAGAGCCACTTGTGATCTCCGCTGTGCGATTAAATAGTCGTCAGAATAAAAGTGAATAACGACTGCTTGTTATTATTTATTGCAGAACGATAGCATTTAGCGATACTCTCAACAAAGTTAGATTCATATAATTTTGTGATCTACGTGGCAATTTAGCTTGCCACTTTACGTAAACGTAAACTTTTTTTGCGTTTCGTTGCATTTGTCACACAAATTGATATAAAGATGTAACTGTTATGATGACGACATATAACAATAAAATAGGAAGAAAGAATGACTGAATCAGTGGCTGAGCCTAAAACAGAACAACAAGATCCAGAAGTATTAAGACAACAATGGGTCCAAGCACAATTTCAAAAAGCCAATCGATTCCTTGCCGAAAAAGGCGTTATCCCGTCAAAAGTCCTTGCTGATGAAAGCCGCTATTTAGTGCCATATTTAGCAATTTGGAAAATGGAATCGAAACAACCTACCAAGCAAACTTTTTGGGTAATGTCAGGCGATTTACCTTCTGACTATGTCGATGTAAAAGTTGCTGGTACTGCGCGTGAGGCGATTCGTCACTTTTCAATGATGTGGCAAATTAAAGCTGAAAACTTACATAAGTCTGGCGCAACTCGCGATGAGACCCAACTTAAATTTGCTAACTTATTGGTGTCTCGCGCTGAGAGCCTATATAACATGCAAAATGATGAAAAGCTTTGGCAAGACCAAGCGTAATCAAATAGATATCAGTTTTTGTAAAAAATTAAAGGCACCGAGTTGGTGCCTTTTTTATTGGATGCAATGTGCTTAAATAGTCGGTTTAGATTAACGCTATTGACTGTTTAAATGACGTTGCATTAGGTTTTGATTAACGTCAGCCATGGATAATTGTTGATCTTCAAGTAGCACAATTAAGTGATACATAAGATCCGAAGCTTCATTAATTAACTCTTCTTTATCATGTGTTGCAGCAGCAAGCGCCGTTTCTAATCCTTCTTCGCCAACTTTTTGTGCAATTCTTTTTGTACCACGTTCAAAAAGCGATGCCGTGTAGCTTGAATCTGCGCTTTGGCCTTTTCGAGAAATGATCACATTGGTGAGGTTATCAATGAAGCTGTGAGCATTGCCGTTAGGCCAGCAGCTTTCAGTTCCTGTGTGGCAGGTAGGGCCATTTGGAATAACCTGAACCAGTAAACTGTCATTGTCACAGTCTTTATCAATGGCAACTAAATCTAATGTGTTGCCTGACGTTTCACCTTTAGTCCATAGGCGTTGTTTTGAGCGACTGAAAAAAGTTACTTTGCCTGTTTCTAAGGTATGTTCTAATGCCGCTTTATTCATATAACCGAGCATAAGCACCTTACCGGTTAAGTGGTTTTGAACCACGGCTGGTAATAAATCGTTTTGTTTATCCCATGCTAGTGCTGAGGTATCAAATGTCACAGTTGCAGATAATGTCATAATTCAGTTTCACTTCTTATTCAGTTTCTTTGCCTGTTAAATACGAATCGCAATGTTTTCATTGGCTAAATATTGCTTTAATTCAGCGATATCGATAATTCCCTTATGAAACACACTGGCTGCTAGGGCAGCATCAACTTTCGCTTGCTGAAACACTTCCTTGAAATGTGCCATTGTGCCAGCGCCGCCAGAAGCAATTAATGGGACATCACAAATTGCTCTTACCATGCTGAGCTGTTTAATATCATAACCGCCTCGCACGCCATCTTGGTTCATGACGTTCAGTACAATTTCGCCACAACCTCTAGTTTGAACTTCTTCAACCCAATCTTGAGTAAACCATTGCGTATCTTTAGTTGCAGCTTCGTCACCAGTAAATTGCTTTACTTTGTAGCTATCTGATTCGTCATCATAGAATGAGTCAATACCAATCACGATGCATTGGCGGCCAAATTCATCCTGTAATCGTGAAATTAAACTCGGGTCGCTGAGTGCTGGTGAGTTAATTGAAATTTTATCGGCACCATAAGCTAACATTTGTCGTGCTTGTTCGATGGTTTTAATTCCACCAGCGACGCAAAAAGGAATATCGATTTGCGCTGCGACTCGACTTACCCAAGACTTATCAATCACTCTATCATGGGCGCTGGCGGTAATATCATAAAACACTAACTCATCAGCACCTTCTGCCGCATATCTTGCTGCTAATGGTTCAATATCACCAATGATTTCATGGTTACGAAATTGAACCCCTTTTACGACTTGTCCATCACGAACATCGAGGCAGGGGACTAGGCGTTTGGCCAACATGTGATTGCCTCCTCAACGGTAAAATTATTTATCAGTAATGCTTTACCAATGATAATACCATTGGCGTTACTGTCTCTTACCGCCGCGACATCATCAAGGCTTGCTATTCCGCCAGAGGCTTGCCAAGTAATGTTTGGGTATTTACTTGCAAGCTCAGCATAAAGAACTGTATTAGCGCCTTGTAAAGTACCATCACGGCTAATATCGGTGACCAATGCATGTTTAAGTCCAACGGTGCTGTATTCTGACACTAATGATTCTAACGACTTACCACCGCCAGTTTGCCAGCCTGACACTGCGACAATTTTTTCGCCTTGCTCGTTAATATTGACATCTAACGCTAAACAAATGGCATCACTGCCGTATTTTACAAACCAGCTTTTTACCAATTCGGGCTCTTTGACTGCTAATGAACCAATGACGACACGTTTAACGCCACTATCTAATAATTCTTTTACTTGCTGCTCACTACGGATCCCGCCGCCGACTTGGATATCGGTGTTTAAGCCTGCAACCAATTGTGAAATCAATGCTATTTGGCGCTTTTCGGGATCCTTAGCACCTGTTAAATCTACGATATGAAGTAGCTTAGCTCCTTGGGATTCATAAGACTGAAGTTGAGCTAATGGACTTAAATCAAAAGTCGTTTTTTGTTGGTAGTCGCCTTGATATAAACGCACCACTTGGCCGTCGATTAAATCAATTGCTGGAATGATCATGTTTGGTTCCCCATATTTAGGAAATTTTGTAATATCTGCGAGCCTATTGCTGCACTTTTTTCTGGGTGAAATTGCACACCAAAAAAGTTATCTTTTGCGATGGCGGCACTAAATGCTTCACCGTATTGTGATGATGCGATGGTGTACTGACTGAGTGGCGCCTTAAAGCTATGGACAAAATACACATAACTACCGTCTTCAATCCCTTTAAATAACGGATGGTCAGATACTGTTATTTGGTTCCAGCCCATGTGTGGTAATGGCAAGCCTTGGCTGTCTAATTCATTAATTTGAGTAGGAATTAATCCCAAGCAGGTTATGTCTTGTTCTGTGCGCCCACCGTGCTCATTGGATTTCTCCGTGAGCATTTGCATCCCTAAACATACCCCCATGACAGGTTGGGTTAGGTTGTTAATAATGGACACTAGATCACGGCTCACAAGCGCATCCATCGCCGCGCCAGCAGTGCCGACACCAGGCAAAACGACTCTTGCGGCGGACTTAATCACTTGATGGTCAGCAGATACAATGACATCAGCGTTTAGGCGCTCAAATGCAAATCGTACCGAGCTTAGGTTGGCACAGCCAGTATCAAGAATGACGGTTGTGTTGTTATCTGACATGAATTGCGCTCCTTACAGTACACCTTTACTTGAAGGCAGCAAATCACCTTCGACTTTTACTGCTTGGCGTAACGTGCGGCCTAAAACTTTGAATAGCGCTTCAACTTTGTGGTGATCATTATCGCCATCGGTGCTGATGTGTAACGTACAACGCAGGCCATCGGCAAATGAGCGGAAAAAGTGTGGCACCATTTCAGTGGCCATTTCACCGACCATTTCACGATCGAACTGAGCATTGAATTTAATAAATGGACGACCAGAAATATCCATTAAACACTCTCCATTTGCTTCATCCATAGGCAGACTGAAGCCGAAACGGGCAATACCACGTTTATCGCCTAGTGCTTGGCGTAATGCGTCGCCTATGGCTAAGGCGGTATCTTCAACGCTGTGGTGATCGTCTATTTCTAAATCGCCATCAACAGTCACATCCATTCTGAAATTTCCGTGAGTTTGAATTTGATCTAGCATGTGGTCAAAAAAGCCAATACCTGTATCAATTTTGCCTTTGCTAGTATCATCAAGGTTAATATTAACTTTAATATCCGTCTCTTTTGTTGTGCGAACAACTTCACTGATACGGCCTTGATTTAAGATTGCATCTGTAATGGCAGCCCAATCGAGTGTTTCACGTTGATATTGAAAACTACGGATCCCCATAGCACTTGCAAGTTCTACATCAGTATAACGATCACCAATAACCGCCGAGGTCGTAAAATCGACTTTACCTTGTGTTAAGTACTCTTTGACCAAGCCTAATTTAGGCTTACGACAACTGCAATTATCAGCGTCAAAGTGTGGGCAAATGACGACATCATCAAATTTGACACCTTGGCTTTCAAAGATTTGCATCATCATATTGTGCGGTGCGTCAAAGTCTGCTTGTGGGAATGAATCTGTGCCTAAACCATCTTGGTTGGACACCATCACTAAACGGTAACCCGCTTTTTGTAGTTTCAGTAAAGAAGGAATGACTTGTGGTTCAAACACTAGCTTATCAAGTCTATCTAACTGCTTATCAATTGCTGGTTCCTCAACTAAGGTGCCATCTCTGTCGATAAATAAAATGTTTTGTTTCATCTCTTTTCCTTCAAAATATTTTTATTCTTTAAATTGGGTAATATCTATCAAACGGGTGAGTTTAGGCTGTTGATTGCATCGATGAGTCTGTCTGTGTCAGATGCATGGCTAAAACTAAATCGAATTCGACTTTGTAAACGTGGGTCTTTATAAGCCCGTGCAACTATCCCAGCTTGCTGCAAAGCGTTACTGACCGTATCAGGTTGAGTAAATTCAGCTAATACAAAATTACCGTGGGCAGGTAATACTTTAGCGCCAGCTTGTTGCAGCGCATTGGATAATCTCTGCCCTTGAGTGCTGAGCTGTGCAACTTGCTGCTGCATTAACTCAATACCCGTTATCGACAGTGCTTTTTGCGCTAATTCTGCAACGGGAAGAGGCACTGGGTAAGGCGCAATAACCCGCATAATTAAACTGATAATATCGCTGTTGGCCATTAAAAAACCGCAGCGAGATCCTGCTAATGCAAATGCTTTTGAAAGGGTTCTTAACACGACCAGGTTAGGATACTGAGTCACTAAGTCAGCCACTGAGTATTGCGGAGAAAACTCAATATATGCTTCATCAACCACCACAATGGCATTTGGCATAGCTTCAACGGCCGCTGTAATATCCTGCTTTTGAATAATCGTGCCAGTTGGATTATTGGGGTTGCAAATAAAGACGACTTTTGCGCCATCAATTTGCGAGGCATAATTTTCTGGGAGTTGATA
This sequence comes from Shewanella sp. 10N.286.52.A9, assembly GCF_041468985.1. Classification (NCBI taxonomy): domain Bacteria; kingdom Pseudomonadati; phylum Pseudomonadota; class Gammaproteobacteria; order Alteromonadales; family Shewanellaceae; genus Shewanella; species Shewanella sp. 10N.286.52.A9. Next base: position 158,882 of record NZ_JBFRJQ010000004.1, on the reverse strand, counting down.
GCTATCAGTTAGGTTTAAATTGTTGACACCTACATTGTATGTTTGTGCGCTGATCGCATACATACCGTAAGTCGGCCCAAAGCAAGCTATTTTATCAACGCCTGGGGTACAGAAGGTTCTAATAAGTAGCTCAATCCCCTCATCAGCACCACGAGTTGAAACGATATTTTCAACAGGCACCTTAGCATATTGACTGTAAGCATTAATTAATGGCTCAGGCTGACATTCAGGGTAACGATTTAATGTATCTAAATCGCTATTATTAAAAGGCGACTCATTGGCGTTTATCCAAATATCGCCGCGACCACCAATGCGTCTCGCACTTTCATAGGGAACAAGGCTTAACAGCTCTGGTCTAGCTAACGATTCTGCTAACGTTAGCGCAGATTTTGATGAGGATTCACTGTTATTTGTCATCTATCTTTACTCTTTATAAGCTATTTAAGCGAATGGCTACGGCATTTTTATGAGCATCAAGTAACTCATTTTCTGCTAGTACCATGACTGTTTCGCCAAGACCTTGTAAGCCTTGTGGAGTTAATTCTTGTACGGTAAATCGGCGAGAAAAATCAGCTAATGACAAACTAGAAACGCTGCGACTATATCCGTAAGTTGGTAATACATGGTTGGTTCCACTCGCGTAATCGCCAACTGATTCTGGCGTATATGCCCCTAGAAAAACACTACCTGCGGCTCGAATATTGGTTAATACATCACGAGGTTTTTCAGATTGTATGATTAAGTGCTCAGGACCATAAAGGTTAGATACCATGGCTGCTTGAGACATATCATCAACAATGATAGACCGGCTGCAACTGAGTGCTTGTGCGGCTATATCTTGTCGAGATAAGACGTTAAGTTGCTTACTGAGCTCTCGGTTGACTTCATTAGCCACTGATTCAGAATCTGTGACTAACATAACCTGTGAATCAGGCCCATGTTCTGCTTGGGATAACAAATCAGCCGCGATAAAGGCTGGATTTGCGAGTTCGTCTGCAATGACAAGCACTTCCGAAGGGCCAGCTGGCATATCAATTGCGACGCTGCAGCGGCCATCTTGTGAAACTAAACGTTTAGCTTCAGTGACAAAGCGATTACCGGGGCCGAAGATTTTATCAACACTTGGCACCGATTCAGTACCAAAGGCGAGGGCAGCGATAGCTTGTGCACCACCAACCTGATAAATTTCTGTGATGCCACAGACCTTTGCAGCATAAACAATTGCGTTATTAATTGGTGGAGGACTGACTAAAACACGTTGCTCACAGCCTGCAATTTTAGCTGGTAAAGCCAGCATCATTACCGTAGAAATTAGCGGCGCACTGCCGCCTGGTATGTATAAACCGACTTTCTGAATTGGCTCAGAGCGAAGCTCACAGCGAACACCGGGTTGCGTTTCTACATCAATTGCTTGGAATGTTTGTGCTTGGTGAAACGTTTCAATATTATTCACGGCATTAGCAACAGCAGACTTAACCTCTTCAGATACTCTGGTACAAGCTAGTGAGATATCATCATCAGACATAGCAATGGAGTCGATACTAACCCCATCGAACTGCTGACTATATTTGACTAAAGCGCTGTCACCATCAGCCACAACGGTGTTGATGATGTCTCTAACTGAACGCTCAACACTATTGTCACCAACTAATGGCGAGCGATTTAGCGCAGTTTGTTGCTTTGTTGAACTTAATTCATTCCAATCTAGAATTTGCATTGTTTGCTGTGTTTGCATATGCAGCTCCACTACGACAAATGTGTTAGTTAACCGGCCATTTTTTCGATAGGCATAACAAGGATTGAACTCGCACCCAGTGCGGTTAATTCTTCCATTGTGTCCCAGAATAAATCTTCAGTGCTAACGGCATGGATTGCGACCCGATCAGTATCATCATTGAGTGGTAATACGGTTGGGTTTTCAGCACCCGGTAATAGTGCAACGATTTGATCAAGAGTTTCTCTTGGTGCGTGTAGTAGAATGTACTTGCTTTCACGAGCTCGTACGACGCCGTTCATGCGTGAAAGGATTTTATCGATGAGTGCTTGTTTTGCTGGTACTTGTTCCTCAGCTGATTGAATAATGCATGCCATTGATTGATAGATGATATCTGTTTCGTATAAACCATTCGCTTCAAGAGTTGCACCTGTTGAAACTAAATCACAAATACCGTCAGCTAATCCTGCACGTGGGGCAACTTCAACCGAACCTTTTAACATACAGTCGCTATAGTTAATGCCTTTTTGTTGCATGTAACGACGTAGAAGGTTTGGATAAGAAGTCGCAATACGTAAACCTTCTAGTGAGCTTGCATCTTCATAGCTAAATTCATTTGGAACAGCGAGTGAAAGACGACATGCTCCGAAATCTAATTCACGTAATTTTACACAGTCAGCTGGCTTACCAAGTGTTTGACGTTCTATTTGTTCTTCTTCAAGAACATTCTCGCCAATAATACCTAAATCAACGACACCATCCATAACTAAGCCAGGGATATCATCATCACGTACACGCAGTAAATCGATTGGCATGTTGTCAGCGTGTACAATTAAACGTTGTTCGTTTACGTTGAACTTTACGCCACAACTTTTAAGTAATTTTTGTGATTCTTTTGAAAGGCGACCTGATTTTTGAATTGCAATACGCAGTCTGTTATTTTCGCTCATGATGTATTTCCTATTAAATTTGATATAAAAACAATTATTTAAAGCCTAAAACTAAAAAACCCCTGAAATTTCTTTCAGGGGTTTGTGTATGTTTTTACAACCGCCTGAAGGAAATAGTCCTCCGGCAGTAAGCATCCGAAGGCTACCGCAAATGGTGATGATGATGGTTTGTATTGATTCGGATGAACATAATAAATTCTCTATTAAACTAGCTTGTGTAATTTCATTACAAACAATCTAACCCCTTTTAATTTTGTTTGCAATACAGAATAAACACTATTTGCATTTTTTTGCTAAATAAAAAATATATCTTATATCAGTATGATTTTTAGGCTTATTTTTGCTCTGTTTGTATATACAAGTAAGGTGTTTAATTCAGATAAATCAATGTTTATCGTCGAAATCATCAATGATGAGCCTTAACTCAAAGAAACTTTATTTCATTGTTTACTGTTGTAAATCATTGGATAATGAAAAGCTTGATAGATGACCGAGTACGGTTATTTGTTTTTTCCACTAAAAAGGCAAGATTAAGCATCATAGTGAGCAGCAAATTACGCAAAGAAGTCGACTTGGCTTTTTCTCCTCAGGGCGCTTTAGCAAAAAGTGTTCATCAATATCGTCCAAGGCAAAGTCAGTACGACATGGCTTTGGCTGTGACGAGTGCCATCAGTGATAAACACAATTTAATTTTAGAAGCAGGAACAGGTGTAGGTAAAACGTTTGCTTATCTGATCCCTGCATTATTAAGTGGTAAGCAAGTGATCATTAGTACAGGGAGTAAAAACCTGCAAGAACAGCTTTTTTTCAAAGACTTACCACTATTATTAACCATGTTTTCTGTCGCGCCCAAAACGGCGCTACTAAAAGGTCGCAGTAATTACTTATGTCAGCTTAGGTTGGAAAAGAACTTACAAAAAATAAGTCAAATGTCACCGCAAGTGGTTGATGAGCTGATCAAGATAAATCAATGGGCTAGTATGACCAAAGATGGTGATATTGGTAACTTAACCTCAGTAGCAGAACATTCGGCCACCATTGCCACAGTCACCAGCACCAAAGAAAGCTGCACTGGTAAAAAGTGCAGTTATTACGATGCCTGTTTTAGTCGTAAAGCCAAGGTTAAAGCGCAAGATGCGAAAATTGTTGTGGTTAATCATCATTTATTCTTTGCCGACCGATTACTAAAAGACACAGGATTTGCAGAATTATTACCAGAAGCCGATGTCGTCGTTTTTGATGAAGCTCACTTGGTTCCTGATGTTTGCATTAACTATTTTGGCCAACAAATTGCGACGCGTGATATCGACAGAGTGCTAAATCAAATTATTGATGTGTATCGAACAGAGCTAAGAGACAGCATTCAATTGGAGCAGCTGAGTCAACGACTATTAGTGAAGTTATCTCGTTGGCAAAATGCATTGCTTGAGGGGGATGTCACAGATTGGCGCCACGTTATTTCAAATAAAGATTTAGCCACACAATCTTGGGATTTATTGAATGAACTGACGACGTTGCTTGCTGTGACAACAGAACATGTTGGCCGCAGTGAAACGTTAGATAATGTAGTAGGTCAACTATCTTCAATCGTTGCACAGCTTCAATTGTACTTTGAATGTAATGATCAAAATGCCGCTTACAGTGTTGAACCTAGTGGTCGATTTACTATGTTAAGAATTGCACCGATTAATATCGCAAAGCAATGTCAGCAATTGTTTGATAAACAAACTCAATGGGTTTTTACCTCGGCGACGTTACAAGTGAACCGACAGCTTAAACATTTTGCTGACGAGTTGGGGCTGGGTAAAGCAAAGCAAATTATCTTAGATAGTCCGTTTGATTATCCAAACCAAGCATTATTTTGTGTGCCAAGACATCTTGCTAAGTCTGGTCAAACTGAAGCTAATGTTAATCAACTCGTAGATGTCTGTACTCAAGCAATTAATGCAGCTCAAGGACGGACTTTTATTTTATTCACCAGTCATCATATGCTGCAGCAAGTTGCGATAATGCTTCAACGTAAAGTGAATTATCCTTTGTTGGTACAAGGACAGGCGAGTAAGCAAAGCTTGTTAAATAAATTTCGCCAACTCGGTAATGGTGTATTGCTGGGGACAAGTAGCTTTTGGGAAGGTATTGATGTGAGAGGGCGGTTACTTAGCTGCGTAATCATCGACAAATTACCTTTTGTTTCTCCTGATGACACGTTATATCGCGCTAGAGCGGCAAACGCTGAGAGAAGTCATAACGATCCTTTTACGTCTATATCATTACCGCAAGCCGTTATTAGCTTAAAGCAAGGTGTGGGTCGTCTCATTAGGGACGAGAAAGACAGAGGGGTATTAATACTGTGTGACAACCGTATTGTAAATAGACCCTATGGCGAAGCATTCATCAATTCATTACCGCCAATGAGCAGGACTCGTGATTTAGATACTGCGTTACGCTTTTTAAAAAGTATCCCATAAGTTATTATAGCGACCATTATTTACCGAATTACTCTAGGGTTAACACGTCTTACATGGCTCACATTGATTCAGATTTAACAATACTTGCATTAGACACTTGCACAGAATCTTGCTCAGCAGCGCTGTTGCATAACCAAGATTTACATTGTCGTTCAGCAAATGCACCAAGAGAACATAGCCAGCGTTTATTGCCAATGGTTGATGAAGTATTGAAAGAAGCAAATATTAAGATTGCAGATGTAAACTTGATTGCATATGGGCGTGGGCCAGGTAGTTTTACTGGAATTCGAATCTGTACAAGTATGACTCAAGGCTTAGCACTAGGACATGATATACCTGTTATCGGTATTTCTACTTTGGCAGCAATGGCACAAATGGCTATTGACGCTGACAGTGCTAAACAAGTATTTGTAGCCATTGATGCAAGAATGAATGAAATATACTGGGGACAGTTTACTAATTCAGATGGTATTGCAACGTTAGTTGGCGAAGAACATGTATCTACTCCAGAGCAAGTAAATATACTGTTAGATACTGAGCAAACGATCACACTGTGTGGCACTGGGTTTGATGCATATCCTGATTTATTGTCAAATCTTGATTCTACACAAATGAGTGATATTAAATTACCCGATGCCAAAGCGATGTTAACACTTGCGCAATTGGGATATAAGCAAGGTTTATCGACTCCTGTGGATGAGCTTGCTCCCGTGTATTTGCGTGATACGGTGACTTGGAAAAAATTACCAGGGCGCGAATAATAGATTAGCTTTATTTGCTTGATGAGTTTGTGTTTAACTCTTGGCTTATTATTAGCTTAGTATTAGCTAAATATAGGTTTAATATTAGCTTTCTAATAATGTAGTTAAGTATGTGTGTGGTTAAATATGTGTTTAGTTAAATAGGAGGACAATTTGCTTCATACAATGCAATCATCAATTCAGCCTTTGTCTTCTTATAATCCATTTACATTAAGAACTGACACAAACAAGATTGCTGATAATAATAGTCAAAATAACCAAGCGGTAAGTAATCAGCAATCGACAGTTGATAGGTTAACTCGTTCTCGCCAAGTCTCTGAAGTGAATCATACTTCTGCGGCAAAACAAGAAACCTTGACCAAGGCAGTTGAACCGACTAATGCGCACGTTGTCTTTGTTGAGCAATCTGTTATTAACGATGCCGTCGATGCAAAACTGCAGTACGACAAGCAAACGCATTTTAACGCATCACAGCAACAGCATGTTCAAGGAAGTGAAGGTGCGATTAAAGAATACTTATTAAACCAACATGCTGCTCAACGAGAGCAAATTCAACAAATGGTGGGTATTGATTTATATGCATGATCCTAAGCCTGCTCGCTTATCTGCTATTCCTTCTAAAGGGCTTTTCTTTTTTGAACTACTGATTGCTTTTCTGATTACTAAACTGCCTATTATCAGTATTCCTTTTAAATGGTTTGAAAGCTATTTTCATGAGATTTCCCACGGATTAGCGGCTATAGCCAGTGGTGGCATTGTCACTCAAATTCAACTATTTCCGAATGGTGCGGGCTTATGTTTTACCCAAGGTGGCTTTGCTCCTTTCATCACTTTTAGTGGCTATTTCGGTGCTGCGCTGTGGGGGTATATCATCTTCTTATTGGCGACTTGGCGAGCGGGCATTAAATTTACCTTAGGCATTCTTGGTACAACAGTCCTCGCATCATTAATTTTCTGGGCGAGAGATTTATTAACCATATTCATTTTAATTTCGTTAGCCGTTGTGTTTCTAATGCCGCTTAAATTTAATAATTTTGCATGGCTTAACAGTTTGTTACGAACACTGGGTTTGATGATTGTGCTTAATGCTATGGCGAGCCCGACAATTCTTTTTGGTTTATCAACTCAAGGAGATGCGGCTAAGCTATCACAGTTAACATGGCTACCAGCTTGGCTTTGGGTAATAATCTGGTTAGTGTTTAGCTGCACTATGTTATGGATGTGTTGGCGAAGAGTAGACGACAAAAAGCCAGAAACAGTTTAGAGTGATCAACTTAGCAATTTTTGCCGTATCAGTTGCTGTTTTTTAAAACAATTTCTTCAGGGAGAAGACAATGAAACGTACGTTATTGTTAACCACAATGTTAGGTTTAAGTTCGATTGGTCTATCGACCATCAGTACAAATGTGGTTGCACATGATCACGGTCATTCAACAAGTGACAAAGCACAAGCTGTTAAAGTTAACCCTCAACTCGCAGAAGCTGTAGCAAGTAGCTTCAGAAGCGAAAAAAATTCAGCCCGTGATGGATATCGTCATCCTGCTGAAACCTTAGCTTTTTTAGGTGTTCAAGCGGATGATACCGTTATTGAGCTTTGGCCTGGCGGCGGTTGGTATGCCGAAATCTTGGCACCTTACCTTGCAGAAAAAGGTCAGTACATTGGTGGTATTTTTGAAACCAATCCAAAAGAAGATACTAAGCGCACTCAATATTACGCTAAAGCAGGTAAAAAGTTTCAAAGCTGGTTAGCTGATAACAAAGATGCTGTAGGTAATGCTAAAACGGTGACTTTTCAGCCACCTGCATCTGTTGTTTTAGGTGAAGATAACAGTGCTGACTATGTATTAACATTCCGTAACTTACATAATTGGGCTGGCCAGAAACAACTTGAAAATGCTTTTACAGCTTCTTTTAATGTACTAAAAGATGGCGGCGTTTTTGGTGTGGTTGAACATCGTGCAAACCCTGGTATGTCATTTGATAGCGGCTATATGGATCAGGCTGAAATGATTGCACTGGCTGAAAAAGTCGGCTTTACATTAGCGGCGTCATCGGAAGTGAATGCCAACCCTAAGGATACAAAAGATTATCCAAAAGGTGTTTGGACATTACCGCCACGTTTAGCCCTTGAAGATCAGGACAAAGATAAATATCTCGCGATTGGTGAAAGTGATCGTATGACTTTAAAATTTGTTAAAAAAGCGAAATAACCACGCTATAACTGATAAAGAAGATAATGATGAATGAGCCAATTGATGCGGCATTAGAATTTGAAGATGTCGATTTTCAATTGGCTCATATTCGTTTAGCAGCAAAGCGATATGGAAGTAGTAATAAACCCGTTTTACTGGCTTTACATGGTTGGTTAGATAATGCCGACAGCTTCGTACCGTTAGTTAATGCGCTATCTGAGCAGCAAGTATTTACAGATTATCAAATTATTGCCGTCGATTGGCCTGGTCATGGCTTATCTCAACATCGTCCAGGGCAATATCCATTGCATTGGATTGATTACCTCTACGATTTACACGAACTCGTTTTATTACTTAAGCAAGACCAGCCTGTAACCGTTATCGGACACTCTTTAGGTGGGATAGTTGCGGCAGCTTATAATGCGGCTTTCCCTGATAGCTTAAAGCAACTCATATTAATTGAAGCTTTATCGCCATTATTTGAAGATGTGTCGAAATCTAAAGCAAGAGTTAATCGAAGCTTTCAGCAGCATATCAGATTCAATCAAGCTGGGATTCAGGGGCAGAAACAACCTGAGTCTTCATCAAACTTAACGCTTGAGCGGGCCGTAAATGCCCGTCATAAACTCACTGGTATGGATCCTGAGTGGTGTGAGTTAATTATAAAGCGAAATCTTGAAATCAAAGATCATCAATATTGTTGGAAAAGTGATCCTCGTTTGAAACTGGATTCTCCTTATAGATTAACCTTTGAACAGGTTGATGTTTTAATGAGCGTCAGTGATACCCCTTGTTTATTAATATTAGCCGAAGAGGGCTATAAACAGTTAAAATTAGCAATACCGCAAGCTAAGCTGTGGTTTACACAGCTTACGAATGTGCAGATTAAAGGCGATCACCATTTACATATGGGAAGCGCAGCACAAGTTGCTAACACGATTAGAATATTTATTCTAAATTAAGCTTTCTTTGTTTTAAAATCACTAGGATTTTTAATTTATTTATGTGATTATGGTCTGAATTAAAACGGTCGTATGATTTTTTGCGGCTCAAGAATAATAACTATCAATAACGTTTTTACTGCAACTCATAACAATAATAAAAATATCAGCTAGTTTTAAGTGCAGTGATCTTCGACCTTGTAAAAATTGAAGCCCGTCTTCTTAGCAATGGTCAGGATAAATAGGAGAATTTTGTGGACCAGCCTTGGATTAATAATTTACCAGAACACGTACCGGCAGAAATTGACTCAGCGCAATTTTCAACCCTTGTCGATATGTTTGAATCTGCGGTAGCTAAATATGCTGACCAACCTGCGTTTATCAATATGGGGGCGACACTGACTTATAGGAAGTTAGAAGAAAGAAGTCGTGCATTTGCAGCCTATTTACAAAATGAACTCAAGTTAGAAAAAGGCGACAGAGTCGCCTTGATGATGCCTAATTTACTGCAATACCCAATTGCATTATTTGGTGTATTACGTGCGGGCATGGTCGTGGTTAATGTTAACCCTCTATATACCCCAAGAGAATTAAAACATCAGTTAGTTGATTCTGGTGCTAAAGCCATTGTCGTTGTGTCGAATTTTGCACGAACATTGGAAGAAGTAGTTTCAGAAACGCCTGTTGAATCGGTGATCATCACTGGGTTAGGTGATCAACTGAGTGCACCAAAAAGAACCTTAGTCAACTTCGTGGTTAAGTACATCAAGAAGATGGTGCCTAAATACAACTTGCCCCATGCATTGTCTTTTAGGCAGTCTTTAAGTAAAGGCCGTCGTTTACAATACGTAAAACCTGAGATTTCACCAGACGATTTGTCTTTCTTGCAATATACCGGTGGTACTACGGGTGTTTCAAAAGGCGCGATGTTGAGTCATAAAAACGTTGTGAGTAATGTTTTGCAAGCCAATGGTGCTTATTCGCCAGCTTTGAAAGATGGTACCGAATTTGTCGTTACTGCATTGCCGCTTTATCACATCTTCGCACTCACAGTTAACTGTCTGCTGTTTTTACATAAAGGCAGTAAAAACTTATTAATTACTAACCCTCGTGATTTACCTGCGTTCGTTGGCGAGTTAAAGAAGTATCCTTTTACAGCGCTGACAGGGGTTAACACGTTATTCAACGCCTTAGTTAATGATGAAGACTTCAATAGTCTTGATTTCAGCCGCTTAAAGCTTTCTATTGGCGGCGGAATGGCCGTACAAAAAGCCGTTGCTGACAAATGGCAAAGCATTACTAAGACACGATTACTTGAAGGTTATGGGTTAACTGAAGCATCGCCACTGGTGACGTGTTGTCCTTATAACCTTGATGGTTATAACGGATCGATTGGTTTCCCTGCGCCGTCAACTGACATACAAGTGCGTGATGATGAAGGTAATGTATTAGCCCAAGGTGAAACTGGTGAGCTATTTGCGAAAGGCCCGCAAGTTATGCAAGGCTACTGGCAGCGTCCAGAGGAAACTGCAAAAGTCATCGACAAAGACGGTTGGCTAGCGACTGGTGATATTGGTTATATGGATGAAAAAGGATTCTTTTTCATTGTTGACCGTAAAAAAGACATGATTTTGGTATCAGGTTTTAATGTATTTCCAAATGAAGTTGAAGATGTCATTGCACTGCATCCTAAAGTCATTGAGGTTGCGGCTGTTGGTGTTCCAAATGAAGCCAGCGGTGAATTAGTTAAAGTATTTGTCGTCGCAAAAGATAACAGCTTAACTGATAGCGATATTATTAAACATTGTCGTCATCATTTAACAGGATATAAGGTACCAAAGCTGGTAGAATTCAGAGATGAGTTACCAAAATCCAATGTAGGTAAGATTTTACGACGAGAGCTTCGAGACGAAGTTAAATCAGCGTAAAGTAAAGCCGGCAGTTGCCGGCTTTTTAATGCATCCTATTTAGACCTTTCATTGGCGATAAGTTAATACTGGAGTGAATTTTGTTATCGTTCGAATACATTAGTGACCAAGCAAGTTTAGAAGCGTTAGTGGCACAATATCAACAAAGTGAATTACTGGTCTTAGACACTGAATTCGTAAGAACAAGAACCTACTACGCAAAGTTGGGTCTTATTCAAGCCTATGATGGCAAAACATTGGCGCTAATCGATCCCGTTGCTCTACCTGATTTATCGTGTTTTTGGGAGTTATTAACAAATACTTCAATTACTAAACTTGTGCATTCTTGTAGTGAAGATTTAGAAGTGTTCGCACGTTACGGACAATGTCAGCCAAGTCCTTTATTTGATAGCCAAATTGCCGCTAGCTTATGTGGTTTGGGACATGGGGTTGGTTACGCAAAATTAGTTAATATGTTTTTAGACATTGAGATTGATAAAGGCGAGTCACGAACTGATTGGATGAAACGTCCGTTAACCGATGCACAATTACAATATGCCGCGAATGACGTTTACTATTTATATAACCTTTACCAACAATTACTTGAAAAAGTTAATCAAGCCAGCCGCATGGATTGGTTGCTGGAAGAGGGTGAGCGGATGACAGAAGGGCGTTTAACGCCACCTGATGAAGAGTTTGCTTATTTAAAGGTGAAAAATGCGTTTCAGTTATTCCCAAAACAATTGGCTTACTTGAAAGTATTGGCCACTTGGCGTTTACAAAAAGCATTAAAGAAAGATTCTGCACTTGGCTTTATCATTAAAGATCATGCCTTGATTGCTTTAGCAAAAAAACAGCCGAAAACGGTAGTCGAGTTGAATCAATTAAATGACTTAACCGATCATGAAAAGCGTTTCCATGGTAAAGAGATCATCAAACTGCTTCAAACAGCAGATTTAGAAAACTTACCAGAAGCTGTGGACGTGATAGCCCTTAAAAATGGTTATAAAGCCTCATTTAAAGAAGTTAAAGTGATCCTCACGCAACTGGCTGAGCAACATGATGTCGCGATTGAGTTTATTGGCTCTAAACGTCTCATTCATGAATTTTTACTGTGGCTCTATCATAAAAAACAAACAGATACGCCATTATTATTAACCGGCTGGCGAGCGAGCATCATTAAAGATAGTCTAGAAGAAATAAAGTTTGGTTAACACGAAAGGAACTTTTATATCGTCAGCAAGGCTATTGAGTTAACGATATTAAAAAAGCCAAGATACGTGTTAATCTTGGCTTTTTTATAGTGAGGTTCAGCTTAGTAAGCTATGACCTGAAAAACGTTATTTGCCATCAGGTAAGGTGACGTTTAACTCAAGTACCGACAGCTTGTCATCATTTTGGTCAAGCTGAACTGATACCTGATCCTCAGAGATATGAACGTATTTGCGAATAACTTCAATGATCTCTTGTTTCATTTTTGGGAAGTAATCAGGCGCATCACGTTCACCACGTTGATGAGCAACGATAATTTGCAGGCGCTCTTTGGCTGTCACCGCAGTGTTGGTTTTTTTATTGCTTCTAAAATAATCAAGTATAGACATAGTTAGCTACCAAATATCCTTTTTAAGAATCCCTTTTTCTCTTCTGTCAGAAAACGAAATGGTACTTCATCACCAAGTAAACGCGCCACAGTGTCAGCGTACGCTAAACCTGCATCACTTTCTTCATCGTTAATGACTGGAATACCAGAGTTTGATGCTTTTAATACTGCTTGTGATTCAGGAATTACACCGACTAATTTAATGGCTAAAATTTCTGATACGTCTTCGACACTTAACATTTCACCTGTTTTAACTCTAGCAGGTGAATAGCGAGTTAATAATAAAAACTCTTGAATTGGTTCAAGATTTTGTTCTGCACGACGAGAGCGACTTTGTAACATACCAAGAATACGGTCTGAATCTCGTACAGAGCTCACTTCTGGGTTAGTCGTTACAATAGCAATGTCTGCAAAATACAAGGCCATCATTGCACCTTGTTCAATACCCGCTGGTGAGTCACAAACAATATAGTCAAAGTCTTTGCTGAGTTCATCAAGCACTCCGCCTACACCTTCTTTAGTCAGTGCATCTTTATCACGGGTTTGTGACGCTGGTAAAATAAATAGCTTATCACAACGTTTATCTTTAATTAGTGCTTGATTGAGATTAGCTTCACCGTTGATAACGTTGACGAAGTCATAAACAACTCTGCGCTCACAACCCATAATTAAATCAAGGTTACGTAAACCGATATCGAAATCGATAACAACAGTCTTTTTTCCTTTAAGTGCTAAACCTGTCGCAATAGCTGCACTTGAAGTTGTTTTACCTACGCCACCTTTACCTGATGTGACAACAATGATTTGTGCCATTTGTTATTATATCCTTTTATGTTGCCAACTATTGAGGCAATGATTCAACCATGAGTGTTTCGTCATTAAGACGAACACAACCGCGTTGATCGCTACAATGCTGCTGCAAATGTTCTGCTAGCCAATATTGTCCAGCAATTGATACTAATTCGGCGTCAAGGCTATTGGCTATGATGATGCTATTGCGATCACCTGAAGCTCCCGCCATTGCTTTACCTCGTAAAGCGCCATATATATGAATGCTACCATCCGCAATCACTTCTGCGCCATTACCAACCGCACCAAAAATGATTAAGTCAGCATTTTTTGCATAAATTTGCTGCCCTGAACGTACATTTTGTTTAATGATTTTGGTTTCTTTGGTTGGGGCTGGCATATTCTTGGCTTGTTTGCCCGATTTAACGACTGCAAGGCCTAACGATTTTGCTTGTTTACTAATATCATCGTTTGCAGATGTTACACCAACGATGATTAATTGGTTATCAGTAAGAAGTTGTTTTAATGTAGCAAGATTAACGTCGTGTTGTTCTATCGCACTTAAATTTAAAATTAATGGTGCGCCGATAAAGAATTGCGGTGCTTGAGATAGCTTTCTGTCTAAATCAGCAGCTACCGCACTTATATCGTGTGTATTGATATGAAGAACTGAAAGTGTAAAAGAGGTCGCTTTGAGCTCAAGACTTTGTGTGGCCATCCAGGCGTTAATCTCCAAAAATTTCAGTGTGTGAACTGATTTGCAATTAAATTATGACTGTCCATGTTATAGTGTGCGTTGTTGACTATCAAGCAAGAAACATAGGAATTTAACTTCAAAATGATATGCGCAGTATATAAAAGCAGCCGAAAAATTGATACTTACTTATTCGTTGAAAAACGTGATGTTTTTGACGCTGTACCTGAAGCATTAATGCAAATGTTTGGCACTCCCCAATTGGTTATGATGGTGCCTTTATCCAAACGCACTGAGTTAGCGATGGCTGATATTGAGAAGGTCAAATCAGAATTAGCTGATAAAGGCTTTTATTTACAAATCCCGCCTCCTGTCACGAATTTGTTAGATGAACACAGAAAAAGTTTAGGGATAAAAGACTAGCGTCGCCTGTTATTACAGTGATAGTTTATTGGTCTGAAAAGCGTTTTTTTAAATGATATAAAATTTACAATAGCTTGTTTTTAATACAGTTATCAATTTTAGTATTTCGACGTTAACACAAATGTGTTAACGTTTAGTTAATAAGAACAAAAACAGCAGTAATGAGTTAACTTAGGACATTTTATGATTGGGAAGATCATTTCATCAGTAGTCATCTCTCTGATTACTTTTAACATTGCTCATGCACAGCAAACCGTTACTTTCGATGATTATTTAGCTTCATTAAAAGACAAAGCAATACAGGCTGGTGTTTCACAAAATACTATTAATAAACACTTTTCGAAAATAAAAGTGTTTAAACGAGCCACTGTTAACGGCGCTGATAAGAGCATTAATCTAGAGAGTTATATTCCACAAAATGCACCTGAAATAACAGTCAGCACTGCTAGGGCAATGTTTAAAGAACAAGAAGATGCGTTAATTACGCTGGGTGACCGTTACGGTGTTCAGCCTCGTTTTCTCGTCGCCTTATGGGGAATGACTTCAGAATTTGGTGAACAGAAGGGGAATTTTCCTATTTTATCTGTCACTGCTTCTAACGCTTATTCAGGTGTAAAAGAACAGTTTTACATCGATGAGTTTATCGCAGCGCTGCAAATCATCGATAGCCAACAAGTTACCTATGAGCAATTAATTGGTTCCTCAACAGGTGCTATGGGCCATATGCAGTTAATGCCATCTCAATATCTAGCCTATGCCCAAGATGGCAATGGAGATGGAAACAAAGACATTTGGAACAACCAATTTGACGCTTTTGCTACTGCAGCTGCAATGCTTAAAGATACCGGATGGAAAAACGATGAAACTTGGGGAAGACAAGTTAGTTCAGTTAATCCAGTTCCGCAGTATCTGATTGGTGCTGACCACACTCAAACATTTAATGAGTGGCAAGAGTTGGGCGTTCGTCGATACAACGGCAATGATTTACCTAAACGTGATGACATGCAAGTGTCTTTCTTAATGCCTGATGGCGAGAAGGGCCGAGAGTATCTGGTTTATAATAATTTCCGACTGCTGCAAGCTTGGTCAAAGAAAGAACATTTCTTACTGACTGTGACCTATCTATCTGAACGAATCAAAAATCCTCCTATTAAATAATGATACAATACTGGAATTGTAAGTTATTACCGTATTGAATTATGTCTTTTTGGGTTGAAAAAAAGCTAAACCAACTTACCACCGTGCAATGGGAATCATTGTGCGATGGTTGTGGTAAGTGTTGTCTGAATAAGTTAATTGATGATGAAACCGAGGATCTGTATTACACAGATGCTGCTTGTCATCTACTCGATGACGATACGTGCGCCTGTCGTCATTATCCTGAACGATTTAAATATGTGCCAGCTTGTACAGCGATTACCGTCGATAATATTGCAGAATTAACTTGGCTGCCTGACTCTTGTGCTTATAAGCGTCTGCACGATGGCAGGGAGCTTCCTTCTTGGCATCCATTATTAACCGGTTCAAAAGAGGCAATGCACGCAGCGGGTATCTCAGTTAAGGGGAAAACCATTAACGAGAAACGAGTTAAAGATGTTTTTGACCATATTGTTCTATGGCCCTTGAAAGACCTAGATTAACGCTAAAAGGGTTGAACAAGTGAAGTTAGGTTCGATTGACCACAAAAAAAGCACTCTGATTGAGTGCTTTTTTTTTATAAACGAATCAACTTCGTGGTGTTAGCTGCGCTTTAATGGTTTTATTGCTGGAAATAACATCACCGCCAGAACGAGTAAATAGATAACAAAAGTGACAACCATCCACTGCGCCATACTCACTGACAAAAATGTCCAAGGATCATCACTACACATACCCGTAGGAGAAAAGACCGAAGGCAGCCACTGATCTAATGGCATCCAAGTTGGAAACTCTGGGAAAAACGAACAAGTAGAAAATGGTGATGGATTAACTTGTAATTCATTTAACTCAAGCGATAACGATAAGCCCCACACGCCGCTGACTCCCCAACCAATGAGACCAAGAAAGCGAGTTAACCAGAATTTAGGTGCTAAGGCGCCTACAATTCCTGCAATGATTAACCCTAATACAGCTACACGTACATAGATACACATGACACAAGGGTCTAATTCCATTACGTACTGAAAGAATAGTGCAGCTGCTTCTAGGCCTATTGCGGATGTAAGTAGCATTAGCCATGCAGTACGCGAACGAGTAAATTCCTGTAAACCAGTCAAATCAATCTCCTGTCGATTTATGACGATAAAAAAACACCCTCGATTGAGGGTGTTTTCAGGTCAAACTTAATTCAAATTGGCATTAATGTCCAACCGAAATTCCACCAATATCTTTAGCTGAATGGTGAATAATGATTTGATTATCATAATAGTATTGCGTCATATCGGTTAAGAAACCTGATTCAATTGCAATAATACCGACGATAGATAACACAATCGTATAAGGCAAAGCCATCCAAACCATACGGCCGTATGACAATCTAACTAATGGCGCTAATGCAGACGTTAATAAGAACAAGAATGCGGCTTGGCCGTTTGGTGTTGCCACTGAAGGTAGATTAGTACCTGTGTTAATTGCAACGGCAAGTAAGTCAAATTGATCGCGGGTGATTTGACCATTGATAAGAGCGGCTTTAACTTCGTTAATATAAACTGTTCCGACAAAGACGTTATCACTCACCATGGACAGTAATCCATTGGCAATATAGAAGATAACCAGTTGCGCGTTTCCTTCAAAGCTTAATGCCCATTGAATCACTGGCGCGAATAAGTGTTGGTCAATGATTACGCCGACAACAGCAAAAAACACGGCTAATAGTGCTGTAAAGGGTAAGGCTTCTTCAAATGCTTTACCCAATGCATGTTCATCTGTAACGCCATTAAATGCTGTGGTTAAAATAATCACAGATAAACCAATCAGTCCGACAGAAGCTAAATGGAATGCAAGACCAATAACTAGCCAAACCCCTACCAATGCTTGAACAAGTAACTTCACTTTATCCGCTTTAGTACGATTTTGATCTTCGTAATCTGAATAGTCACTTAGAATTTTATGAACAGCATCTGGTAATTGTGCACCATAGCTGAATAATTTAAATTTCTCGACCAAGAAACAGGTTGTAATACCAGCAATAAACACAGGCATAGTGACTGGTGACATGCGAAGGAAAAACTCACTAAACTGCCAGTGCGCTTGCGCTGCAATGATCAAGTTTTGTGGTTCACCAACCATAGTACATACACCACCAAGTGCTGTACCAACACCTGAATGCATCAGCAAGTTACGTAGAAAACCACGGAAAGCTTCAAGTTCTTCATCGTTAAGTTGTTCACGCTCTTCTGAAGTATGGTCATGCTCTTTGTCACAGCTAAAGTCTTTGCCTGAGGCAACTTTATGATAAATAGAGTAGAACCCGACTGCGACCGCAATGATGACGGCAATAACAGTTAAAGCGTCTAAAAATGCGGAAAGGAAAGCGGAAGATACGCAAAACATCAATGAAACAATAATTTTAGAGCGTACTTTAGTGATCATTTTGGTGAATACAAAAAGAAGCAACTGCTTCATGAAGTAAATACCAGCAACCATAAATATGAGTAGTAATAAAACTTCTAAGTTTGCTTCTATCTCATGCAGTACCTGTGTTGGGGAAGTCATACCAATCATGACAGCCTGTATTGCTAGTAAACCACCAGGCTGAAGCGGGTAGCACTTCAATGCCATAGCTAAGGTAAAAATAAATTCTATTACTAATACCCACCCGGCAACGAACGGACTGACTAAAAAGAATAAAAGGGGATTTATTACAAGAAACGATAATATTGCGTATTTGTACCATTTTGGGGAGTTACCCAAAAAGTTACTAAAAAACGCAGCACCAGTGGTTGACGGCATAATAGCCTCTCCAGTTATGAATTTACGATAGTGAATTTTTGAGGAAGGAATTTTGTAGACCAATTTAAGCCAAAACAAAAACTGCTGTTATGGTTGGTGATTTTGCCCCTAAACTATTTTGTCTAATGATTGCAAAATAACAAAGCTTAACTCTATTTATGTTGTTGTTTTATATTGCTTTTATTTGATATTTCAAAATTCGTTAGTTGTACCACTAACTTACATCCATTAATTTTCGCGCTAGTTTAGCGCAAACGGTTTCTATTGTAATGCGAATTAATTTTTGGGACGAAAAAAAATAACGAATATAACTCCTATCTCACATTCTTTACCTGTATCGTCTGTTTATTCACCAGTAACGTTGTAGAACAGTGTGTTTGACCTTTATCAATAGTGCCTATTTGGAATACCTCTGGTATGATCAGTTCATTGAGTAATCACAGGATGTTCAAGTTGACAATTATCAATGCAAAAGGTCCTGCAAGTTTTGCAGAGAAGTATATCGTCCGTTCTATTTGGGAAAATAAATTTCCACCAGGTTCAATTTTACCTGCTGAGCGAGAACTATCAGAGTTAATTGGTGTCACTAGAACCACGTTACGTGAAGTACTTCAACGATTAGCACGTGATGGCTGGCTTAAGATTCAGCATGGTAAACCAACCCAAGTAAATAACTTTTGGGAAACATCAGGGCTTAATATTCTTGAGACTATTGCCGATCTTAATCCGGATGGTTTTCCGTTATTGGTCGATCAATTGTTATCAGCAAGGGCGAACGTCAGTGCGATTTATTTTCGTGGTGCTGTTCGAAATAACCCTGAAAAAGCGCAGGAAGTATTAGCCAAAATTCATGAGTTAGAAGAAACAGCTGAAGCGTATGCTGATTATGACTATGAATTACATCATGCTTTGGCTTTTTCATCCGGAAACCCACTTTATGTATTAATTCTTAACGGCTTTAAAGGCTTATACAGTCGTGTTGGTCGTTATTACTTTTCAAGCCAAGAAGCACGCACTATTGCGCTGGATTTTTATAAAGCGCTAGAAAAATTAGCTCAGGAAGGTAAATATACTGAAGTGCCTGCGCTGATGAAGTCCAACGGCATTAACAGTGGTATAATGTGGCAAAAGCTACGTGATGACATGCCTGCAGAAATTGCAAAAAACGATAAATAAAAATAGCAATTAAAAAACCAACCGAGAGGTTGGTTTTTTGTTGGTGATGAAAAAGGTGAACCATCAACCATTGCTATCTATAGTGTAGTCATTTTTTGCTGTTCTTCCTTTGTGGGACATTGAGCTAAGACTGTTGTTTTGCCACTTGCATCAACTTGTTCAATGCTGACATCGAAGCCCCATAAACGATGTAAATGTTTTAACACTTCTTCATGACTCCCGGCTAGCGGTATTCGATTGTTTGGCACATACCGTAATGTTAATGACCGATCACCATTTATGTCTACTCGTTGAACTTGGATGTTTGGTTCAAGGTTGGATAGATTGTACTGCTGCGATAGTTTTTCACGAATGAGGTGGTAACCTCGATCATCGTGAATAGCTGATACTGATAATCGATTACAGCTGTCATCATCAAGAATACTGAATAATTTAAAATCACGGATCACTTTAGGCGAAAGGTATTGGCTGATAAAACTTTCATCTTTAAAGTTTTCCATCGCAAAGGTAACGGTTGTAAGCCAGTCACTGCCAGCGATATCAGGAAACCACTTTATATCTTCTTCAGTAGGGGATTCACATATCCTTCGGATATCTACAAACATGTTAAAACCTAAAGCATAAGGGTTTATCCCACTATAATACGGACTGTTATACGCAGGTTGTGCGACAACCCCTGTGTGGCTTTGTAAGAACTCAAGCATGAACCTATCGGTAACAGTACCTTCATCAAACATGTGATTTAGGATGGTGTAATGCCAGAACGTTGCCCAGCCTTCATTCATGACTTGGGTTTGTTTTTGTGGGTAAAAATATTGCGCCATTTTTCTAACTATTCTTACAATTTCTCGCTGCCAAGGCTCAAGCAGTGGCGCATTTTTTTCAATAAAATAGAGAATATTTTCCTGTGGTTCATCAGGAAAGGATGCACTGTTTTCTTGTTGGTTTTCATCGAGGTTTTTAGGTACCGTTCGCCATAAGTCGTTCACCTGACTTTGTAAGTAGCTCTCACGATCTTTTTGACGCATTTGCTCTTCTTTAAACGACACCTCAGCGGGTCGCTTATATCGGTCCACACCATAATTCATTAGTGCATGGCAAGAATCTACAGTTAACTCGACTTGTTCCACTCCATATTTAAGCTCGCACTCATGAATGTAGTTTTTAGCAAAAACTAAATAGTCGATAATTGAACTTGCATCAGTCCAAGTTTTGAACAAATAGTTATTTTTAAAAAAACTGTTATGTCCAAAGCTTGCATGAGCCATCACCAAAGCTTGCATTGTGATGGTGTTTTCTTCCATTAAATAAGCAATACAAGGATCTGAGTTAATTACAATTTCATAGGCCAATCCCATTTGGCCACGACGGTAACCTTGTTCAGTTTCTATAAATCGTTTACCAAAAGACCAATGAGTGTAACCAATTGGCATACCAATACCTGCATATGCATCCATCATTTGCTCAGCAGTGATCACTTCAATTTGATTTGGGTAGCTATCGAGTTTATAAAAAGCAGCCACTTTTTCAATTTCAGTCATGTAAGCTTCAAGTAAATCAAAGCTCCAATCTGGCCCATCACTTAATGGCTGTTTTGCTTTGGCTTTATGATTCGTCATCATGTTCTCCTTAGCTAGGCTGCTTTTTAAATAACTCACGGAAAACAGGGTAGATGTCATCCACCTCACGGATATGTTGCACTGCAATATTTGTGTAATCTTGTTGTAGGTTTTCGTATTCACGCCAAAGGGTTTGGTGGGCGCGTCGGGTAATTTCTATGTAACTGAAATAACGAGATACTGGTAATATCTTTTCTGCTAAAACTTGTTTACAGACAGGGGAGTCATCAGCCCAATTGTCGCCGTCTGATGCCTGTGCTGCATAGATATTCCATTCATCGGCAGGGTAACGATCCTGTTGGATTTCATGCATTAAATTCAATGCACTTGATACAATTGTGCCGCCTGTTTCTTGTGAATAAAAAAACTCATGCTCATCGACTTCTTTAGCTTGAGTATGATGGCGTATATAAACGACTTCTAAGTTTTTGTATGTTTGCGTTAGAAAAAGATATAACAAGATATAAAATCGCTTTGCCATGTCTTTAGTTGCTTGATCCATAGAACCTGAGACATCCATTAGGCAGAACATTACCGCTTGGCTTGAAGGTTTTTCACGCTTAGCAAAATTATTAAAACGTAAATCAAAACTATCGATAAAAGGAACGCTATCAATTTTTTTCTGTAAGTCGTCAATTTGTTGTTTTAAATCGATTATAACTTCAGCTTGGGTACCGGGAGTATTTTCAAGATTTGATAACTCAGCTTTTAATTGTGCGAGTTTTTTCTTTTTTCCCGCGGTCATTGCAATGCGTCTTGCATGTGAAGACCGTAAAGAACGAACGATGTTTATATTGGCAGGTACACCGACATTGGTAAAACCGGCGCGGTAGGTTTCAAATTCCACCATTTGTTTAGCGTTGGTTTGCTGTAAATCAGGCAGAGCCAAATCTTCAAATAGCAATTCTAGGTATTCATCATTTGATATCTCAAATAAAAATTCATCTTTACCTTCACCAGAATTTGATGCATCACCTTCGCCACTTCCTTCACCTGCACCACCACCTTTAGGGCGCTCGATTTGATCGCCTTGATTAAATTGGTCGTTGCCTGGGTGGACTCTTTCTCTTATACCACCTTGTCCTTGATGAAAAATGGGCTCACTGATATCTCGTGTCGGAATACTGATCTTCTCGCCTTTATCAATGTCGGTCACGCTACGGCGTGTCACTGCTTCACTGACAGACTTTTTGATTTGTTTTTTATATCGTTCAATAAATCGTTGACGGTTTACAGTGCTTTTACCTTTAGCGTTTAGGCGTCTATCAATAAAATTTGCCATACACAGCTCCTAATGTAGCTCGTTAAAAGATGGCCTAATGAGGGCAATTTTCAAATGAAAATCGCCCACAACGACTAGGCTCACTAAGCGACATTTATGATGACTTACGGACTCTTAAGTACCATTCTGATAGCAGTCTTACTTGTTTTTGGGTATAGCCTTTTTCCATCATTCGGTTGATAAAATCATCATGCTTACGTTGATCGTCAGCAGATGTTTTCGCATTAAATGAAATAACGGGGAGTAAATCTTCGGTGTTAGAAAACATTTTTTTCTCAATCACCACTCGCAGTTTTTCGTAACTTGTCCAAAGTGGGTTGTTGCCTTCATTATTGGCACGTGCACGAAGAACAAAGTTAACGATTTCATTTCGAAAATCTTTAGGGTTACTTATTCCTGCAGGCTTTTCAATTTTCTCAAGTTCGGCATTTAAAGCTGATCTATCGAACAGTTGGCCTGTTTCTGGGTCTCTGAACTCTTGATCTTGAATCCAGAAATCAGCATAGGTGACGTACCTATCGAAAATATTTTGGCCATATTCGGAATAGGATTCTAAATAGGCAGTTTGAATTTCTTTTCCGATAAATTCGACATATTTAGGAATTAGATACCCTTTTAAAAACTCTAAATACTTTTCACTGATTTCGTTAGGGAATTGTTCTTGCTCGATTTGTTTTTCGAGGACATAAAACAGATGCACAGGGTTAGCTGCAATTTCTGTATCGTCGAAGTTGAATACTCGAGATAGTATCTTGAACGCAAAGCGGGTTGATAACCCGTTCATGCCTTCGTCGACGCCTGCATAATCACGATACTCTTGAAAGGATTTTGCTTTGGGATCGGTATCTTTCAATGTCTCGCCGTTATACACGCGCATTTTTGAATAGATTGACGAGTTCTCTGGTGCTTTTAGACGGGATAAAATACTAAATTGCGCTAAGGTTTCTAGTGTACCAGGTGCACAAGGCGCTTTAGATAGCTCGGAGTTTGATAGCAATTTTTGATAAATTTCAATTTCTTCGGATACACGTAAACAATATGGCACTTTAACGATATAAACCCTATCTAAAAATGCTTCATTATTTTTATTGTTCCTAAATGTTGTCCACTCTGACTCGTTCGAATGAGCCAATATCATGCCGTTGTAGGGAAGGGCCGATAATCCTTCTGTTCCGTTATAATTACCTTCTTGAGTGGCTGTTAATAGTGGATGCAGTACCTTTATCGGTGCTTTAAACATCTCAACAAATTCCATCACACCTTGGTTTGCTCGACATAAAGCCCCTGAATAGGCATAGGCATCGGCATCATCTTGTGAGAAGTGTTCAAGCTGACGAATATCTACTTTACCGACTAATGCCGATATATCTTGGTTATTTTCATCTCCTGGTTCAGTTTTAGCGATTGCAGTTTGATCAAGAATAGAAGGATATACTTTAACTACTTTAAATTTAGTAATATCGCCACCAAACTCATGTAACCGTTTCACTGCCCAAGGTGACATGATGGTTTTAATGTATCGAGTAGGAATATTATATTCTTTGCTCAGTAGTTCTCCGTCTTCTTCTGCGTCAAATAAACACAGTGGACTATCGTTAACAGGACTACGCACGCCATTGGCTGTTAAAATAAAAATCGGTACCTTTTGCATGAGTGACTTAAGTTTTTCTGCTAAAGATGACTTACCGCCACCAACTGGCCCTAGTAGATAAAGTATTTGTTTAGACTCTTCTAATCCTTGAGCTGAATGTTTTAAGTAAGAAACAATTTGTTCAATTGATTCTTCCATCCCATAGAAATCTTTAAAACTTGGATAGTGAGTAATAAGTCGGTTTGAAAAAATACGACTTAAAACAGGATCTTTTGATGTATCAATTGTTTCAGACTCACCAATTGCCATTAGCATTCTTTCGGCGGCTGAAACATACGCACTTCTGTCTTCCTTACAGATTTCAAGAAACTGTTGTAATGAATATTCTTCATCTAGCTTTTGTTCATAACGTTGTTGGTAATGTTCGAATATGCCCATAAGAAACCCCTTGAAACTTAGCTGAAA
Organism: Shewanella sp. 10N.286.52.A9; assembly: GCF_041468985.1. Taxonomy (NCBI): domain Bacteria; kingdom Pseudomonadati; phylum Pseudomonadota; class Gammaproteobacteria; order Alteromonadales; family Shewanellaceae; genus Shewanella; species Shewanella sp. 10N.286.52.A9. The sequence continues at coordinate 134,380 of NZ_JBFRJQ010000004.1, read as the reverse complement.
GAAAGTATGTGATAGCGCATGTTTGGTTTGTTTTTACGGTGACATTTGACTGTCTTAAATGAGTAAATAAACCCACTTGCTAAATTAAGTCTAGGCTAGAGATTTGAACTTGGCGAGAAATTAGAAATAAAAATTATCAATAAAAACAATGATAAACAGTTGCAATTGCAACTGTTGCAAAAGTTTTATTTAACTATAAATGCGTTTGGTATTAGATGGGTAAATGAAAAATATCTCATTTTGAGTAATAAAAAAGGAGCCATCAGGCTCCTTTTACTTCATCTCAATTGTTACTTTGTGGGTAGATTAACCCGCGAAGTTTGCGTTAACGAAATCCCAGTTAACTAGTTCCCAGAACGCAGCCATGTAGTTAGGGCGAACGTTACGGTAATCGATGTAGTAAGCATGTTCCCAAACATCAACTGTTAGTAGTGATGTTACTGACTCGTCAGTTAACGGAGTAGCAGCATTGCTAGTGTTAACAATAGAAACAGTACCGTCAGCATTTTTTACTAACCAAGTCCAAGCGCTACCGAAGTTGTTTACAGCAGAATCTGTAAACTTAGCTTTGAACTCTTCGAAAGAACCGAAAGCTGCGTTAATTGCATCAGCGATAGGACCAGTAGGTGCGCCGCCAGCATTTGGAGCTAAACAGTTCCAGTAGAAAGTGTGGTTCCAGATTTGAGCAGCGTTGTTGAACATGCCACCAGTAGAAGTTTTAACAACTTCTTCTAATGTTTTGTTAGCAAATTCAGTACCTTCAACAAGACCATTAAGCTTAACAACGTAAGTGTTGTGATGCTTACCGTAGTGATATTCAATAGTCTCTTCAGAAATGTGTGGTGCAAGTGCGTTCTTAGCATATGGTAATGCTGGTAATTCGAAAGCCATTATTATCTCTCCATGGACATAGGTTATCGTTATTTTATGAGTACCACTTAGGCATCATTGCTCTGCCGACATTGTACTTAAAATTTTTGTGATGTGAATCATTGTTTGATGAATAATGTCGATAGTGACCATCTAAAAAAGCGTTTTTTATTATAACCCTACAAACTGTGGGATTTTGTTATGGCTCAGGGTCGAGTACAATGGGTCAAGATTATTAAGTTGCACTTAGGAATTACAATGGAAACAGTAGACAAGATTAAACAGCAAATCAGTGAAAACCCAATTATTTTATATATGAAAGGTTCTCCAAAGTTACCAAGCTGTGGTTTTTCATCTCAAGTCGCTCAAGTTATGATTAACTGTGGAGAGCAGTTTGCATTCGTTGATATTTTACAGCATCCAGATATCCGTGCTGAATTACCAAAATTTGCTAACTGGCCAACATTTCCACAATTGTGGGTTGAAGGTGAATTAATTGGTGGTTGTGACATCATCACTGAAATGTACCAAAAAGGCGAATTACAGCCAATTATCAAAGAAACTGCTGATAAGTTCCGTACTGAAGAAGGCGCTGAGTAAGCTTCAGATTATGCTATAGCCCGCACTATTGCATAAATTATAGTTTCTATGCTTGGTTCATATCGGTTGCCGTTAATGGCCAGATACAAAAAAACCTAAAGTGTTTTCACTTTAGGTTTTTTATTGTCTATTTTACTGTTTGTTTTCTCTTTTATGGCGCTTTAGTTGTTTCGGGGGTTTTAGGTAAAATTAGGTTCATTACAATGGCAACTAAGCCACATAAACTTATCCCAGTTAAACTAAATTCTCCGATACCGAAAGCCATACCACCAATACCAAATACTAATGTCACTCCCACAATACTTAAATTACGTGGTTCGTTTAAGTCAACTTGGTTACGAATTAACGTACCGAGCCCCACAGCTGCAATAGAACCGAAAAGCAAACACATGATGCCGCCCATCACGGGTAATGGAATGGTTTGCATGAGCGCACCTAATTTTCCTATAAAGGCTAAACAGATAGCGGTAATCGCTGTCCAAGTCATAATTCTAGGATCGAAGTTTTTAGTAAGTGTCACTGCACCAGTCACTTCTGAGTAGGTTGTATTCGGTGGTCCACCAAAAGCAGACGCTGCCATTGTTGCAACACCATCGCCAGTAAGCGTGCGATGTAACCCAGGTTTCTTCATGTAATCTTTGCCAGTTACGTTAGATATTGCTAACAAATCACCGATATGTTCAACCGCTGGAGCAATAGCAACTGGGATCATAAAGAGGATGGCTTGCCAGTGAAACTCTGGTGCGACAAAATTTGGCATGGCAAGCCAAGCAGCTTGATGAACCGGGGAGAAGTCTACAATTCCGAAAAATAAACTAAGACCATAACCAACAAGAATACCTGCTAGGATTGGCATTAATTTCAATACCCCTTTGGCAAATACTGCTACAGCGACTGTGGTTGCCAATGACATTAATGCAATAAACAGTGCGATGTTAGGCTCGACCAGCACTGTACTCCCATCGCCCGTTTTACCCAATGCCATATTCACAGCCATAGGTGCAAGGCCTAAACCGATAATAATAATCACCGGACCGACAACGACAGGCGGTAAGAGTTTATGAATAAAACCGCTGCCTTTCACTTTAACTAAAGCACCTAAAATGACATAAACAAAACCAGCTACCATCAGCCCGCCCATGGTTGCAGGTATTCCCCAGGTTTGTACGCCGTACATAATCGGGGCGATAAAGGCAAAGGATGATGCGAGAAATATTGGAACTTGTCTTTTAGTGATGACCTGAAAGATTAGGGTACCGATACCCGCAGTGAAAAGGGCAACACTCGTATCTAAACCACTCAGTAATGGCATCAATACTAATGCACCAAAGGCCACAAATAACATTTGCGCACCTTGTAAAGGAATGAATAAACGGTTCATAAGCCGGTAGGTATCCTGTCTCGTTTTAATTATTCAGTAAGATAGGCCATAAAGGGGTAAATGTCTGTAATACAAATCAAGTTTAATCAGAGTTATTCGAATAATTTCAATAATAAATCTGCTTATATTGTCTTGGTTATCTCATTCTAGTCATAAAAATAATATGCTACACTTCTGATCATTATTACTTTTTTATGATTTTTATATGCCAAAATTTTTATTACAAATTTTGTTATTTGTCCTGCTTTCAGTAGGATTAACAACAAGTAGCATGTCTGCTGAAGTCGGCTTATTAGATGAAGCGGATATTGTTGTCTCTTCACGTGCTAAATCTGAACGTCAACAAGCATTAAAAACGGCACTTTCCGCTGTATTTGTAAAAAATTCCGGTTTACCTTCTGCAGTTTCACATCCATTAGTAAAGGCTCAGATTAACCAGCCTGAAGTGTTATTGACTCAATATGGTTACAGTGAAATTGACGATGAGTTAGTCCTAAAAGCTAACTTTGATCATAAAAGAATTATTTCAACACTTCGCCAGGCTGAGTTACCTGTTTGGGGCAAGCAACGTCCTTTAACCCTATTGTGGGTGTCAATCGAAGACAATGGCGAGCGTCATATCTTGTCTGACATTTCTGATATGGATACTCGTACTCAAATTGAGCTTGAATCAAGCAATAAAGGCATTCCAGTCATTTTGCCTTTGATGGACTTAGATGATGTGATGAAAATCAATGTTTCTGACGTCCGAGGTATGTTTACTGATGTTGTCTCTGAAGCCTCAAAGCGTTACCGCGCAGACTATTTTGCTATTGCGGATATGGATCAAGTCGGTGGATTTGTTCGCTTTCAAGTTTCGTTATTTGATAAAGAAAGTGACTCTGCTGTAATGCAACCGCTTATTCACCATCAGGCTGAAGTGCTTGATTATGAAACGGCTACTAATCAAATATTATCAACACTTGCCGAGTACTTTGTTAGCCAATATGCCTTTGCTGATAGTGGTAATAGTGCAACGACACATTTGTCGTTAGTTGGTGTCCAAAATATGGCTCAGTTAGTCGAGATTGAAGCTTATTTAAACCAATTAAGTGCAATAAAATCTGTCAGTTTACATCAGTTTAAAGCTGATACAGTGACTTATAAATTATCACTATTTGGTACTGCTGATGATTTACAGAAATTACTGAATATCAATAAAAGATTGACCCAACTTGATACACTAAATCAGTCTGAACCCGTTGACGCTGTGTTACCAAACCCAGAATCAGAGGAAGACTTTAAGACGGAACTAACAGAAACATTGATTTATCAGTGGCATTAAGCGTTAACAATTGCTGATTTATTCAGCGTTGAAGTGGGAAAGTTGATCTTAGTGTGTTTAGGGAACCTTTAACGCTTAGTTATTCAACAGCAGTTATTAACTTGGCTGTGTTATACTTTACTTTGCTTGTTTTATTATTAGAGAATTTTTGAGTGACCCAAAACTCACCAAAACAATTATCATTGCCTGTATATTTACCTGACGATGAAACTTTTCAAAGTTATTACCCCGCAGTGGGGAATGATGAATTGATTCAAAAACTGCAAGCGACTGCAGAGGGCAGTTTATCGTCAAGTATGTATTTGTTTGGACCGGTTAAGTCAGGTCGTACACATTTGATGCACGCTGCTTGTGCCCATGCCAATGAGCTTGATAGACGAACCCTGTATATTCCCTTAGGTATTCATGCCAGTATTTCTCCTGCTTTGTTCGAAGGTGTGGAATCGCTACAATTAATTTGTATTGATGACATCGATGCTATTGCGGGTCACCCTATCTGGGAAGAAGCGTTATTTCATTTATACAATCGTGTCGCCGAGCAGCCTGACTGTCGATTAATTGTTAGCGGCAGTTCATCACCCACAGAAGCTGGCTTTGCATTACCAGATTTAATATCTCGAATGCAGTGGGGGCTTATTTATCAATTACAGCCCATGGCTGATGAAGAAAAGTTAGTCGCACTCCAACGTCGTGCTGCAATGCGTGGATTGCAATTATCTGATGAAGTCGGGCGTTTTTTGTTAACTAGAATGGCACGCGATTTACGTACCTTGTTTGATGTATTAGATAAGTTAGATAAAGCCTCGATGGTACATCAAAGAAAATTAACGATTCCATTTATCAAAGAAATGCTGAGACTATAATAAACAATTTCAGCCACTAGCTTGTCATTGTCGATGTCATTTTTTACGTAAAAAAGCCACCATTTAGGTGGCTTTTTATCATTGTATTGATTTTAAATTAACTCGTAACATATTTATTGACGAATGAGTGGTGGCAGTTTTTTATGCTCTCTGCCCATTTGAACTGGACGACGTTCAACTTCAGTCGATATTGCCTCAAAGCCGCTCACTCTTGCTGGGTTACTGGAATTTACTGGCGTAATGGCAATATTATCATACCAATTTATACCAGCAGTCATATTAATGGGTTCAGGTAGTGCATTAAGCAGTGTTTTACCGTCAACCTCTGGCATGATTTCATCAATAACGAAGGCTGCTCTATTTAACAGTTCAGCTGAGCCAACTCTGCCACGTTGTCCCCAATCAACGATTAAGTCCGTTGCATCAGTTACTGCAACATCACGTTGGATTTGATATCTATGACTCATGAAGGATTCTTCAAACAGCATTGCTGCATCCTCACGAGTTGAAGAGTATGCATAAAAGTCATTTGCATGATCTGTTAAAAAGAAGCTGGTAATGTCGCTCGGTAAATAGGCTTTTTGGGTTGCATTAGCGTCAGTGCCTTGAAAGCTAACACTGGCTAAACCATACATTTCACTGCTGGTGAGTGGGTCGACATTTTGAAGTTGGTCTGACACCAATGAATTACTATCGGTTCTTCGATAAAAGTCATCAATGAGAGTTGGCCCTATTAAAGTATCATGTACTGAGCGAGGGAAAAAATCATTCGCATGAGCTAATTCATGATATAGCAAACTGGCTAGACTGGGGGTGATATCTGCAATGCTACGTGTTTGGCGCTTTGTTCGCTCAACACTGGAGTATGCGTAATCATTATCCTTTACATATCGCCAAGGCATTCTAAATTGTAACTCATTACCAAAATCACTACGGTAATCTGGTGCTTCGTTAATTGAATCTCGTTGCTCTGGTGTTAACCATAAATATTCAGGATCTAGGTAAATAGCGCCTGTCGCAACCCAATAAAATGACGGTCTAACATCGTAGCTTATTACGACGGCTGTGACTGATTGTAACAGTTTAATAAAATCACTATTGGGGTCAGCTTGAGTTAAAAATGTTTCGAAATTTTTACCCATCCAATCGTGTGAAACAACAACACGATCCATCACAGAACTGATGTTTTCAGCATTATTCATTTGGCCAATTAAAGGTAAATCTACAATCTCACAAGTTTGCTGTAATTGAGTTGAGTAAACACATGAACTGGCAATATCTGCATAACTTGATTCAGTATTATATGAATAAGTTCGTGCTACAGGTTGATCAAAGTAAGGCGAGGTAATTGATGGTTCATTGGTTACCAAAACAAACACTTCATCAGATAAACTCTGACCAGAAACTTGACCCGTTGCTTTTAAACCAATAATGCTGTCGGTGCTGACAGTTGGAGCGGTAAACAGTGGACGTTCTTCGTTGGTTAAATCAAGGTTGATTTCTTGTCCAGAGAAGTAACACCACTCAATATCATTTGCGACTTGGCCATTGATCCGCTGTAGTCTCAAACTCACGCCGTTACCTTCTACGACTTGATGGTCGCTATTTATGTTTAATTGGGCAATAGCAGCGCCTGCATCAATATTGACAGTTTCAGTAAGCTCGGTTTGATCGCCGGTAACAGTAACTGAAAATGAATAACTGCCTGGTTCAGGTATAACAAATGATAGCAAAGGGCTGTTTTCAGAAACCGTACTAATGATAGGGCCTGATAGTTGTTGCCACTTGAAGCTCATTCCAGATGACTGACCAGCGCTCATACCTGCAATAATTGTTGCTGATTGCCCAGCAGTGTATTGCTGCTCAACATTAAAAATCAGATTTGATGCCGTTTCGACTTGAACTAAGCCTAAACTGGTTTCACAAGCGTTAATAGGGGTTCCATTACTTTCTGAGTCGCTAGAAGAACCTCCACAGGCGGATAGAACCAATGCCGTAATACTCACAGCGAGTGTTGAAGATATTGAAAGCGAATTAATAGGGCCAAGTTTCATGCACAATCTCCGTTGCTTATTACTACTTACTTCGACGACCTTTTAAGCGCTAAAGGCTAGTGCAAAGTTATTATAATTCACTATAGCATGGGAATTAAGTTACCTAAAGATTGTGTTAACCCATTGGTAACTTTAGTGTAAATATATATTCACTTATAAAATAAACCGAGATACTTGGAATAAAAATAATAAAAAAGCGCCATGAGGCGCTTTAAAAATCAACTATGACGATGTTATTTTTCTTGTTGGGACTTTTTCTTTAAGCCCAAGCCTAACTCTCTACCGCGTTTACGGGCATAAAACGGAAAGCCTATGAGTAGGGCACTAATTAATAATGACTCAATAATGGCAAAGTATAATGCGTCTTCTGTGACCCAGACTAAAGTTAACCCATGTAATAGGTATAAGCAGAGAATGAAACTCGCCCAAGCATAAGTATAAGGCTTGCCTGTTAGGATCCCTTTAATAGGGAGCAATAGGGGAACAATCCATAATAAGCTAAACGCCATTGAATATACACCACTAAGACCTTGTTGAATAAACCAACCTGTTAATAGCATTAGCAATGCAACATATCCTAGCCGGCACAGCTGAAACAAAGAATGTGTGCTCATGATGATCCTATAAAATCGCTAGTACATTTTCAGGCGGTCTGCCTATTGCCGCTTTGCCATTTGCAAGCGCGATAGGGCGTTCAATCAGTTTTGGTGTTGCAACCATCGCTTGAATTAGTTCTGCTTCAGTGAGCGCTGAGTCTGCTAAATTCTGTTCTTTATACTCAGTTTCTTTAGTTCGCATCAATTCGCGCGGAGTAAGATTCAGTAATGAGAGAATTTGTTGGATATCTTCAACTGTCGGCGCTTGTTTTAAATATTCAACAATTTGAATAGAGGCATTATTTTCTTCAAGTAATGCAAGTGTTTGACGGCTTTTTGAACAGCGAGGGTTATGGTACAAAGTCACAGTAGTCATGGGCTTCACTTCTATTTATATTTTGGCGACAGTCTAGCAAAGAATCTTTCAAAAAGTTAGCCACTTCTAATGGAAGTGGCTAATTCATTTAGCGGTTATTTTAATGCGTCTAATGAGCGTTTAGCTTGTCTAAATTGCCTAATGCGAGCTTCAATTCTGGCAATCTGTAAAGCTTGCCCCTCTGAATGACGATAAGCATAATTAAGCTGGTCTATGGCGCCATCATAATTTGCTGCAAGTGCCATGGCTTCAGCGTTGCTGTAGTGCTCTAGGGCTTTATTACCTAATTTACGATAAGCCTGTGTCATGATTTGATATGGCAAGGTATTTTGTTTGTCGAGGAAAATTAAATCTTCCAACAAAGGAATTGCTTTTCTAGGCTGATCGGCTTCTACATAAATATTCGCTAAATTGGCAGCAATGACTGACGATGTTGGTTTTAATTTAAGGTGATGATTAAGCATTGCAATGGCTTCAGCATAATCGTCTTTTTGCGCCAATAAATCGGTTTTGGTATCGATATAGAACAAGTTATTTCTATCTTGTTCTAATAATTTATCAATGATCTGCTCTGCTTCGTCAAAACGTTTAACTCTGAATAAAGCCAGTGCTTTACCATACTCAGCAGCACTCTTAAATGTGTAGGTCTTTTTACGTAATTGATCATCAAATAAAGACATTGCTGCTTGGTCGCTGTAATTTGAAAATCTTACCTGTATTCTGGCTTTTGCAAGTTGGTAATTAAGCTGATCTGGAATATAGCGATGCGGATATTGCGCTGCACGATTTCGAGCATCCGTGATCCGAGATTCAGGTAATGGGTGAGTAAGCAACATTTGTGGTGGCGTACTCGTAAAACGATATCGAATGGCCAGCTTTGAGAAAAAATCAGAAGCGCCGTTAGGATCAAAGCCTGCATCAGCTAAAATTTGCATGCCGATTCTATCTGCTTCACGCTCATGTAATCGAGTAAAGTTAATTCGAGCTTGAGTCGATAATGCTTGCGTGGTTGCTAGTGCTGCCATACCAGCTTGTGGGGCTGCAATTGTTAACAAAATAGCGCCTAACATACCAACAATTGTTGCTGTTGAGCTTTTGTCTTGGGCTTCTAATGACCGTGCTAAATGTCGTTGGGTTACGTGAGTAATTTCATGGGCAAGAACCGAGGCTAACTCACTTTCCGTATCGGCATGTAAAAATAGCCCTGTATGAACGCCAACATGACCACCAAAAAAAGCGAACGCGTTAATTTCATCATTTCTCAGTAAAAAGAAATAGAAAGGGGTTTTTACCCCTGTTGCGTGCGCAACTAGCTTATTTCCTAGCTCTGATAGGTATTGATTTAAGACAGGATCACTAATAACTGGCGCCGAAGAACGAATGACACGCATGTAGGCATCGCCATATATCATTTCTTTTTCAAGGCTGAAGGTATTAACTGCGGCAGTGCCAAGATCTGGAAGGTCATTATTGGCGAAACTTTTCGCAACTCCTGCCGTCAGTATTAAGGAGACTGCAGTAGTGATAACACCTTTGGAAAACTGAGAAAACGATAATTTGCGCAAATGAAACCTTTATTATAATTATTTCAATAGGGTGGTGTGTAAAATGACAATAATACTCACACAGTTTGGCTTGTGGTTTATCTTCCTTGCTAGGATAATAGCCAGAGAATATGTAAAGCAAGTTTAGAATGAAAATTATTGATTTAACTGCTCATCATTGTCCTTATCCTTTAGTGCAAATCAAGCTCGCATTAAAAAAAATGCAGCCTGGAGAATTGCTCGGGATTAGTATCTCTGACTCTGGTTCACGTCGAGATGTTCCGCCATTTTTAAAAAAAATTGGTCATCAGGTTGAGATTACTGATGATAACCCAAAAAAGCTATCGATGGTCATTACGAAAGGTAACACTTTCTAAGTTTAATTATGTGTATAGTTAACTTAATATCATTAAATAGTGAATTCAAAGTGCGACATTTTTTTAGGTATTTTACATGCTCTCTTATTTAGGCGATTGGTATAAAGCGAGATTCAGCGACCCACAAGCTATCACGCTTTTGTTTATCTTACTCGGAATTGGATTACTACTGTATTTTGCTGGTGGCTTGCTAGCGCCTTTATTGGTCGCATTAGTTTTAGCGTTTTTGCTTGAGTGGCCAGTGGCTCAAATTTCTCGTTTTGGCATTAATCGAAGTGTTGGGGCCTCGTTAATTTTAGTTTTATTTATCGGCTTGATGGTGCTGATCGCATTTGGTTTAGTGCCAAGTCTATGGCGACAAGGTATCGCTTTAGCCACTGATTTACCTGTAATGATTGATACAGGCATGCAATCTTTAGTGTCACTGAGTGAAAAGTACCCACAATACATCAGTATTGAACAAATTGATGCGATGGTGATTGAGCTTAAAAAACTACTGGATACTCAGCACTTGCTGGATATCGGTAAGCAACTTCTGGGCTATTCAGCATCTTTACTTGTGTTAATGGTGTACGTCATTTTAGTTCCTTTACTTGTATTCTTCTTTTTAAAAGATAAAGAACAGCTGATTAAAAGCAGCAAACGATTTTTCCCTAATAACCGTGATTTAGCACGTAAAGTCTGGTTTGAAATGGATCAGCAAATCTTCAACTATATACGTGGTAAAGTGATTGAAATTGTCATTGTTGGGGCAGTGAGTTATATCTTTTTTGCCGTTATGGGCTTGAGGTATTCAGCACTTTTAGGTGTGTTAACAGGATTGTCAGTGTTAATTCCCTACGTTGGGGCTACTTTAGTGACTTTACCCATTGCACTTGTCGCTTTTGTTCAGTGGGGTGTGAGCCCTGAATTTGGCTATGTGATGATTGGTTATGGAATTATTCAGGCGCTTGATGGTAATGTCTTAGTACCTATATTGTTCTCAGATGCTGTTGATTTACATCCTGTACTTATTATTGCCGCTGTGTTGGTTTTTGGAGGCTTATGGGGCGTTTGGGGAGTCTTTTTTGCGATTCCATTAGCATCGCTAGTTAAAGCGGTTATTAATGCTTGGCCAGACAGCCAGCCTGCTGAAAGCGAACCCATAGTCAAGGCCGATTGAGCCAACGAGTTTGCACTCATAACGGCCTTAAGAATTGAATATAAAAAAAGGTGACATAATGTCACCTTTTTCTTGGGATACTTTTACTGATAGTGAAGGATAATATTACTTATCTTTTTGAGTCTCTGAATCTGATGCTGAATCTGAATGCTCAGTGTTAGATTTGCCTTGGCTGTCAGAAGGCTTTTTAGGATCGCCAAACTGCGGCATTTTAAATTTAGCACTGTATTTCAATACGGCTAAATTACTCGCAATAATACCAACCACCAAAATGATAATGATCCAAACTTCTAATCCAGATAAATCCATAGTTGCCTCAAATTTTGATGTTCAGTTAATCAACAGCTAAACGTTGTTCACATTTACGAATATCTTCAGGCGTATCTACTTCAGGCGAGTCAAATGCACTGATTGCAACCTTAATCTTGTGACCGTACTCAAGCGCTCGAAGTTGCTCTAATTTCTCTAAGTCTTCTAATCTACCTAGAGGAAGCTTTGCAAAAGCATTTACAAAACGGCGAGTGTAAGCATATACGCCTAAATGCTTGTATACAGGATAGTCGTCTGTATCTCGGCCAAACGGAATACAAGAACGAGAGAAATATAAGGCATTAAACTCATTGTCGAATACCATCTTCACGTGTAGTGGGTCGTCTCTTTCTTGCTTATCAATGATTTCAAAACCTAATGTCGCCATTTCAAACTCACCTGGGTGACGTTCAAACAAACTAATGATTTGTTCAATTGAAATAGGATCAATTAGCGGTTGATCACCTTGAAGGTTAATGACTAAATCGTCATCATCAAGACCCAATTGACTAATGGCATCATTGATACGGTCAGTACCCGACGCAGCTTCTGGGCTTGTCATGACGACTTGTCCACCAAATGATTCAACCGCTTCTTTGATACGGTCGTCATCTGTCGCAACGTAAATATTATCTAATCCTTTGGCTAATGATGCTCGCTCAAAAACGTGCTGGATCATTGGCTTACCATTAATAGGTGCTAGTGGTTTGCCAGGAAAACGGCTAGAACCATATCTAGCAGGGATTAAAAGGGTAACTTTCATTAAAAAACCTACTTATCATTATTCGATAAACAAAAGGGCTCAAAAGAGCCCTTAATTATAGCGAGGGGGGCTATTAAATACGACGGAAAAGTTTAGTCAGCATTTCGTCTGTTACTTTCTCTTCCCAGCCTTCGCCATAAACATTGTCCCATAATGGACCCATGCTCTTAGTTACAGCAACCATTTTAGCAATGGTTTCATCTGGTAAGTCTTTACAGATATTCTTAGGTAAAGTGATGTTGTGAACTTCCATCATTTTACGGAACTCTTTAACACCTTCAGGGTAAAACTCTTCAAGTACGTCAAATGCTAAACAGTTACCTATACCGTGATGGTAACCCAACACGTAACCTAGACCATAAGATACCGCATGACATGCACCTACTTGGCTGTATGCGATGCTCATGCCACCCATGTATGACGCCATCATGAGCTTGTCATCTTTTTCTTCATGATTGTCTAAGAACACTTCGCGGCATAAATCCATTGATTTTTCGGCAAATGCTTTAGCAAATTCATTTAAGTATGTGCCTTCTAATGACTCAACACAATGGATATAACAATCCATGCCCGTGTAGAACCATTGATCAGTTGGTACACCAGCAATTAACTCTGAATCCATGATAATTTGGTCAAACACAGTGTAATCTGAGTTCAAACCTAACTTACGTACTGGACCACAAAGTACAGCTGTACGTGATGCTTCTGCACCAGTACCTGATACAGTTGGAATACCAATATGATGAATAGCAGGGTTCTTAATTAAATCCCAACCTTGGTATTCAGCACTACCGCCTTCATTGGTCAGCATAAGTGACACAGCTTTAGCTAAATCAAGTGTTGAACCACCACCTAAACCAATCACACTTACAGGTGCTTTCGAATTAAATGCTTGAACTTGTGCGGTTAAGTCATCAACTTGTTTCGTTGTCGGCTCATCATCTACATTCACGTAGATTAATAAATCATGGTCTTTTGCAGGGACACGGCCAGCAAGTGGCTTATCTTGATGCACATCATCAACTAAAAAAACCACGAAATCGTTTGCTTCTTTACGCTCTTCTGCAAGTACGGCATCAAGTTGAGCAAAAGAACCGCGACCAAAAATCATTTTTGGCACACACTTAAAATTTTTGAAACTCATTACAACATTCTCCGTTGAGATTAGTACTGTAAAAAGTACTATTGAGCTATTACTTTGGTAAGCTTTAGCTCAATAGAAAGAGTAGGATTAATTAAGCAAAAGCACGCTTGATGTTTTCAATACGTTGAGCAATTTCTTCTTCTGTCCAAGATAACTTGATTAACATAGAGATAGTACGGCTCATGATTGCATCAGACTTTGGCGTTTCCACTTTAGTGTAATCTGGACGATCTTGAATTAATGTGATCGGTAAAGCAGCTGGCGATTTAAGCTCTTGAATATGCTTCCAGTTGTTTAAGTAGTGCCAGTTGTTAACATACCAATAGAAACAACCATCAACGCCGTTTTCTGCTAACTTCTTGTTGATTTCAATTGTGCGCTCTTCGGTCGGCATTAAGAAGGTTAAGAAACCTGCTGAGTCACCTTCAGGATCTGGGATTTCACGGAATGTGACTTCAGGGATTTCGGCCATTGCATCTTTGATTAGCTTTTTATTAGTACGCTGGATATCAATAATTTTATCAAGCTTACGAAGCTGTGCCAGACCCATCGCTGAGTTCATTTCTGAGATGCGGAAGTTCAGTCCCATGATAGGGTGGCCTTCAGCGCCGCGATCATTACCAACATGGTCATGACCGTGATCTGAGAACATGTGCGCATGGTTATAGATGGTTTCATTGTTAGTCATGATAGCGCCGCCTTCACCACAGGTGATGGTTTTAACAGAATCAAATGAATAACAACCAACATCACCGATTGTGCCTAATGCTTTACCTTTGTAGCTGCCGCCGATAGCCTGACATGCATCTTCAAGGATCACTAGGTTATGTTTTTTACATACCGCTAAAATTTCATCCATTTTAGCCATAGAACCACACATATGAACAAGGTTAATTGCTTTAGTGCGTGGAGTAATTGCAGCTTCAATGCCTTCTGGTGATAGACATAGTGTTTCATCAATTTCAGCGAAAATAGGTACGGCACCAGCCATAAATACTGCTTCTACAGATGCAACAAAAGTAAACGGTGGAACAATAACTTCGTCGCCTGCGCCAATACCTGCAGCAGCCATTGCCGTTTGTAATGCAGCGGTACCACTAGAAACAAGATGCGCATGTTTTGCGTTCATCTTTTCACAAAGAAGCGCTTCCATTTCACGTGTTTTCCAACGATCATTACGCATGTGATCGAAGTTGTAGCGAAAGGTAAAACCGTTTTCCATCACGTCAGCGACTTCTTGCTTTTCCTCTGGTCCAAATAATTCAAAACCTGGCATGGAAATTATCTCCTAAAAAATGCAGTGCGCGAGGTCGCGCTAAATAAACCCGAAGATTATAACTGTGTTAGGCAACTAAATGCATTAACAATATGACCTTATCTGAGCGAAGTAGGTGAGTTTACTTGCCCAAGAATGCATAAACAGCTAAACCTTCTCTATTTCGATTAATATTTAACCGGCGTTATTAAAGATTGATGTTGTTCAATAATAGCTAAAGATGACAAATTTGAAGGGGTTTATTGAGTATCTAGCGATATGAGAGGGTTAAATACGAGGCAAACAAGTCCATATACCTATTATTGCAAATGTGTAAATGGACGTTAAGTTTGCTGTATGATTGATTATTACTGGTGATTACGCTTTATTGTCAGCATGCTCACTTGATACCGTGACATCTAAATCAGTCAATAATCCATTATTAATGCCGTAGATCCAGCCGTGAATAGCCAGTTCTTGACCACGATCCCATGCATCTTGAACAATTGAGGTGCTACTTACATTGGCGACTTGTTCCATCACATTTAATTCGCACAATCTGTCGAATCGTTTTTCATCATCAAGCTGCTCTAAATCGCTACGGTGAATACGATAAATATCTTTTAAATGTCCCAACCAGTTATCAATTAAACCAAAGCGCTCAGTAGTCATTGATGCTTTAACACCACCACAACCGTAATGACCTACCACCATGATATGTTTGACTTTTAGTACTTCAACCGCATATTGAATAACTGACAAACAGTTTAAGTCGGTGTGAATGACCATGTTAGCGATATTACGATGAACAAAGACTTCGCCTGGCATTAGGTCAATAATTTGATTTGATGGAACACGGCTATCAGAACAACCTATCCACAAATATTCAGGGCTCTGTTGTTGTGCTAGCTGTTTAAAGAATTCAGGGTCTTCTTCGTTAATGCGTTCGGCCCAGCGGCGGTTATTATCAAAAAGTGGTTTAAGTAATTTCATCGTGTTTGGTAGACCCTAATAAATAAAAGTATGCTAATTCAGATTCGTAAACTGTCTGATTAATATCATTTTTAGAGTATATCAGTATTTATTGTTATGCTGGTCTATCCATTCGTAATAGATTGAGAATACTGATTTAGAAATAGCGAACTCAGCCACTACAGCTGAGTTCTTAAGCCTATTTGTCATTGATTGACGAGTGTGAGGCACTAGCGTACAAGACTAACCATTAGGTTAGCTTTCGAAAAAATTGATCAAATGTTGATTTACCATGGCAGCCTGTTCAACATTTGCTAAGTGACCTGCTGCAGTAAGTTGTTTTAAGGTACTTCCTGTAATGCAATCCTGCATCAAGTAAGCTTCTAAAACTGTTCTTAACTTGTTTTGCTCGCCAACTAAAATGAGGCAAGGCAAAGTTAATTGCTCCGCTAACTCGAGTGTGTCTCGCTTGTATAAAAAAAGTGGCGCCATCAATGCAAGCTCAGCAATGTTATTTGGGCTGAGATTTTGAAGCGCTTGAGAAAACCTTTCTGGAGTTAATGAGTTATTCGTGTTTGCATCATTGCTATTATCCGAATGATTCACCTCATTGTTATGGCTCTCAATTGCAAGATTAGCGAAATACTGCTCTGTAATAAGGTCAGCCATCTCTTTAGAGCAGCATTGTTGTTGACTGATTTGATCAATCCATTGCTGATATTTGATGCAGTTAACTTGTGGCTCAAAACCAATAAAACCGTTTGCCATCACCATTTTTGTAACTGATGTGGGCGATATCAATGCCATCTCTGCGGCAATTGCACAACCTGAACCGTTAGCAACTAATCTGAACTGGTTAAGGCCAAGTGATGATAACAATGATAAACATTGCTCAGCGATGGTGACCAGTGATGTTGTTCCCTTAGGCATAGGATCTGATTGACCATGTGACCATAAATCAATGGCGATACACCGATGTTGTGATTTAAGCGCATCGATTTGAGCTTGCCACATACTACTGTCTGTTAAAAAGCCATGAATGAATACAATAGGTTGTGAATCTGTATTGTGTTTATCACTATCTGAGTAATACATAGATTGGCCATCAATTGTGGCAGTTAAGTAATGTAGCGGCTTTGTCATGTGGTTCTCGATGTTTTTAGCGATAGTGTTTGATTATTTGAATACGGTCATGGCAGCTATCGTTACTGGAATCAATAAACATTATCAATGGTTATTGATTTGGCGGCTGCGCAACGTAAAAAACATATTCTTCTACAAGTTTATCTAGTCTTTTAAGTAGCGCAGATTGTAAAGCGATTTCTGATTGAGACAAGAGCTGTCTTAAAGATTCTACCTGATAATGTGACATAAATTGCGACGATTCTGGATAGTAACTTAAATGCCAAGGCTCTGGGCTAACACCACTCTTATTAGGTTGATACGGTAGGTAGAAACCAAACTCATGGGCATGTTGCGTTAACCAACTGGCTAACTGAGCACATGGTCCATTGCCCGTATATTCATCCGTAATCAAAGCTAAGTCAGCTTTTTGGATATTGTTGGCATCAAATATATCGATATCAGTCCCCCAATGATGGCGGGAGGCACCAGGCAAGGCTGACCAGGTTAAAATACAATCTATGAGTTCATTTTCTGAAAGACATTTGCTATCAATAGCTTGGTTATTAATATCGAGTAGTACTCGTTTACCATGAGCTTTAGCATTCCAAATTGCCATTTGCCTATGAAAATCACGATAGGCGGAGCAGATTTGAATATTAATACCTGAATCTGCCGCATGCTTTTGTAACCGCTGAAAAGCTGCAGCTGTTTTTTGAGTTAGCAGAAATTGATCAAAAGAGACAAGATGCTCAGCATCCAGCCCATAAAGAGCCGGATGAGCAATACTTTTGAGTGAAGAGGTTAGCAAAGGAGCTTTTCCAGAATAGACTCGTAACATTTGGCCAATAGTTCAAGATCTGAGATTTTTACACACTCATTCACTTTATGAATTGTCGCATTTACCGGGCCTAACTCAATAACTTGAGCACCAGTGGGGGCGATGAATCGGCCATCAGACGTGCCACCTGAAGTTTGCGGGTCGGTTTCATAGCCTGTGACTTCAAAAATGGCGTCTTTCGTTGCGTCCAGCAATGGGCCATCCCCAGTAAGGAAAGGAAGACCATTAAATACCCAATCAATATCATAATCGAGCCCATGGGCATCAAGTATGTTTAGTACACGTTTGATTAATTCATCGGCTGTGACTTCAGTTGAGTATCTGAAGTTAAACATCACCTGTAAGTCACCAGGGATAACATTAGATGCGCCAGTACCACCGTTAATATTTGCTATTTGGAAACTGGTTGGTGGGAAAAATTCATTGCCGTTATCCCAATGCATTTGCGCGAGTTCAGCAAGTGCTGGTGAGGCTTTATGAATAGGGTTATCAGCAAGGTGAGGGTAGGCAACGTGTCCTTGAATCCCTTTCACCGTTAAATTACCGGTTAAACTACCACGACGACCGTTTTTAACCACATCACCTAACTTATGAGTCGATGAAGGCTCACCAACCAGTGACCAAGTAATTTTTTCATTACGAGCTTCAAGGGTATCAATGACACGAGTTGTACCATTAATAAATGGACCTTCTTCGTCGCTGGTAATTAAAAAAGCTATGGAGCCATTATGATCTGGGTGTTTTGCCACAAAGCGTTCTGTAGCAATAACCATAGCTGCTAATGATCCTTTCATATCGGCTGCGCCGCGACCATGAACATAATCATCGATGACAGTTGGTTCAAATGGCGGGGTGTGCCATTTGTTTAAATCGCCTGTGGGAACAACATCAGTGTGTCCAGCAAAACAAAAAACGGGGCTTTTAGTGCCTTTTCTTGCCCACATGTTGGTGGTGTCTTCAAATACCATTGATTCAATGTTGAAACCAACAGCAGATAACCTATCAGCCATCAAAGTTTGACAGCCTTCATCAAGTGGGGTTACTGACGGGCGTGCGAGTAAATCTTTAGTGAGCTCAAGTACGTCCTGGGTCATTAGTTAAACCACGCTTGATAGTCTGCAGCTTTGAAACCGATTAATATTTTATTATTTGTTATTAATACAGGACGTTTAATTAGCGTTGGAAACTCCAGCATCAGCTCGAGCGCCTTTTTCTGATCAATATCAGCTTTTTGATCATCGGTTAAATTTCGAAAACTCGTGCTACGTTTATTAAACAGTAGCTCCCAATCACTTAACTCAAACCACTGGTTGATAATATCAGCTGTGATGCCATCTTCGCGAAAGTCATGGAAGGTGAATGGCTGATTTTCTGCTTCTAGCCATTTACGTGCTTTACGCACTGTATCGCAGTTTTTAATACCATAAATAACACTGTTGCTCATGGGGTAATGTATTCCTTGAATTAAGTTATTGTTACGCACTGCAGTTATTGCTTTTCATCTATAGCTGAATATTGCACTGCGCTCTGTTCAATGATGGGTTAAAGCAAGCCTGTTTTTAGCTATTACCCATATCTACAATGTAAATCGAATTTAAAGCTCAACGGTAAAAATGACACTTTTACCGGCTGTTACAGGACCTTGAGCTTTCACTAAGTATTGAATATCTTCCATGTTGGCAAGCACAACTGGGGTAAGTAGACTCTCTACTTGATCGGTTAAGTAGTCTAAATCGAATTGTAAAATTGGATCGCCAACTTTAACTTGTTGTCCTTCTTCAGCGAGTCGCTTAAAGCCATTGCCTCTAAGCTCTACTGTGCCGACACCAAAATGAACAAATAATTCGAGCCCCTGAGGGGACTCAATACTGAAAGCATGATTAGTTTCAAAAATTTTGCCAATGGTGCCATCAATAGGGGCTAGAATTAGCTCGCCTGTTGGGTTAATTGCTAATCCATCACCGACAATCTTTTCAGCGAATACTACGTCGGGTACTTTTTCAATGTCTACTAGGTCGCCAGAAACAGGCGCAAAAATTTCAATGCCGCCAGTTAAGGTCGGCTGCCCAGATATAAGTCGGCGAATACGGCTTAAAAATCCCATGAGATATAGCCTCTTTTTGTAATGTTATTATGGTTTTATTCTAGTGCTGTCTGATTTTTTTATAAACAATAATTATTGTTTTCAAGTAAATTAGTCAAATTAGCTGAATAATTGATTAAGTTGTTCAATATGGCTAAACCCTAATGCTTGTTGGGCTTGCTGATAAAACTGTTGGTATTGACCATTGCAAATGGTCGCTTTTACATCCAATAAACTGGCAGTATTAACACTGAGCTCATCAATTCCTAGACCGACGAGTAAACTAATTAATTTCGTGTCGCTGGCTAATTCGCCGCAAAGGCACACTTTTGTTTGGTGTATTTTACAGGTGTCTACAGCCATTTTTATGAACTTTATCATTGCTGGAGAAACTGGCGGATAATCATTAACTAGCACAGGATTACCGCGATCAGCTGCTAGAGTATATTGGGTTAAGTCATTACTACCGATACTAACAAAATCAAGTCGTGGCAGTAGATGCGGTAAATTTAACACTGCTGCTGGTGTTTCAACCATGATGCCGATATTAAGATCACCAAAGCCTTTTTCTTCTTCAATTAACTGTTGTTTGCACCAATCAATTAATTCTAGCGCGAACTCCAACTCTTCAATTTGATTAACCATTGGGAATAGTAATCGGATACGTCCATGATTCGCTGCGCGAAGTACTGCTTTAATTTGAGTCGTAAAAAGGTGTTGGTGTTGTAAGCTATACCGAATACCACGCACGCCTAATGCCGGGTTATCTTCATATTGTTGAGTAAGGCAAGGGATTTCTTTGTCCGCTCCGATATCAAAGGTACGTATGGTAAGGACCTTGCCATTTAAGCTATGTAATGCATCGCAGTATTGTTTGAACTGCTGTTTTTCATCCGGAACTGAGTCGACTTGCATAAGTAAAAACTCAGTCCTAAATAACCCAACGCCAGCAGCGCCGCTGCGCTCTATCTGAGTGAAATCACTCATGCTACTTACGTTGGCAAGCAAACAGACAGGATGGCCGTCACGGGTGACGCTGGGTTTATCAACATAATGTAAAAGTGCTTCTCGGCGTTCTTTTTCTGCGGTGGCTTTTTGCTCTAGTTGCTGCTGTGTTTCAGCAACGGGATTAACATGCAATTCACCACTAAAGGCGTCTAAAATTAGCGGGGCACCATCTTGAATGTCATAGTCATCGAATTGACAACTTAATAACGCAGGTATCCCAGCAGCTTTGGCCAAAATAGCGGTGTGGCTAGTGAGCCCGCCAGTTTTAAGCACAATGCCTTTTATTTTGTTAAGCGGAATGGTTGCAAATTCTGCAGGAGTTATATCCTCAGCCAACAAAATACTATTATCAGTGAGTTTTGATACATCCCATTGAAGCGTACCATTGACGGCAGACATTAATCGCTTACCTAAACAAATAACATCATTACTACGGTTAGCGAGATAAGGGTCGTCTAGCTTGGCTAGCTCTTCAGCATGTTGCGCAAAAATCCGTTCAATGGAGACAACGGCAGAGAAACGAAATCGAGTAATATATTGGGTGAGTTCATCAGCTAAATCTTCATCTTCTAATAGCATGATATCAGCATCAATTAGATGAAAATGGTCGCTTTCAGTATCAAGGTTAACTTGACAATGCTTGAGGTGTTTTGCCAAAAAGTCTATGGCTTTAATGGCTTTGTCACATTCACTTTTAATTGATGCAACAGGCAGTAATCGGTAATCAACATGTTGATGATGCAAATTGATATGAACTGCTTGTCCAAAAGCAATTCCTGGTGACACTACGATTCCTGTTAAAGCCATAAACTATCCTGTTAACTGAGTGTAATTAGCAATTCAGACACGGTTTCTACCGCTTTTTCTGCCTGTTCTCCTTCAGCAAATACCTTAACCGATTGGCCTTGATATAAGCCAAGAGTTTGCAATTTAAATAGACTTTTGGCGCTTGCTTGTTTTCCATTACATTCGACAATGACGTCACAGTCAAAGTTTTTTGCTGCTTTGACTAATAATGCAGCAGGTCGTGTGTGAATTCCGTGAGGGGCAATAATGGTAACAGTCTTTTCGTACATCAACAGGTAACTCTTAATAATGGGCTTGCGAAGCATGATACCGCAAAGCTTTTTAGGCTGACAGAGACTTTACGTGTTAAGGCTTATTTGAAGATGAATTTTACGAGGTCATTTAGGAGAGCGACTAAGAGATATACCAGCATTAACGCCACAAGATGGCGCTTGCTGGTATAGAAAGGTGACTTATTTATTACTAATACATTAGGCTTTAGCTGTCATTACATTAGCTGGTTTTAAATTGACCTAGTGTCTCAGTAACAGTTTGGCTAATCGTTTGTAATGATTGCGCTGCTTCAGAGTTTGTTTCATTGGTTTTTACAGCTATTTCGGTCAATTCAGAAATTCGGGTAATGTTACGGTTTATTTCTTCAGTGACTTGAGATTGCTCTTCTGTGGCACTGGCAAGCTGAGTATTCATGTCACTGATATTAGCAATAACGGCGAGTATCTCTGTCATGGCATCTTGTGACTGTAACGCCTTAGATTGCAATTGAATCGATTGTTCCTGGGTTTCAGTATTACTTTTGATAACAGACTCAACGCCGTTATGAATATCAGTAATGATTTTATTAATTTCATTGGTAGATGCTTGGGTACGTGTTGCTAACGCTCTTACTTCGTCAGCAACGACAGCAAAACCTCGGCCATATTCACCTGCTCGTGCGGCTTCAATTGCTGCATTTAGTGCTAATAAGTTGGTTTGATCTGCAATACCACCAATGGTATCTAGTATTGTACTAATTTCTACAGAAGACTTGCCTAGGTCATGGGTGGCGCTTTCTGCGTTTTTCAACTCATTTACTAACTGATCTGTTTCATGCACAGTCTGCTGCATAAATGCGTGTGATTGCTCGGCTTGCTGTTTAACATTGTTAGCACCATCAGCGGCTTGATAGGTGTTTTGCGCCATATCATGGGTAGTCGCTAACATTTCATTAACCGCAGTAGCAACACTTTGAGTTTCACTATGGATCAACTCAGAGCTTTGATTCGACTCTTCTACAGCCACTAATAAATGTTGTGCATCATTATCTAGATCACGGCCAAGTGGTTTTAAATCCGACACCATGTCTGAAATTTTGATCACAAAGTCATTGAACGCATCGGCCATTTTAGCCACTTCATCTTTACCACTGTTATCAAGTCGCTGTGACAAATCGCCTTCACCTTTAGCAATATTCTCCATTGCTGCAATTGCTGCATTAATCGGGGAGGTAATCGATACATTCAGCAATAAGAAGAAAGTAAAGATAGGAATAGAAATCAACATCATAATAATCAGATAATTGATAACAACACTTCCCATGCTATCCATGACGTCGGTCGCACTGGCATGGGCAATAATTGTCCAGCCCCATTCTGGGTAGAACTGGGCGCCTGCGAGAATAGTTTCAACGCCAGATGTTGATGCAATATTATCTTTATATTCAACGTGACTTGTCGTTGTCGATTTAGCTTGTCTGGTAAGTTGCGCAAACGGTTTACTGCCATCAGCGGCAATATATTGCTCAAAAGAGCGGCCTTCTAGGTTTGGACTTTCAGGAAAGCTAATAATGACATTTTGATCATTGATAACAATATAAGCGTCATTAGAGCCATAACGCAGTTGAGAGATAATATTAAGAATGTCTTGTTGTTGCTGTTGGTCAGCAGATTGGGGCAAATCAGCTGATAGCGCGCTAAGCATTGAGGTAGCGGTGCTAACTTGCGCAGCAATTTGAACTTGCTTCTGTGCAATTAAATTATTGTATTGTTCGTTAATTGAAAAGCTGGCAAAGCAAACGGTTCCTATTGCTGCCAGGGCGAGCATTATGATCAGGCGCTTTAAGATAGTTAACTGTCTGAGGAAAGCGATCATGTTCGTCCTTAAAGAGAGTAAGTTCAATGTATTGCGCAAATATAGACAGAAACAGTTCCAGAAAGAACTGTTTAATAGTTGATATGTGATCTATTGAAAGGTTTTTACAAAAAGATACATATGTTGAGTAGAGTTGGCCCACAAATAAACGGCAAAGAATATACGCAATATCAGCTTGTTAGTGTAACGCTTGTTAGCTTGATTGTTTATTTTTGATAATGAGATGTTTAGTCTTTGATTTATTACTCGTTAAGCCTCAGAATGAGGGAAAAGTAAAAACTAGGTATACATTGTTATGGATTCAGTTCAAGTTGTTACAACAGATGATATTTTACTCAAATTATGTCACTCGGTTTCCCACGTTCTTTCAAGCACTAGCGACAGTCAAGTTACCCATGCCGGTATGGTGCAAAACATTACACGTACATGTTTAAAGCCTGATTTAGGGTGTTTTTCAATTTTTGATGGCGGGTTTTCTGGTTTAGTGGTGATTAACTTTTCCAAAGAAGCTGCAATAGAAATATACCGTCGATACATGATAAATATGGGGATGCCAGAGTCAGAGCTTGCTTTCTCACACACCTCTGATGACGTTGGTAATGTCATGGGAGAGTTAATGAATCAAATATTAGGTAATTTCATTAAAACTGTGTCTAAAGAATTACAAACATCTATCAGTCAAAGTCAACCGAAAATGTTGACCATTAATAAAGAGTTAACCATATCGATTGATACTAATTTAGATGAAGCAGTATCAAGAAGAGTGTCGTTCAAAACGGCAGATAATCATATCTTTTACTTAGAATTTGCGATGGATAAAACTGAATTCATTAAATTAAAAGAGTTTGAATTAGATGAAGAATTTGACCCAGACTCATTAATTGAAGCCCACAGAAATACACAAGGTGAAGCTGATAAATCAACTGCGAAAAAAGACCCTGCAGTCGTGGTTGCTGATGATGCTGACGACTTACTGAGTGAGTTAGGATTATAAAAGAAATTAAACGGTGAAAAGAAGCGTTATTTTAGGTATAAACAATACGTGAGTATCTAAAATAACTATAAAAAGGCCTGATGCAAAATGACATCTAAAGCTACCTCAATTGATATCGCATACCGTGCTGGCGTATCTCAATCTACTGTTTCTAGAGCGTTGAGAAATAGTCCACTTGTAAACTTGGAAACGCGGCAACGCATTCAAGCTATTGCCAAAGAGTTAAATTACAAAGTCGATAAAAACGCCAGTAATCTTCGTACCCAAAATAGCCATACTTTAGCGCTGTTAATTTGTGAAGATCCTACAAACGATGAGTCGTTAATTAATCCTTTCTTTTTATCTATGCTTGGTTCAATTACCCGTGCAACTGCACAGCAAGGGTATGACTTACTCGTTTCATTTCAACAGCTTTCGAGTGATTGGCATGCAGATTACGAAGACAGTAATAAAGCTGATGGGATTATTTTATTAGGTTACGGAGACTACGTAGACTATGAACATAAGCTGCAAAAGTTATTAGAACAAAATACCCACTTTATTATTTGGGGGGCAGAACATAATAACAAAGAAGTGCTGTCCATCGGTTGTGATAATCACCAAGGCGGTGTTATCGCCACAGAGCACATCCTCTCATTAAACTTAAAGAATATTGCCTTTTTAGGGGATGCATCAGAGCATAGCCCTGAGTTTCGAGACCGTTATTTAGGTCATGCCGAAGCGCTAAAAAAAGCGGGTATTAAACTCAATAAAAAATGTCAATTTGATGCTATTAGCACTGAAAGCTCAGGTTTTGATGCTGCAATGAAATTATTAGATAGCGGGCATCAATTCGATTCAATCTTTGCTGCCAGTGATTTAATCGCCATTGGTGCAATAAGAGCACTTAAACAGCGTGGTGTTAATGTACCAGAAGACATTGCCGTTGTTGGTTATGATGACATTCCGGTTGCAAGTTTTGCAAACCCTGCGCTCACTACGGTCAAACAAAATACTAAACTGGCAGGTGAAATTTTAGTTGAAAGTCTTTTGAAATTAATTCGTGGTAAGGACGTTGGACCACAGTTAATTCCGACTAATTTAGTGGTTAGGCAGTCGTGCGGTGGCGTTGATAAGTCGTAACAAATAATGACTTTGGTTTATGTTAGCCACCTTATGATAGCCACGTTATGTTATTCAAAGTGCGGTAATCAGTGCCGCATTTTGTTTTGTGACATTTGCCACGTTAATGACTATCACTTAAGTCTTTGTTTCTTGTGTAAGTCTGTTTTATATCTGTCATTATGGAAAATGCTTTGTAATTTATGAAGGAATTAACCCGATTTAATCGATGTGCATTCACTTTGCTCACAAAGTTTAGCAAAATAAGTTTGTTAGGCATTACAGCGCTGTTTTGGCATACCCAAGTGTATAGCCAAGATCTTGAACCTCGCAGTTATACCAATATTCCTATCGACATGCATTTTCTAGCCCTGGGCTATCTGCACTCAGAAGGGGTCTTATCGCCATCACCTTCAGTTCCACTCAAAGATGCACATTTAACGTTAGATGCTGCTGTGCTTGGTTATGCGCACTCATTTGCGCTAGCGGGTAGTTCATCAAAATTTGATATGTCCTTATCTCGCATTTGTATGGCAGGCTCAGCGAATTATCAAAACGACATTGTTGAAGCTGACAGATGTGGTTATGGCGATCCTAAAATGCGTCTGACTTGGAACTTTTATGGTGCACAAGCATTACAACGGAAAGATTTTGCTAAATCTAAAGATGGATTAGTTGTTGGCTCAAGTTTGCAACTTAGCTTGCCTTTAGGAACCTATGATGAAGATAAACTGATCAACGCTGGTGCCAATCAATGGGTATTTAGACCAGGAATAGGGATGTCGTACCGAGTGGGTAATTGGTATTACGATGCCATGACGTCAATTCGAATTTATAGTGATAATGATGAGTTTTACAATCAAGTGTCACTTGAGAAACAAGCACAATACACGTTTCAAGCTCATGTCATATACAGTATTGGACCAGGGCAATGGGTGTCATTGAGCGGAAATTACTTTGTTGGCGGAGAAACCAGCAAAAATGGAATTGACGCTGATGATGCTGAGGACAATTCTCGTTTTGGTTTGACGTATTCACTTGCCTTTAATCAACATCATAGTATGAAGCTTTATGCCAGTACGGGCGTGATCACACGCATAGGGAATGATTTCGATACACTGGGATTAGTCTGGCAATACGCTTTTTAATCGCTTTGTCGAAAGTAAAACGTCGACTTGAGCTATCGTTAAGCAATATTAAACTTAGGTTTTAATCTTAAAAATACGATTAACATCATTAATCGCAACCCGATTAGTCAAAACGAAAACATTGACGACAAACAAGGACGAGATATGGCTGGCGCAAGTTTATTAATGTTATTGGATGACATTGCTGCAATTTTGGATGATGTTGCTGCTATGAGTAAAGTAGCTGCCAGAAAAACTGCAGGTGTGTTGGGAGACGATTTAGCGCTAAATGCTCAGCAAGTGTCAGGTGTTGCCTCTGAACGTGAATTACCTGTTGTGTGGGCAGTTGCTAAGGGCTCTTTTCTCAATAAATTAATTCTTGTTCCAGCTGCTTTATTAATCAGTGCTTTTATTCCTTGGGCAATAACACCGCTACTCATGTTTGGTGGGTTATTTTTATGCTTTGAAGGATTTGAAAAAGTCCATCATTGGTATGTTCATCGTAAAGATAGGCAAACTGACTTGTCAGAGCAGGCTGTTATTGAAAAATCAGTAGAAGATATTGCGGCTTTTGAAAAGACAAAAGTGAAGGGGGCAATTAGAACTGATTTTGTATTATCAGCAGAGATTATTGCGATTAGCTTGGGTGTTGTGGCTCAAAGCAGTTTGTTAAGTCAGTTTTTAACCTTAAGTGTCATTGCGATTATTATGACTGTTGGCGTTTATGGATTAGTAGCAGGCATTGTTAAGATTGATGATTTAGGGTTGTACTTAACAAAACGACAAGGCAAAGGGGCCTTAGTTGCTTTTTGGCAAAAGCTTGGTTTTGGTCTATTAACCTCTGCACCGTACTTAATGAAAGGACTAACAATTGTTGGCACGATAGCAATGTTCATGGTAGGTGGAGGTATTCTGACACATGGTATTCATCAAGTTAGCGGTTTAATTACACAAACAGCGCTATGGATTGCTGAAGTCGAATATGTGGGCTATGTACTGGCATTTATAACTCCAAGAATTCTCAATGCGATTTTTGGTTTGATTGCCGGTGCCATTGCCGTATCGATATTTTCGTTATTTACTAAACTAAAGCAAGGACAATAAACGACAAAACGCTTAGGCATTCGCTAGGTTTGTTTTAGCAAACTCCAAAATAAAAATGCCACTCATTGAGTGGCATTTTTCTATTTGTAGGTGTTGAACAGAAGATTGTTAATTTTCTGAATTCAATAACTCACTCTTGAAGCGATAGTTAAAAATATGCTTTAAAAGCAAGCCAACTATCTAAATCTACAAGTTATTCAGCCAGTTTATCCGCAACAACAGGATAGAAATCCCATACTGCTTTATCAGTCATCGAGCGTACTAACTTAACGTATTCAGCATGTGTCCACGCAAGTGGTGTTGCTGAGTTAGTGCCTTGACCCATCGCGTAGTTATAACGAGTTGGATTACCAACACCATCCCAAGCTTGTTCTGGCAACATTAAGCCTTCATTAGCAAATGTTTCCATACCTTGAACGTAGGTATTAATTAATTGCTGGTGGACTTCTGGCGTTAAACTACCGGTCGATTTGGCAAGTGCCAACTCATAATGACCACGTTCACCGGTAAAGAATGGCCATACTCTGCCTCGTTGATCGGCGGTATTACCTTGCTCAGCATAGCTGAAACCAGTTGTGATATCTTCGCCATAACCATCATTACCATATCGACGGTAACCCGGAATTTTGCTGCCATCTTTGGCAGTAAATTCATATTTAACACGTAGATTATGCTCAAGAGTTGTGTCGTCAATCAGCAAGACGCTGTTCTGAATGATACCATCTGTAGCATCCTTAACACCGTAACGAACTAATTCAAGAAAACCGCCGTCTAGAATCTGGCGCTGATCTAACCCTGGCTTACCATTATTATCCAGTAATTTATCAGCATTATTTGGGTTTCCGTTTGGACTGATACGCACATAGTAAGGTTTACCTTCTTTGGCAAGTTCGCCATTGTTAGTTACCATAGTGGTTTCAAGGCTTGCTTCTAGTTCTTTGGCTAACGTTAGATATTCACCTGCTTTTTCATCGTTAACTAGTTGGGCAATATCACTGGCTGCCACTAATCCTGCAATGACTGCTGCAGTTGTCGAAGGTGAGAATCCCGCTTGTTCTTCCCAGCGCTCTTGTTGGGTACTTGGCGGGGTTATTTCAGTATCGTTCCAGTCTAATTTAACTTTACCGCCAGTGACTAAAAAGTCTGCAGCGGGTTTTAACATGTCTTGGTACCACTGAGTGATTTCTGCATCAGTTAATACACCAGCTTGCCATAACTTCCACCCCAACATAATTGGCATAGCCGTTTGGTCTAACTGCACGCCCACCCATTCAATTTGACCGTCAACATGCGTTTTTTGTAAGAACCAACCAGGCGTGCCAACATATTCAGGCGTTTGCTGACTAACTTGCACTTTTTTCAAGTATTCAAAAGCCACTTTTGGCGTTTCAAGATCGCCCATAGCAAGAAAGGCCATTGCACATTGATAAAAGTCACGTGGCCAAACTGCTTTATAGCCTGTACTACCGACTTTAGCTGAGACTGAGTCACCCCATGGGTTTGATAGCGAAGCAATTAATGCTCCGGCATGGGTTTTATCTTCTTGCGCTTTTAGCACTAACGCACTGGTATAAAGTAATTTGCCATCATCAGTAGTATTGCTGCTCATGGCATTAAGTGCGGGTAAACCAGTTAAGTAGTCTTTCCAGCCAAGGTGTTTATCATCACCTAAATAAGCACTTAATACTTTGTCGTAACCTGCAGAAAGCGTGGCTTCAACATTAGCTAAGCTTTGGGCTTTGTCTGCACCAAAACCAATAGCCACATTCATTTCTAAGGTGTTTTCACCAGTGGCTTTGTTGAGCGTCTTGTACTGAGCAGTTAACGCAACGTTACCGACAGTTTCTGATGCTTTACTGGTAGATTGATAGATGTTGTCCAGTACGCCATTATCTGCCAAATCTACTAAGCCGTCTGACTGACCAACAAAACCTGCTGAAGCTTTTGTAAAGGCTACATCGGATTTAATCGTCATCACAGATGAGTCTTTAGCATTGGTGTAAGCAACAAGTGCTTGTTCTTCAATACTCGCAATATCGTTAGCACCGCTATTATCTACATGCGGGTTGGCGTATAAATGCGGGGTTATTCCATCAGCAAAAGCGGTAAAAATAACCTTCATCATCATACTGTCACGGTTTGGATCAGTGAAAAAATGTTTTTCTATCTGATATTGACCATTTTTTGCTTTATTAATGACTTTGTATGCTAATGAAAGTGGGCGACCTTGTTCATCGTGATGTAGGTATTCGATGGTGCTGATCGTGTCATCTTTTTCTGTATCGACAAACCCTTCACCAGTGATGATAAATTGCATTTCTTTTAGTTGTGCATTGTGGATCATGCCATACATGGTTTCGGTTAAGATCCCTTGTGCGAGTGAAAACCACACTTTACTGACAGGGTTCTCAGCTGTTCCTTGATACTGACCGTCAATGTACGGCTCATAAGATGTACCGATACCTGTCTTACCAGAAAAAGCCCATGTAGGGGCAGCACCCGGCGCGCCTGGTGCTATTTGCACTTGAGTCACTGCTGAACTGGTGTCTGTTGATGTTGGAACATCTTTGTTGGCTGTTGTTTTTGAACAAGCCGATAAAGCGAAAATAGAGGCACCAATCATTGCAATATTGATCGCACTTGCCAGTGTAGATTTTTTATAACTGTTAATGCTTTTACCCATCATGTGTAACTTTCCCCAATCAAGATCCGCTTATTGTCACGAAACGTTTTATAATTTGAATAATCAGAAATATGACTCAATAACTTATTGTTTTGGTTGGTCTACAAACAACACTGCGATACCCGCAATAATCATAAACACACCGCCAGTAATTAATGCAAAGATTGGCTCTCCATCAAATAATGTATTAAGAATTACGCCTAAAACACTGGCCGCAAGCAATTGAGGGATAACAATGAAAAAGTTAAATATTCCCATAAACACCCCCATTTTCTTAGGTGGTAAGATCCCAGATAGCATTGCGTACGGTACTGATAAGATTGACGCCCACGCGATGCCGACTCCAATCATAGGTATCCAAAGTAGGGCTGGATCGCTAATGAAATAAAAGCTGATAAGCCCCAAACCACCCAATGTTAAATTGATGGTATGTGTGAATCTTATTCCGACTGCTTTTGCTAGAAACGGTATTGCAATCGCAGCAACGGCAGCAAAACCATTGTATGAAGCGAATAGCATACCGACCCAATCAGCGCCATCATTGTAGGCTTTGGTCAGTACATCACTGGTACCATAATGGTAAGAGGTGACTGCTGAAGTGGTATAAATCCACATCGCGAATAAGGCAAACCATGAAAAGAATTGTACTATGGCCAGTTGGTGCATGGCTTTTGGCATATGGAATAAATTATCAACTACGTTAAATACCATGCCTAGACTTTCGCGCTCAGCGATGTCATTTGGATTAACTTTTGCGAGGGCTTTGGCGCAGTAAAATTGCAAAGGGCCAAATACAAAAATACCGATGGTCAATATATAAAGCTGCTTATCTAACGAAAGGCCAAAAACTAAACCTGTTAAACCACCACCAATCGCCATCCAAAGCATAGAAGCAAATTGATATTGCTTAGCTGTTCTAGTGCGGTTATCGCTATTGTTTTCAGCTATTAATTCTTCATCATTTTCTTGATGAAAAGAGGCCAGTTCTTCAGGTGAATATTCTTTAGAGGTTACGATGGTCCATCCAACCGCGAGGAATAAAACGGCGCCACCAAAATAAAATGCGTAACGTACCGAGTCGGCAATTTCGCCTTCAGGAGCAGTATTCGCCACATCAAAATAGTTGGTTAATAAATACGGCAAGGCTGACGCTACAACGGCGCCGATTCCAATAAAGAAGCTTTGCATAGCATAGCCTTGAGTACGCTGAGACTTCGGTAGGTTATCTCCAACAAATGCACGAAATGGCTCCATGGCAATGTTAATTGAGGCATCCATGATCCAAAGCATGCCCGCTGCTACCCATAAAACTGGAGAATGCGGCATGATAAATAAAGCGAGTGTGGTACAAACTGCGCCAATTAAAAAATATGGGCGACGGCGACCCAGTCCATTCCATGTATTATCACTTAAGTAGCCAATAATGGGCTGAACGATAAGTCCTGTTAACGGAGCAGCAATCCATAAGATTGGAATTTCATCAATCTCAGCACCTAGGGTTTGAAATATACGGCTGACATTGGCGTTTTGAAGTGCAAAGCCAAATTGGATCCCCAAAAATCCAAAACACATATTGAAAATTTGCCAGAAGTTTAATTCTGGTTGCTGACGAAGCGATTGTTTATTCGGTGTACCCTGATGCGATGTATTATCGGCAGACATGTATCTTCCTTTATCTTCCATTATAAATGGGCTGTTCAGCATCATGGCTGAATTCTTATTGTTACTTGTTATTTTGCTAGGTATTCATTTCGGCTTGATTAGACGATAGTTAAAAAAATGGCGAATACACATCTCCCTAAGACGGGTATTCGCCAAAGACCTCGTATTCTGACTTCGATTGATAAAGAAGTTAGAAAGGTTCTTAAACCTGACACAATCCGATGAAGGTGATGCGCCAGTAACGACCTAGCCCATTTCATCCCCACAAGCAGAGGAAGAAATTTAGCAGGTTTTATATTAGCCTTGTGGTGGATTTTGGCACAACTAATTACATACGTATTCATCATTTATGCACAACGAAAACCGATCGTATTTGTAACAAGATTGTGGGGTGTATTCTTAAATGTCATGGCGTCTTTGGTGATGTTTTTATTGTGAGCTAAGGCAATGTAAATGAAGAAAAACCTGATGGCAACAATCACTTTGCACATCAGGTTTTTTAGGGGGGAGACTTAAAGTTGAGTGTTAATCGACTGGGATAAAACGAATCGCTACACCGCCGCTAGTGGCAAGGGCTAATGTTAAGGTATCTTTCGCTGTTACTTGCTTGTTTTCAATAATATAGTCGTATGGATTGGTCTTCCAATCAGCTTCGGCTCCATCACGATATATTTGTGCTTGATAGGATTTATCATCTGATAAGAAGTCTAACTTGATTGTTAACTCCCGCTCAGATTCGTCAGTTAGCGCGCCTAAATACCAATCCTCTGAAGCGCGATCTTTTCGTGCAAAGGCAACAAAATCGCCAATCTCGCCAGCGACTGCAATACTCTCGCTCCAATCCGTTGGTACATCTTGAATGAATTGAAATGCATCTAATCGTTCAACGTAATTTCTTGGTAAATCAGCCGCCATTTGAATTGGACTGTATAGTACAACATACAAAGCCAGTTGTTTTGCGAGGGTTGTCTGGACGCGGTTAACGGCATCAAGTCCCTCAGGGGCAAGATTAAAAATACCCGGAGTGAAGTCCATCGGTCCTGATAGCATGCGTGTATATGGCAATATTGCGGTATGCTCTGGACTGTTAGGGGGCGTTCCCCATGCATTAAATTCTTGTCCGCGAGCGCCTTCACGAGAAATCCAGTTAGGGTAGGTTCGTCTTAAACCAGTGTCTTTTATTGGCTCGTGAGTATTGATGCTAAT
This sequence comes from Shewanella sp. 10N.286.52.A9, assembly GCF_041468985.1. NCBI lineage: Bacteria > Pseudomonadati > Pseudomonadota > Gammaproteobacteria > Alteromonadales > Shewanellaceae > Shewanella > Shewanella sp. 10N.286.52.A9. The sequence goes on along the minus strand of NZ_JBFRJQ010000004.1, from coordinate 100,925 downwards.
TTGACGTTTAGCTGCTTCTGTAATGCTATGAAGATACTCATTAACCATAAACTGACCATCATGCCATTCATGGCGAACAATACCTTGCGAGTCGACTCGCTTAATGTCGCCACCATCAGCAACATAACCTGTTTTGATTTGTGTTACACCGTGTTGCTTATATAAATCATAAGCGTCACTCATTTGATTGCGGTAGTTGGTCACAGAACCTGAAGTTTCATGATGGCCAATTAAACGCACATTGTTGTTTGCTCCATGTGCACTGACAGCATCAATATCAAAATCATCATAAGACTGAGTAAAACTGAATACATCACCGTTATGGAACCAGCTTCCATCCCAACCAAGATTCCAGCCTTCAACGAGAACACCATCAAAACCGTACTTAGCTGCAAAATCCATATAACGTTTCGTTTCTGAGGTGGTTGCACCGTGTTTTTCGCCAGAACCCCAAGTGTTTTCATTAATGTGCATCCCCCACCAAATACCGACGTATTTACCAGGTTCAACCCATGAAACATCACCGAGTTTGTTCGGTTCATTCAGGTTAAGGATTAAATCTGAATTGAGAAGTCCTGTTGCTGCATCAGCAATTTGAATAGTGCGCCAAGGGGTAGTGAAACCAGGTTGAGTTTTGACTAAGGTGCCATCAGACCAAGGGGTAAGATCTGCTTTAAGCGTGCCATCTCGGCGCTGATCTAACACCATCGCTGCGTAATCTGTTAGAGCCGCTTCATGAATACTTAAGTGAAGCCCTGAAGTTAATTTGTAAGTGAAAGGTGTGTGGGCACGGTCGACTTTGTTAACCGATGTTGTTTGATATAAATACTCATAACGGTTCCAGCCTCGGCCAGGGATCCACCACCCAGTTGCATGATGCGCATCAGGAACTGAAAATTCTGTCAGCTCATTGGTGATATTAAGGTGAGTTACTTTATCAAATGACGCTTGCTTGGGGACGAGATATCTAAATCCGATACCGTCATCAAATACTTTGAACTCCAGTGCAAATTGATGCCGACCATTAGAAAAAGTCGCTGTCAGCTTATTATGGTTGTCGTCTATCCATTCACGCTCGCCCCAAGGTTGTTGCCATCGAGAAGAGTGCGTTGACTTACTGGACTCTGTAATATCAAAACCGCTACCAAATTCACCAAATGTTTCAAAAACCAATCCAAGTCTTGAATTAAGTACGGCATCTTTACCGTTAAAAGTTACTTTATATTCCGGTCTGTCACCGTCATCGCTCAAGCTAACTGAAATACGCTTATCTGGAGAATTTACGGTTACTGTTTTTGCAAGAGCCGATTGGTGGGCGCCAAGTAAAACAAGACTAATTAATAGCGGTAGACGAGCTAAATTTCTTTTGGGTAGCAGCGAGACATCAGGTTGAGACTTCCTTGAAACCGGCGACATTAACAACTCCATTATAGATTTAATTATTTTTGTTACTTCATACTAGAGCTGTTCATATTTTTGCCGCAATTGACTGCATACGTATTCAAGCCAGAAATTCGCAATGCTGATTTCAAAAATTAGAATTTGTTGTTTTTAAATACACTTTGCTGAGTGATAAATTTTGAGTAAGTCTTAGTTTGCACTTTTTAGGAAAATAACTGGATGTAACAGTGAATGTTTGATACTGACAATGTAAATATTGAACGCGCTGATACATTTGTTTTTATTTTTACTGTTTTAAATTTTTAATGAGATATTTACTAACAATAACTTTTGATATGTGAAAACTTGATATCCAAAATATGAAACTGTGATAGCGTTAAATGATTTTCTAAATGTTTGAACAGATTATATTTTTTAATCTTTTTTTGTTAACAAAACACGACTATTTGCTATGGTTTTTTTGAATAACAATAAGGATTAAATGATGGCAATGAACAGACGTAGTTTTTTAAAAGGCAGTAGTGCTTTTGCATTTTCTGCGAGTATCATGGGGTGTTCTAGTAGCGATGATGACAATACAACAGAACCACCTGTAACAGAGCCGCCAACACCTGAACCCGACGGTGTTTTTCATACAACATGTCCAAGAAACTGTGGTGATAGATGTAGCCTGCTAGTTTCAACTAAAGATGGGGTTGCGGTTTCTGTTAGTGGCGATCCTTCGCATCCTGTTACTGCAGGTACGCCATGTGTAAAAGGCCATGCGTATCTTGAATCTATTTACAGTCCTGACCGCATACAGCAACCAATGAAACGCGTTGGTCCACGTGGTCCTGGCGCAACGTTCGAACCAATTAGTTGGGAACAAGCTAATAGCGAAATTGCTGCAAAATTAAATGAAGTTATTGATACCTATTCTGGTAATGCCATTGTGCCTTATTTCTATTCAGGCTATAGCGGCATAGGTGCCAGTTCAGGTGCTAACCGTTTCTTTAACCGAATTGCGAGCCGTAATTTACAACGAAACATCTGTGCTAGTGCAGGTTATTCTGGCATGAGCTCAATTTTAGGCGAGTTCTCCGGTCCGAGCCCAGAAGATTACGTCAATACCAAGTGTTTTGTGTCGTGGGGAACAAACGAACAAGCGACCAATATTCATCACTTAAAATTTATCAATGAAGCGCGTGATAAAGGGGCAAAAGTACTGGTAGTTAACCCAGCAAGAACGCCGCTAGCATCACAGGCAGATATCTGGTTACAACCGACACCAGGGACTGATGCAACCTTGGTTATTGGTATTGCTAAGATATTGATTGAAGAAAGCTTGCATGATACTGGGTTTATTGAATCGTATACCCAAGACTATGATGCGTTATTGGCAAGATTAGAAGAATTTACCCATGAGCAAATTGAAGCTGAAACAGGGGTAAGCAAGTCACAGTATCAGTCTTTTGCAAGAGCTTATGCTGGCGCTGAATGTGCAATGATCCGTATTGGTTATGGCTTACAACGTACACTAAATGGTGGACGTATGGTAAAAGCTATTCCAACGCTAGCTGCTTTAACAGGTAATATTGGTAAAGTCGGTGCAGGCGTTGTATATCTGAACACTCAAGCTGGTGGGTTGTTTGACTGGGCATATAGTGGCGGTAGTCATTTAACACCAGAAGATGCTGTAAGAGATACTGTCAATATTAGTGAAATTGGTAAATCACTTCTGCCAGAAGATTATCAGCATGAAGACGGTCAAGTCGGCCCATTAGCGTTTGATGAGCCATGCGATCCGATTAAAGCGATGATTGTATATTCAAGTAACCCGATTGCTATTGCGCCTGATGCTGATTTAATTGAAATTGGATTAATGCGGGATGACTTATTTTTAGTTGGGATTGATCTATTCCAAACCGATACTATGGATTACGTTGATTATTTACTGCCAACTTCAAGTTACATTGAGCAAGCTAATATGATTGATAGTTACCACTGTTATTATGCTAAACACAGCACGCAAGCGATTAGCCCGTTATATCAGTCAAAACCAGATACTATTATCTTCCAAGATTTAGCTAAAGCCATGGGTTACAGCGACCCTGAGTTTAGTGAAAGTATTGAGGATATTTTACGTGGTACTTGGAAGGGCAACATTAGCTACGATGAACTCTGTGTTCAAAACTGGGATAGCCCAGTGGTTGATTACCCATTCCGTAAAAATTATGACTTCCCAACGCCTAGCGGAAAAATTGAATTTAAAGACACCAGTGGTACTTATTTCGATCCTGAAAAATTCAATCCTGTTATCGATACTGGTACGCCAGAGTCAGATGACTTTGCCACCAAAGGCATGACAGATGATGAAAAATCACGTGAATTCCGTTTACTTTCACCAGCGCATCCCAAGCTGAGTAACTCGCAATGGGCAAACGTTAAGTATATTGAAGGCACTTTTCCGCAGCATATGGTTTATATTCACCCAGATGATGCTATGCGCAAAGGGATCAGTGATGGCGACCAAGTTAAGTTAACGGCGAGTCGTTATGGTCAGCGTGATGTGGTGATTCAATACACTGCAAGAGTTGAAGCTATGACACCTGCAGGAACAATTTTCGCTTGGAAAAATGCATGGAAAAAACTCAATGAAAACGGCAGTGGCACTGCTATTAATCAGCTTACCAATAGTGAATTAACCGATATGAACTTTGGTTCAACTTTCCACTCAACTCGTGTTGATATCGCTTTGGCGTAATCCATTACATTAAGGAAAAAACAAATGTCTGAACAAAAATGTTTTGTATTTCGCCAAGAAAACTGTGTCGGCTGTGAAGCATGTACCGTCGCTTGCCAAGCAGGTAACGACGTCAATGAATTCGTTACTTTGCGCGATATTAGCCAAGGCGAAAAAATAAATAGTGAAGGTAGAGAAGTTTCGGTATTTTTATCTCAGTCTTGTCACCATTGTGAGTCACCGGTTTGTGTCGAGAAATGTCCACAAGGTGCGATGATTCAACGAGATGATGGCATTGTATACATAGATGAATCTACTTGTATTGGTTGTGGTGTTTGCCATTATGCGTGTCCTTATGATGCGCCTAAGATCGACCCAAGTCGAGGTGTGCTAACCAAATGTGATATGTGCAAGGATAGGCTTGATCTCGGTGAAAAACCTTTCTGTGTAACGGGATGTCCTGTACAGGTTCTTGATGTGATGGATCTCAGTGAGGCGTTAGCGTTACCTGGTGCGAGTATGTCAGGTGATGGTCATCAAGATTTAGGTACGGCGCCAAGTACAGTCTTTATTAAATTAAGAGGTTAGTGACTGGCAAATCGTTAATAATATGAGCATTTAAAATATTAATGTCCTTTTTAAAGCTCAAAATGAAATGCTGTTATGTAAAAGCCTGTTAATTTAACAGGCTTTTTTAATACTAAAGTATAGTTTTTTAGACGAACAATAATAAATAAAGATTTGTTATCTAGGTGACAGAGTTTTTATGTTTATTTATAAACTAGCTTTAAAAATCATTACACAGTAAATCGAGTATTACGTCTTTGATTTAAATTTCTGATATGCTTATCCCAGTTATTTGCAACTTGAATAACTGAACTTGCTTGATCTAATAATGCTTGTTCATGGGATAAATCAATATCTAATGCAAAACCTCTTGCTAAAGCAATGATAGAGTAGTCGGTTTTTGTAATGGTTTCTTGATTAATACTTTTATTAATTACTACGCTGAAGCCGTTAAAAAAAGCGCTTAATAATTCAGACTCCGTTAAGGTTTCAGGAAAGGTTTCCACACGTCTGAAGTCATTAATTACCATACTTGCAAGCTTTCTGCTGATAGCATCTATCGATTTTGCTGGGTTAGATGATGCTAACCACACAGCTTCATTCTTTAAGGTGTTTTCGATAGCACTGGCCAATTCGGCTGCTCGCCATCTTTCTTTAAAGCTCATGACTAACATAGTTTACCTATTATTAATAAACCGCATTGAAACATCATACGAATTTTTTAAGCATTGAATAATGATCTAAATCACTGTGCTTACAAATCATCGCTATTACTTTTTATAACTGGAAATGCATCACAGATATTAATAATAACCTGAAATAATATGGTGTAAATTAAATAATAAGGAATAAACATGAGTAATTCAGATAACGTTAAATCTATAGCGTTAATGTTTAATATTTTAGCTGAAATTTTTTATCGAAATCCTGATGAAGAATTTAAAAATACCTTATCTGAACTCGATACATCAATATTCATAACAAATAAAACGAATTTGCAAGATCTAGCTTTATTAAAAATAGATGAAATTAAACAGTTAGCATCACAACTGCCATTATTAGCACTTAAACAAGATTTTAATGCCTTATTTGTGAGGCCGAAGGGCAAGTTAGCGTATCCTTGGGGGTCAGTCTATTTAAATAAACAAAATCGTTTATTTGACCATACAACGCTTGCCTTTATGGACTTTTGTAAACTCCAAGATCTTAATTTTAATCTTGAACATAATGAACCGACAGATCACTTTAGCCTGATGTTAGTTGCTTTGGTGCATTGTTTAGAGCTTGATAGTGTCTCAGGCTCAGCAACTAGCCAAGGTGAAGAGGGGACAAGTCGAACAGAGGTGCTACTGAGCCAACATCTTTTACCTTGGAGTGAACGGTTTTTAACCTTGGTTATAGATAATGATAATAGTGGCTTATACAGTGCAGCAGCGCAGTTAAGCAAGCTATTGTTGGCTGAGTTAACTGCTGAGCTGAGTATTACCGTTGTTGAAGTTGAATTATATAAATAAGTTGTTGTATTAAAAGTAAATATAAAGCCAGATAACATGGCTATCTGGCTTAAACGATTAATGATGAAAGACATTATAGTTCAATCATTAACACACTAGATTGTAATGGTTTTAGCGTTATCGATATTGTGCCAACATCTTGATTAACCGTCATCTCAGTCTGTTCTTCAGTCGTAAGCAAATCTGTCATCTTATAAACACCATCAGTTAAGCTTACCGCTTTAAGCAAGGCTTTAGGTAAACTTAACGTTAAGTCAGTTGCTTCTTGTTGACTAAAATTGCTGATGACAACGATAAATTGGTTTTCATCATAACGGCTAAATGCAAACAGCTTGTCTGAGTAACCATTTTTTGTTGCTACAGATGCATCACGGTTATGTGTATCTAGTTCAAAATATTCGCCACTCAGTGCAGATGCGGTATGGCTTAAATTTAACAATGTTTGATAGTAAGCACGAAGAGATTTCTCTGCTTCAGTTGATTGCCCGCCATCAAATTTACCATTGTTCATCCAGCGTTGATGCGCTGGTACGCCCACATAATCAAAGATACTCGTACGTGTGGCTTGACCGAAACCTGCGTTTTCAGCGCCTTTTTCACCGACATCTTGACCGAAATACAAAAGAGTAGGTGAACGACTAATTGTGGTCGATACGACCATAGCTGGTAAGGCTGCTTCAGGACTACCAGCAAAATCAGTGGTATTGATCCTTTGTTCGTCATGGTTCTCTAAAAAGTGCAGCATATGCTCTTCAATATCAGCGACTTTGGCCTGATCAACGGCTATTTGAGATGTAGCTGTTTTACCATGAATAATGTCTTTTAATGTGTCGTATAAATCGACCTTATCATAAAGGTAGTCCATCTTTCCTAGGTGAATATAGTCACGATACAGACTTGGGTTATAGACTTCGGCTAATAAAAAAGCGTCTGGATTGATGTGTTTAATATTACTGTTCAAATAGCTCCAGAACTCTACAGGAACCATCTCAGCCATATCATAGCGAAAACCATCAACCCCTTTTGCTAACCAAAACTCGGTGATGTCTTTAAACTTAATCCATGAATCAGGTATGGCTGTTGGCAGTTGTGATTGCCAAAACAAATAATGCTCAGCAGGGGGCTTTTTATTGAATCCTTCAGGAAGTGTAGGGAAGTCATAGCTACCGTCAGGTTTGACACCATAGTTAACTTTTACAGTTTCATACCAATCATTCGCATCTGGCTTTGCTAATCGCGATCCATTTCCTGTCCATTTAGCAGGGCTTTCTTCAAATAATTTATCTGAAAGTGGATGTCGTTCGCCGCCTAAAGGCTGCTTTCCTTGATGACTGTCAGGCACTTGAAATGCTTGATCTACAATATAGTAAAAGTTGTTATTTTTAGCGTATTCCACATTAGTGTCATCGTTTTGGCCAAAATTACGATGACTAGGTAAGCTAGATGATTGATCAATCGACTCATAGCGCCTTGCAACGTGATTCGGCACGATATCGATAACCACTTTCATGCCATTGTTGTGGGTGCGCAATATAAGTGATTCAAACTCATTTAAGCGATTAGCAGGATCATCAGCTAAATCAGGGTTAACGTTATAATAATCTTTTACTGCATAGGGAGAACCTGCACGGCCTTTTACAACGTCAGGATCATCATTACTGATCCCATAATCAGTGTAGTCATTGATCAATGCATGATGGGGTACACCTGTGTACCAAACGTGCGTGGTTCCAAGTGATTTTATGTCCTGTAAGGCAACATCAGTAAAATCACTAAACTTACCGACACCATTTTCATCTATGGTTCCCCAGGGCTTATTGGTTGTATTGGTATTACCATATAAACGCGTGAAGACTTGATATATGACCGGCTTTCCAGTCAAAGCACTTGTGTTGTGTTGTGCTGTATCGTGAAGCTTATCTTCTGATTCTGCAATGTGATTATCAATCGATGTGCTGGAGTGACTACACCCTGCAGCAAAAAATACGAGTGCGCTGGCGAGTACAGAAGTCCGCAGTTGTGGTTTATTAATTCTTGATAGGGTATGCATAATTATCTCTTATTATTGCAGCGGTTAAGTTGAATAATTTAATCGCTGCAGTCATTTTTGTTATTAGTTAGATAAGCTTAAGATAATGACACCTTTTTCTTGTAAAGTGAGTGGCTTATCTAATGAATACGAATGTTGACTGAACAGTTCAACGCCTGAGGTATGCTGACTGAGCACTTCACTAAATCGATTTAAATCAAGCTCAACAGCGTTTTCATTCTTGTTGTATATGATCAGAATATCTTCATTTTTATCAGATTTTTGATAACGTCTTGCTTGCACGTAAACACCGTCTTTAGGCACGTAATGAGACAGGGTACCTTGTTGGATAGCAAGTGAGTTTTTACGAAAGTTTAATAAGGTCTTATTAAACGTTAGCGCATCTAATTGATCTGGCGTTAAGTTTGTTTGCTCAAATACATTGGCTTTATCAGTTGGCCAGCCGCCAGGGAAATCACTGCGCACTAACCCATCATTTCGGTCTTTGGTTGGGCTAGTCATTAACACTTCTGTTCCATAAAACATTTGTGGAATACGGTTACTTGTCATCACATAAGTCATCGCCATTTTATACGTCGCTAAATCTTCACCCATCAAACTGTATAGGCGGTTGGTATCATGGTTGCCCTCAAATAAGACTAAATCCGTCGGTTTGGCATAAATCACATCATTGGCAAGCATTTCATATAAAGTGATTAAGCCGCTTCCCCAGTCCTCTTTATCGGTAAAGCTTTTAATCATTTCTTCATATAGCGGAAAGTCCATCATGCTAGGAGTATGTGACACATAACCATCAGCATTTTTTTTTCCCGCTTGCCAGTAACTGACTGTAATCGGGTTTGCAGTCCATTCTTCACCGACAATATTGAAGTTTGGATATTCATCCATAATCGCTTTTGACCAGCGAGTTAAAAATGTCTTGTCGGCATATGAATAGGTGTCTTCACGGATCCCACTTAACCCTGCATATTCCACCCACCAAATGCTATTTTGAATCAGGTAATTTGCCATAAACTGATCATGTTGATTCATGTCAGGCATGGTGTCAGTAAACCATCCGTTTTCGAACTCGGCTCTGTCACTTTTCAGTGCGTAAGGGTCTTGTACTGTTGTTCTTCGATGGCTGGTATATAAGATATCAGATGGATTTTGTTGCCATTGTTGCTGGCCGTTTATCCAAGTTGAAGTTGGAAAATCTGCCATCCAGCGATGTTCTGAACCCATATGATTGACAATAACATCTTTAATAATTCCAATTCCGAACTGCTTCGCTTCTTCGACTAATGACTTGTATTCTTCGTTACTGCCAAAGCGGGGATCTATGTTGTAAAAGTCAGTGGTGGAATAACCATGATATGAATACTTTTGCTGATTATTTTCTAAAAGCGGGTTAATCCATAACTGGGTAACACCTAACTCGCTCAAGTAAGGAAGTGATTTACGGATCCCCATAATATCGCCGCCATGTCGACCATCTTTGTCTGCACGATTAACTTTTTCGAGCATATCTGGGTGGTTATCATTATCAGGGTTACCATTTACGAAACGATCGGGTGTTATCAGATAAATGACATCTTTATTGCTAAAGCCTTGTCTGTCACGTGATCCTGGCTCACGTGCAAGGATAGGGTAATCAAAATGCTGCACTAGTTTATCGTTATCATAAATGGCGAACGTTAACGTTTGTGGCTTGGCATTAGCTAGGTCAAGATCGACAAATAAGTGGTTATCGCTGCTAGATTGATGAACGTCAATTAATTTAACCCCATTAGCTTGGGCGAGTCTGATTTGTTTATTGGCGATATTGTCACCATAAACTAGTAATTGCAGTTGGCTGTTATGCATGCCAGCCCACCATGACTCTGGCTCAACTGAAAATGATGATACTTCTGAAGCAACTGGCGCTGAAAACAGCAAACTTATTAGTAGTGGGTAAGCTAATTTAAACTGATCCGTCATATTATAAACCTTGCTTTATATTTTATTTGGGGATGAGATTACTGGTTATAGCGTTTAAAGCCGCTGAATATAGTCATTATGTGTTGGCATATTAGTAACTGCACCGGAAATGATCTGTTTTACATTACTTAAAAACTCAGTGAGATCACTTTGGTTAATATTGTTAGCGAGTGGGTTATAATCTTTTGGTGTCACCCCTTGGCCAAGTAAGACCTGGATCCAAGCCGCTTCTGTAAACAGTTCATCTTGATATCGAGTGACTGTTCCCGTTGTTCTGAAACAGTCAATTTTTTGCTGTAATGATGCAGGTATTGGCATATCACGACATTGTTGCCATAAGTCAGTTTTATTGGATGAACTGCTTCGTTGATTCACGTGATAATGTAAAATGATAAAGTCACGAATCTGTTCAAACTCCAACTTTGATTGACGGTTATATTCGTCAACGCTGGATTGTTGAATACCTTGATGTGGGAAGAACTTTGTTAATCGAATTATTGCAGACTGAACTAAATGTAAACTGGTTGATTCAAGGGGCTCAAGGAACCCACTGGAAAGACCAATAGCAATACAGTTTTTATGCCACTGCTTTTCACGTCTTCCAGTTGTAAAGCTTATCTTTTTGGGCTCAGCAAGTGGTTTTCCATCTAAATTGCTGAGCAATAACGATTTAGCTTCATCATCTGTTATATGCTGACTGCTATAAACCACCCCATTTCCGGTACGATGTTGTAATGGTATGCGCCATTGCCAGCCTGCTTTATGAGCTATTGAACGAGTGTAGGGGACTAATGGCTCACTGCGCTCACATGGCACTGCGTAAGCACTATCGCACGGCAACCAATGTTGCCAATTCTCGTAACCGACATTTAATTGTTGTGCTATTAATAGTGCTGCAAACCCGGAACAATCAATGAACAAATCGCCGTTAATGACCTGGCCATCTTTAAGAGTAACCGATCGAATGTCGCCTTCTTGCTTGAGCTGTACTGAGCTAATGAATCCTTCAAGACGTTTAACTGATAAGTTTTCACTATATTGCCTTAGCATTTGGGCATAAAGAGATGCATCAAAATGATACGCATGCGTTATTCCAGCAAGAGGAGAGCCCTTAATTGTGTCTATAGGAGCAAATTTATTCTCAGCAGCAGCTTGATAGTTGAGTGAGTAATCCCAAAATGAATGAGCATTTTGAGGCGAGGACTTTAACCAATAATGATGAAATTGAGTGTAGCCAATATCCTTGCCAATATTGCCAAAAGCATGCATGTAGCTGTCTTTATCCTTACCCCAATTCTCAAATTGGATTCCTAGTTTAAAACTCGCTTGGGTTTGTTTGATAAAGTCAGCCTCGTTGATTCCAAGGACACTATTGAATATTTGAAGAGGAGGGATGGTCGCTTCACCGACACCAATGGTGCCAATGGACTCTGACTCAATCAATGTGATGTTAAGTTGAGCCTTAAATAGCTTGATTAACATGGCTGCGGTCATCCAACCAGAAGTACCGCCTCCAACAATTACAATGTCTTTTATTTTATTTTTATTCATAGTAATCGCCTTTTATTTGCCGGGTTGTAATAAACAGATTATGAAATAAAAAAAAGCCCCTGTAACAGGTTACAGAGGCTCTTTCAATGTTACTAACGAGACAAAAGCGTCTTAATTAGAACTTATAGTTAGCGCCTAACATGTAGTTACGACCGTAATTTTGATAATCACGAACATGACGTGCATCTTCACCTGTATAAGATGTGAATGGCTCATTGGTTAAGTTATTCACTTGGAAAAGTACAGATAAACCATAAAGGGCATCAATACCACTTTCAGAGAAGTCATAACCCACTTGAGCGTCAACAACAGTTTCAGCTTTGATGTTCACGTTTTGACGCGTCAAACTAATTGCGGTGACTTCACCTAAGAAGTCACTACGGTAGCGAGAGCTAACACGTGCTTCAAATCCAGAGTTTTCGTAGTACACAGTCGCATTAAATGTTTTCTCAGAAAGACCTGGTAAAGTAGTAGGATCGCTGTCTGGTGTTTCTTTTACTTCACTGTCGTTATAAGAACCACTCATAACAGTACCAAAACCTGTTAATGCATCAGCAAAGAAGCCAAAATCTAGTGAGAAAGAAGCCTCGATACCTTGTACATAACCACCGTCACCATTTTGTGGCTGAGTTACGATGCCAATAGGGTTATCGCCTGGGTTTTGCGGCAAGATAGTACTGAAATCAAATGCTGACTGTTGGTCATAGACATAGTTTTCTAAATCTTTATAGAATACTGCTATGGCAAAGTAACCTTGATCACTGAAGTAGTTTTCATAACTCAAATCGTATTGACGAGCTAACCATGGACGAAGCTCAGGATTACCTGCACCACCAGACCAGTTTACTCCGTCATTAGGGTTTTCATTGTAGCTAAAGTTAACGTTTGCATTCATTTTGTCCATACGTGCACGAGTTAATGTACGTGCAGCTGCAAAACGAAGCATTTGTCCTTCAGCAACTTCTAAACCTAAGTTGACGCTTGGTAACCATTCTAAATAATCGTCACCAGCCGTACGTGGAGTAACAACTACTTCACCGTTTTCAACTGTTGCAACAGTACCGTCTGAAGTTTGATCTGTATGTACAGCTTGGATACCAAAGTTACCTGTTAGTGGTAGGTCAAATAACTCGCTTTCAATATTAGCCATAATGTAAGCAGTAGAAATCTCTTCGTAAACGCCCCAAGAGTTTGTGGCACGAGATAAGTCAACATTTGCTACATCAGTTTCTGTGTAATTACCGTCGTTATAAAAAGCTAGAGAATCATAGCTTAATACGTCGCCCATACCGAAGAAATCAAGAGAAGTAGGGCTCAGTAAATACTGATCAGGTACTGTCATTACATAGTTTGGGTCTGTACCGTCATAACCTTTTAAGGTTAAGTAGTAACCTTTGTCTAACTTGGTTTTGTCACGGTCTGTACGGTTTACACCAAATTCAATACTACGGAATGCACCATCATCAAATACATATTCAGCACTCAAACGGAAAGATTTTAATTCATCTTCAATCTCTGGTTTGTTAATAAAGCCGTCTTGAGTGTTTGCGCCTAACGGGCTACCCCAACCAAGTGGATCACCTAGTTTGATAACGTTTGGATCTGAGTAATCTAAATTGTGAGTGAAGTTATAACCACCACTGCCATTGTAGGCGAAGCCTAAATCATCAACAGTACCAACACCAGTACCACGACCTGTACCACTGTAGCTTTCCATACCGATATCGGTACGTTCTGCTTTTGACAAAGCAACATCAGCTTCAACAGACCAGTTATCATTTAGGAAGAATTTATTATTCCACCCTACAGATAAAGATTCAGCATCACGCTTATTGACGTCATTACGAACAACAACTTCAGCGCCACGAATGATGCCTTCAGTTACCAAACCATCTTCAGTATTAGTGGCTTCAACACCGCCATTAGCGCCCCATGCTGCTGGGATCTCAATACCACGTAATCGCTGATCATCAGTAAATTTTGAGTAATAAAGATCAACCGTTGTGTGGTAAAAATCATTTGGAGCATATTCGAATACCGCTAGAACACCATCACGCTCAAGCTCTGATGAACGAACAAATGGCTTAGCACCACCTAACACACTATCACCAGCATCATTTTCAGGGTAACCCCAAGCCTGCCAGCGTTCTTCTTGGTTAGGTGACACCATACGAGCGTAACCTAATGCAATACCGATAGTATCATCTGCAAATTGGTCAATGTATGAAATGCTGCCACGGTAACCAGTGTCATCTGAGCCGCTATTTAATGCGCCAAGATCGTTCATTTCGCCACGTAAACCAATTGCGAATGTTTGCTCGCCGTGTGCTAGCGGACTAATGGTTTGCATATCGACTGTACCACCGATAGCCTGAGCCATTACTGATGCATCTGGCGTTTTATAAACCACAACACGGTTTAATAATTCAGAAGGGTATTGGTCGAATTCAACACCACGGTTGTCGTTAACAGAAGCCTGTTCACGGCCATTTAATGTTGCAGTTGTGAAGTCAGGACCCATACCACGAATAGAGATAACGTTAGCACGGCCATCAAGACGCTGTGCTGATACACCAGGCAGACGTGCAAGTGATTCTGCAATACTGACATCAGGTAATTTACCGATATCTTCAGCTGAAATCGCTTCAACAATTGATGAAGAAGACATTTTTAATGATTGAGATTCTTGTAAGCTTCGACGAATACCGGTGACTTTTAACACCTCAATTGATTCATCTGCAGTTGTGCCTTCTTCTGCTTCAGCTGCGTAACCGTACATACTTGTACTGGCAGCAACCATTGCTAACGTTAGTAAGCTTGGTTTAAATAGCGACATCCATCTTTCCCCTTCTGAATGGCCAGCAGCCCTTAATTAATGTGTAAGGTTGAGCTGCTAGATTTCTATTATTTATATTTACAGTCTTTATAGTATTTCCTTCAGCTTGCTTAAATGACTGCATAAGCGCTGAGGTATATGTCCGTTTTGTTGCGGAACAGTGAAGATACTACTCCTAGCATTCTTTCTACGACAACGTTATGCATACGTATTCAAAGGTTATGCAGGCTAAAAAAGACCGTTTTTTTACTTTTAATTAACATTCAAAAGTCTTGTTGCTGATTAATTAAGTTGTTGAATTGTAGCACTTAACTTGTGGTTTTGTATTTTAAAAATTTGTATTAATTCTTTGCATACGTATGCAGCTCTATTGAACCTGATTTCCATATTCACGTATCCTCGAGTCAATTAAATAATAATGACGGCTCGTTACTGGGTCGCAACAAAGAGTTAACTATGTCTAAGTTGGTTAATAGTTAATTCTCTTATTACAGAGGGTGTGCAATGAGTCAGTTATCATGGTGGCGCGGTGGAGTGATATACCAGGTGTATCCACGAAGCTTAATGGATTCCAATGGCGACGGAGTAGGCGATTTACAGGGAATTATTGCGAAACTTGATTACATTGCTAGCTTAAATGTTGATGCGATATGGATATCTCCTTTTTTTAAGTCACCAATGAAAGACTTTGGTTACGACATTAGTGATTATCTCGATGTTGATCCTATGTTTGGCACCATGAATGACTTTGATGAGTTAATCGCCAAAGCGCACAAATTAAATATTAAAGTGGTTATTGATCAAGTATTGAGTCATACCTCAGATGAACATGTGTGGTTTAAGCAAAGTAAATTAAGCCGTGATAATGATAAATCGGATTGGTATGTTTGGGCAGATCCACAAGAGGATGGAACGGCACCTAATAACTGGTTAGCTATTTTTGGTGGTTGTGCTTGGGAGTGGGAACCACGTCGTCAGCAGTATTATTTGCATAACTTTCTTAAAAGTCAGCCAGATCTTAACTTTCATAACCCAGAAGTGAGAAAAGCGGTTCTAGATAATGTGGAGTTTTGGCTTAAAAAAGGCGTCGATGGTTTCCGTTTAGATGCCATTACCTTCTGTTTCCATGATGAACAACTTCGAGATAACCCGGCAAAACCTAAAGATCAACGCCAAGGCCGAGGCTTCAGCGAAGATAACCCTTACGCGTATCAGTACCATTATTATAATAACACTCGCCCACAAACGGTTGGTTTTATCGAAGACTTACGTGCATTGATCAACAAGTACCCTGGTGCAGTGACCTTAGGTGAAGTCTCATCTGAAGATTCGCTTGCGACGATGGCAGAATATACTCAAGGTGACGATCGTTTACACATGGCATATAGCTTTGAATTACTCACCAATGATTTCAGTGCTGCTTATATACGTCAAACTGTTGAAGAGTTAGAAGCCAGTATTGGAAATGGGTGGCCTTGTTGGGCTATTGGTAATCATGATGTTCAACGTGTTGCGACACGATGGGGCAAAGGTGAAGCGAACCCTGACTTAGTCAAAATGCTAAATGGCTTGTTGTTTTCACTTCGCGGCAGTGTGTGTAGTTACCAAGGTGAAGAACTGGGCTTAACTGAAGCGCCTATTGAATATGAGCAATTACAAGACCCGTTCGGTATAACATTCTGGCCAATGTTTAAAGGTCGAGATGGTTGTCGTACGCCTATGCCTTGGGATAATGCCCATTTGCAAGCAGGGTTCAGTCAAAGTAAGCAAACATGGTTACCCATACCTGATGTCCACAAACAGTTAGCTGTCGATGTTCAGGAACAAAATAGCAATTCAACTTTACACGCATATCGTCATTTCTTAGCCTGGCGCAAAGATTTCCCTGCATTAATTGCAGGTGACATTAAGTTTATTGATAGCAGTGAACCTATTCTTGCTTTCACACGTCATTTCGAAACACAAACCTTGTTAGTGGTATTTAACCTGGCAAATAAAACTCACGAGTTTGATGTTTCGAACTTTACAATTAAACAAGTCATTACTGACCATGGTTTGGCGAGTGCAGTTGTAGATAAAAACAATAGCGTTTCTCTCGATGCATTTAACTGTTTCTTCGCTGTGATTGATTAAATCTTAAATAGCGATCTCACGATCGCTGTTCATATATTCAATTAACAACCATTACACAATAACAAGAGTAACAAGAATATGGCCTCTACTATCTCTAGTTCTAATACGACCGTTAGCCATTCAGGTGATGGAAAATACCGGTTTGCATTGGTTTCGCTGACCTCACTCTTTTTCATGTGGGGGTTTATAACGTGTCTTAACGACATTTTAATCCCGCACTTAAAGGCTGTATTTTCATTAAGCTATACCGAAGCTATGCTAATCCAGTTCTGTTTTTTTGGTGCTTACTTTTTAGTGTCTTTACCTGCGGGTAAGTTAGTCAAAAAACTAGGCTACCAGCGCGGTATCGTTACTGGATTAGTTATTGCAAGCTTCGGTTGTGCGTTGTTTTACCCTGCAGCTGACTTAGCCGTTTATGGTTTGTTTTTAGGGGCACTTTTTGTATTGGCATCAGGGATTACTATTTTACAAGTTGCTGCTAATCCCTATGTAAATGCCCTTGGGAGCGAAGAAACAGCTTCTAGCCGTCTTAATTTAACCCAAGCTTTCAATGCGTTAGGCACGACAGTTGCGCCATACTTTGGCGCTATTTTGATTTTATCGGTCGCTACAGGTGCGGTTGGGGAAATGAGTCATGCTCAAGCCGAAGCTGAAGTCGTTAAAATGCCGTATCTGTTTCTTTCGGCCACTCTAGCCATTTTAGCAATTATTTTTGCCAAACTGTCTTTACCCGTTATTGAAGAGCACGTAGAACAAGAAACCACAGGTGAAGTGAGCTATAAAGGCAAAACCAGTGCGGTACAAAGCTTACATCTAGTATTAGGTGCAGTGGGTATTTTTGTTTATGTTGGTGCTGAAGTCTCTATTGGTAGCTTTTTAGTTAACTTTTTAGGTGAAGAGCACATTGTTGGCTTACAAGAAGCTGATGCTGCTAAATACATTACCTATTATTGGGGCGGAGCTATGGTAGGGCGCTTTATCGGCTCAGCTGTAATGCAAAAAATTGCTGCAGGTAAAGTATTAGCCTTTAATGGTTTGGTTGCCGCAATATTGGTGTTAGTGGCAATGTATACCAGCGGTGAAGTTGCCATGTATGCCATTTTAGCCGTGGGGTTATTTAATTCAATTATGTTCCCGACCATTTTCAGTTTAGCACTAAGAGATTTAGGGCCGCACACGTCACAAGGCAGTGGTATATTGTGTTTAGCTATTGTTGGTGGTGCAATCATTCCTTTATTGCAAGGTGTCATGGCTGATTCAATGGGCATTCAACCAGCATTTATATTGCCTGTAGTTTGTTATGCTTTTATCGTATTTTACGGTGCTAAAGGCTCTCAGATGTCATAATTCAGTTAGATAATTATGTCGTAACTAACAAGCAGCCTTATGGCTGCTTTTTAGTTTTCTACTTAGGCCTTGTTAATTCGGCTTAAAGCCTGATAAATCATAATCAATACTTGCGCTACAGCCTGATAGCTCCTATGATCCATCCGCTTTTCCTATATAAATTTCTTTTCCATAATTCTGTGAGATTTTCAATGCTGACTTTTCCACTTTCTGGCAGTTCTTCTGAGCTGGTAATCGATGTGCTAACCATGGTGTTAACTGATGGTAAACCATTAGATAGAGCATACTCTCACAATTTCTCAGGCCGTCAATTACCGCCAGCAGAGCTTGCGCGAATTACAACGGTAACGGGCGATATCCTGCGTCGACTAAACTTATATTGTGAACTTGTAGATATACAAGCTTCCGATATCGAACGTATGGGCTCGAAATTATTAAATGGCTGGCATTTGTTTCATGAATTAGATTTGCCGAAAATGGAATATGCTTTACCCGTTGATCAAGACGATTTTGCGCAGAAACTCGCTGAAGCGAAAACTAAACCAGCACTGTGGGATGGTTGTCCTGAATGGTTAGATGACATTGGCGCTGCGCAACTTGGCGAAAAATGGCCAGCTGAGCGTGCTGCATTAGCAATGCCTCCAAAACGTTATATTCGCGCGAATAGTTTAAAAGCGAGTCGAGAAGAGTTAAAGCAACGTTTGACAAAAGAGCTGGTAGCAACCAACGAAGTCGAAGGTGTTGAGAGTGCATTAGAAGTGCGATCTGATTCAGCATTATTTAAAACGGCAGCGTTCAAAGAAGGCTTTTTTGAGCAACAAGATGCAGGTTCTCAATTAGTTGCAGCAGCAGTCGACGCTAAACCGGGGATGCGTGTTGTAGATGCTTGCGCTGGCGCTGGTGGTAAAACCTTACATATTGCAGCGCAAATGCAAGGCAAAGGCCGTTTGCTAGCAATGGACGTTGAACAATGGAAACTCGACAATTTAAAAGCACGTGCTAGAAGAGCTGGTGCTCACAATGTTGAAACTCGAATTATTGCCAGCAGTAAAACAATTAAACGCCTAAAATTAACGGCTGATCGCGTACTGTTAGACGTACCATGCTCTGGTTTAGGTGTATTAAAACGTAATCCAGATGCAAAATGGCGAGATACGCCTGAACGTTTACCTATTCTAATGGAGTTACAGAAAGATATTTTGCAAAGCTACAGCAGAATGGTGAAAGTTGGCGGTATATTGGTTTATGCAACTTGCTCAATTATGCCTGATGAAAATCGTAACCAAGTCGATGCATTTTTAGCCGCTAACCCGCATTTTAGCTTTATCAATGATGAAGAGATTTTAGTTTCAGAGCACGGGTTTGATGGTTTTTACTTAGCGAGAATGGAACGCGTTAGCGAAGCGTAAACTCAGTTGTTTTAATTTAAAACAAGTTATGAAAGCAGTCATGTCAGCAGACATTACTGCTTTTTTTGTTGTTCTAAGAACAAAATATACCAAAGCATATTTTTGTAAGATAATCATACTAGCTAGGTGTTTGTCCCAGATGGAGATGTTAAATTTTAGTAATACTTTGGTTGATCTTCTTTGTTTTTATGAATAATCTCAAGAGTAAATCAAAAATAAAAACTAGTATTGTAGGCTAGCTGTAATGCTAAGGAGCTCTATGGAAAGTGCCCAATATCAACCAATGAATATTGAAGAACATGCCGTACTAAGTCATCGTTCATCAAGTATCGTGCGTTATAGTACGATACTTTCTATGGTTTTAGATGGGTCACCACTCAGAGAAATCCTCCATTCATTAGTGCTTTCCATAGAAGCGCAAAAAATCGGTACTAAAGCCTCAGTATTATTGCTAAGCAATGATAAAAAAAGATTACTGACTGGTGCTGCTCCAAGTTTACCTGAAGAATATAATCAAGCAATTCATGGTGTTGAAATCGGTATTGATGTTGGTTCATGCGGCGCCGCTGCAGCAACCAAAAAACGTGTCATTGTTGAAGATATTGCAAATCACCCCAATTGGGCCGCCTATAAAGAACTACCGCTTAAAGCTGGGTTAAAAGCGTGTTGGTCAGAGCCTATTATCGATACCCATGGCAATGTACTTGGTACTTTTGCCATGTATTACGATACGATTAAATCTCCTGCTGGCGTTGATCTTGAGTTAATCCAAGAAGCTGCAAAGCTTGGCAGCCTTGCCATAGAGCGTAGTCAGGGGCTGCATTTACAACGATTAACTAGCCGTATATTTAATAAACTGCCAATGGGCTTGATTATCACCAATGATGAACATTCAATTTTGTCCGTTAACCCTATGTTCAAAACCATCACGAGAGACTTTACTGCTGACAAGCAATGTTTCGATCCTAATGTTTTTTTTGAGCAATCCGATCCGGTAGTACTGGAGTCAATGCTGAAGAACATTCATCGTGGCAATACTTGGCAAGGTGAGTTACTTGCTTATAAGCGAAATGGGCAAACTTTTGATGCTGATGTTACGGTCACCACTTTTAGGGATTATCATGGTGAACAGAATTGTTTTTCTTGGCTTATTACTGACATTAGCGAGCACAAAAATGCTAATCGTTTGATTCATTTTCAAGCAAATAACGATGCATTAACGAGTTTAGCTAATCGTCGTTGTTTCTTAGATAAAATCTATGACTATGTTTGGCAAATAGAGCGTACCCATCAAAAAGGGGCGGCTTGTAGTGTTCTGTTAATGGATATTGATAATTTCAAACAGATTAACGATAGTTTGGGACATGAAAATGGCGACGTATTGCTAAAAGAAGTATCAAACCGTTTAGCCAATGTCGCTCCTTCAAATGGCTTATTAGCTAGAATCGCGGGTGATGAATTTGGTTTATTCATTCCTGGCAAAATCTCTACCTCAGATTTAATCAGCATTGCCAAAGATATCAACCAAGTGGTGACTGATAAAATTAATATTGATAATCAACAAGTTCACCCCTCTATTAGTATTGGTATTTCTCGTTACCCTGAAGACTCTACCATTGTTGAATCTTTGGTCAATTGTGCCAGCCAAGCGATGTATGACGTTAAGTTAACCGGTCGTAACGGTTATCAGTTTTTTAATAAGACAATGCAGCAAAATGCTGAACGTACCGCTTATTTGCAAATGGAGATGACTAAGGCATTAAATGAGCAAGGCTTTGAATTGTACTTTCAGCCAATAGTGTCGACGCAAAATACTCATATTGCTAAGGCTGAGGTTTTATTGCGCTGGAAGCTTCACGGTGAGTTTGTGTCACCGGAGGAGTTTATTCCTATAGCTGAGCATTCGGGTTTAATCGTACCAATTGGAAAGTGGGTTAGAGAAAAAGCCATCAAGCTAATTAATCAATTTGTTGAACAAAATACGCCTATTGCACTGTCGGTCAATGTATCGACCTGCGAATTCTTAAATGATGAGTTACAACATCAATTTATTGATTCAATCAAATCCTGCAGTGAACAATCATGCAAGACCGCATTTCCGTTTGAGTTATTAACCTTGGAAATTACCGAGTCGCTAATGATGGACCAGCATCAAAATATTGAAAACTTACTCATACGATTAAGGGAGTGGGGAATTAAAATATCGGTCGATGACTTCGGCACTGGTTACTCATCGTTATCTTATCTTGCCAACTTCCCAGTCGATCAGATAAAAATTGATAAAGCGTTTATCCAAAAAATTGAACAGGGCGCACGGCATAAAGCATTAGTAGAAGCCATTGCGAGTATGAGTAATGCTTTAGAGTTAACTGTTACAGCTGAAGGCGTTGAAACACAAACTCAGTTAGATTTCGTTAAAACGCAAAAAGTCGACGATATTCAAGGTTACTTTTTTTATAAACCAATGCCGCAAAGGGAGTTTTTGGCATTAGTTGAAAAACAGTTTTGCTCTTAAGCTGACTAAAATAAATACTGAAATAAACTAAGCTTAGATAACCCTTAATACTTAATGTTATTTAACTGTGATATGTCGGCTTCTAAAATCGATATAACACCGCTTTCGATTACTATCAGACATCTTACTCACCATTTATAGTAACCAGTAAACGCCGACGTCCGCCATGGTTACGGTGTTCTCCAAGATATATTCCTTGCCAGGTGCCTAGCTCAAGTTGGCCATTTTTAATCGGTATCGTTACTTGGCAACCTAATAAGCTAGATTTTAAATGAGCGGGCATGTCGTCACTGCCTTCATAGGTATGAATATAATAAGGTTCATTTTCTGCAGCGACACGGTTGAAGTAAGATTCAAAATCTTGCCTTACACTTGGATCTGCATTTTCATTGATAGTGATGGAAGCGGAAGTGTGTTGTAAAAAGACATGCATTAAACCAACTTTCAGCTGATTAAGTTCGGGTATTTGATTGAGGATTTCGTCTGTGACGATATGAAATCCACGTGTTTTTGATGCGAGTTGTACTTGCTTTTGTAGCCACATAACTTAATCACTGAAATGGTTAAAATGAGTCCAAATTGTAATTAAAATCAGTCATTTTTCCAACAGTTTAAAATACTGTTCAAAAAAACTAACTCAGTAGAAAACACTATTAGGGTGATTAACGTGATGATTTGGCGTGTTTTATTTGTTGTATTTTTTGAAACCCTTACCAGCATTGACTTACAAGGTATCCTTTAAACGCTTAAACAAAAAACACTAAAAATGCTGTCAAGAGCAGAATTATCAAATTATTTACTTAAGCAATAGCTAATAAAAAGGTTAACACGTGTTAGCTGAGTGTAAAACAAACGATTGATACAAATTGATGCACTTTATATTGCGTATTAAAGCATTGTTTTGTGTGTACGTGGAGTGCATTAAACGCGCTTTTTAACGGCATTTAACGTGTTTGAAAATTGAGAAGTTTATGCATTTGGGAATAAAAAGTAAGACGTGTTTAGCTTGGGTCTAACCGGTGAGGAAATAAAAAAAGCCGCTTAATCAGCGGCTTTTAAATATGATTTAATCAACTAAATCAAGCTGATATTGTTTACGCTAGCATGCTTTTAGGCTCAGTAAATTCAAGTTCTAATGCTTCTGCAACTTCTTTGCAGACAAGCTTGCCATGAATAACGTTTAAGCCATTTAATAAATGCTTGTCGTCTAATAACGCTGCTTTGTAACCTAAGTTCGCTAACTTAATGATATAAGGCAGTGTAGCGTTATTGAGTGCGAAAGTTGATGTACGTGCAACGGCACCAGGCATGTTGGCAACACAGTAATGAACAACATCATCAACAATGTAAGTTGGCTCTTGGTGAGTTGTTGCGTACGACGTTTCAACACAACCACCTTGGTCAATAGCTACATCGACAATCGCACTACCTGTTTTCATGCGTGAAATCATGTCGCGAGTCACTAATTTAGGGGCTGCAGCGCCAGGAACTAGGACACCACCAATAACAAGATCAGCTTCTAGAACATGACGTTCAATTGCATCAGCTGTTGAGTAAATCGCTTTAACTGAAGAGCCAAACTGAACGTTTAAACGACGTAAGGCATCGATACTTCTATCAAGCACAACAACGTCTGCGCCCATACCCACAGCCATTTGCGCAGCATTAGTGCCAACCATACCGCCGCCAATTATCACGACTTTAGCTGGCTCAACACCTGGAACACCACCAAGTAACATACCGCGACCACCTAAAGACTTTTCAAGTGCGCGTGCACCAGCTTGAATCGACATACGTCCAGCAACTTCTGACATTGGAGCAAGTAACGGTAAGCCGCCACGATCATCAGTGACAGTTTCATATGCGATACAGACAGACTTACTCTTAATTAAGTCTTCTGTTTGTGGCATATCCGGAGCTAAATGCAAGTAAGTAAATAGGATTTGATCTTCACGAAGCATAGCGCGTTCAACAGCTTGCGGCTCTTTTACTTTGACAATCATGTCTGACTGAGCAAAGACTTCAGCAGCTGTTTCTAAGATAGAAGCACCAGCGTCAATATAATCTTGGTTGGTAAAGCCAATGCCCATACCGGCATTAGATTGAACGAATACATCATGGCCTTTAATCGTTAATTCACGAACGCTTGAAGGAACCATACCTACACGGTACTCGTGGTTTTTGATTTCAGTAGGGATACCAATAATCATTTTGTGCCTCTATTTAAATTTGTCGGTGTCGACATCTCAATTGTTATTATATTCGGTCGCCTGAACGTGCTTATTTCAGGGAAGTCTAGTATAGTGCCCTAGACGCAGTTTATGCTGCTAAACTTTACACATTAAAAGATGAATATGTTGTTTTTGTGCTAAAGCAAGGTTAATAATATGGCAAATAATAAAAAAAATTCTGTAAAAGATTTAGATCGGATTGACCGTAATATCCTCAATGAACTTCAAGTTGATGGTCGCATATCAAACGTGGAGTTATCCAAGCGAGTTGGGTTAAGTCCTACTCCTTGTTTAGAGCGAGTTAAGCGTCTTGAGAAACAAGGTTACATTAATGGCTATACAGCATTAGTTAACCCGCATTATCTTGGTGCATCTTTACTTGTCTTTGTGGAAATCACGTTAACACGAGATACGCCCGATATTTTTGAGCGCTTCAACAAAGCTGTTCAGTTGTTAGATGATATTCAAGAGTGTCATCTAGTTTCTGGTGACTTTGATTATTTATTGAAGACTCGAGTATCTGACATGTCGGCATATCGTCGTTTATTAGGTGAGACACTACTTAAGTTGCCATCAGTTTCTGATACTCGTACTTACGTGGTCATGGAAGAAGTCAAACAAACTAATAAAGTCGCATTAAATTTATTAGCAGATAGCTACTAAACTTTCTGACCAAATAAAATAAAGGGCGTTGCCCTTTATTTTTTTATCTAAAATCCCACTTCTTGGCTTTTTTATAGCCTTAATTGCTTACTTTTTACTCCAAAATCGCTTTGTTAATTAAATATTGGTTATGCAGGCATCTATATGAAAACATTAGGTTGAGCTTGGCTTTCAAGCATTGCATAATCACTGCAACGTCAATGATATTCTGTTATTGTTATCATTCTTATTTAATTCATATTCAGGTGTTTTCGTTTGTCTCAGGGAAATAGTCTTCAAACACTTAGTGGCCTACAGCGTCTTCTTGAAGGTGGCCTAATCATTTGTTGCATGACAGCAACATATATCCTTTTAGCTTTAAGTAGCTTTGACCCGAATGATCCAGGCTGGAGCCAGTCCCATTATCAAGGGGAAATCAGTAATTTAACTGGTGCTGTGGGCGCGTGGACTGCAGATGTCTTGTTCTACTTCTTTGGCTTTATTGCTTACCTTATTCCCATCATTATTGCGGCAACAGGTTGGTTCATATTTAACCGAACTCATAAACTGTTTGAAATTGACTACTTTTCGGTTGGATTAAGAATCATTGGATTCATGCTTATGGTATTAGCCTTAGCTGCGTTAGCGAGTATGAATGCTGATGATATTTATGTTTTTTCAGCAGGTGGTGTTGCGGGAGATGTCATTGGCCAAGCTATGCTGCCTTACTTTAATAATCTTGGCACGACACTCTTGTTGCTTTGCTTTATTGGTGCAGGCTTTACATTAGCGACAGGTATTAGCTGGCTCACGGTCATTGAAGGCACAGGTTATGGCACGATATGGTGTGTCAAAAAAATTATTAGTTTGCCTACCTACTTTTCTGGAAATACAGAAACAGAAGACACGCGAGGTTTCTTGTCTGTTGTCGATAAATTCAAACAAGGTCGTGACAATGCCAATGTCACTGCTGACGGTAATACGCAATTCAGTGCACCACAACATGACGAAAGTCAGGACGACAATCAAATTAACCCTGCAACGACACGTGAATATGGCGGAAAACTAGAACCTCAGTTCACCGCCGATAACGAACAATCAAACCATGATTCCGTTTACGTTGATGAAGATAATAGCGAAGATAAACCTTCGGTTTTCTCGCGTTTAAAATCTAAACTTTCACCACGTCGTCAACAAGTAAATGATGCTTTAGATGACGAATATTTGAATGACTCAGAGCAGGCTCAGGCAAATATAAATGAGCAGGGCAGAGTCGAACCTCAATTAAACACAAATGACGCTATTGTAGCTGATGACACGCCAGCGTGGGCCGCAACAGGTGATGCACCAGCGGTTGATCTTACTCAACAGAACCAACAAAACAGTGTTGCTGAATTTGGCGATGAGTTTGAACGTACGACGTCTATTGGTGCAACGGTTATGGCTGCTGCGGTTAAAAACCAGCAATCAGACTCGGTATCAGATTCTGTGGCTTCTACTGAAAGCGCCCCCGTTCAAGCAAGCTCAGCTGAAAAACCGTATGTTGCCGAGGGGATCATTGTTATTCCTGGTCAAGAGCCGCAAGTGGTCACGAGTCAGCCAAGAGTGGCAATGCCGCCATTACCGAGTATCAGTTTATTAGATGTACCCGATCGTAAAGAAAACCCAATAACTAAAGACGAGCTAGATATAGTTGCAAGGCTTGTTGAAACTAAATTAGCTGATTTTAACATTGTCGCAAACGTGGTTGGCGTATTCCCAGGACCGGTTGTGACAAGGTTTGAACTTGAACTTGCACCAGGTGTTAAAGCCTCGAAAATTACAAACCTTTCTAAGGATTTAGCGCGCTCTTTACTTGCTGAAAGTGTTCGTGTTGTAGAGGTCATTCCAGGAAAAGCCTATGTTGGCTTAGAGTTACCTAACAAATTCCGTGAAACGGTCTTTATGCGAGATGTGCTTGACAGTAAAACCTTTGATGAAAGCCAGTCGAACTTATCTATGGTGCTGGGTGAAGACATCGCGGGCGACCCTGTTGTTGTTGACTTAGGTAAAATGCCGCATTTATTAGTGGCGGGTACTACAGGCTCGGGTAAGTCTGTCGGTGTGAACGTCATGATCACCAGTATCCTTTATAAATCTGGTCCTGATGATGTTCGCTTTATCATGATTGACCCGAAAATGTTGGAACTGTCGGTTTATGAAGGCATTCCGCACTTACTTTGTGAAGTTGTCACCGACATGAAAGAAGCAGCCAATGCGCTGCGTTGGTGTGTTGGGGAAATGGAACGCCGTTATAAATTAATGTCGGCGCTGGGTGTACGTAACCTTAAAGGCTACAACACTAAGATTAAACTGGCTAAAGAAGCTGGCACTCCGATCGTTGACCCGTTGTGGAAATCATCGGAAAGCATGGATGAACAAGCGCCTGAATTAGATAAATTACCTTCAATAGTCGTTGTGGTTGATGAGTTTGCCGACATGATTATGATTGTTGGTAAAAAGGTAGAAGAGTTGATTGCTCGTATTGCCCAAAAAGCGCGAGCTGCGGGTATCCATTTGATACTAGCAACCCAAAGACCTTCTGTGGATGTGATTACTGGTTTGATTAAAGCCAACGTTCCAACACGGATAGCTTTCCAAGTTTCTTCAAGAATTGACTCTCGAACCATTTTAGATCAACAAGGCGCAGAAACCTTACTTGGCATGGGTGACATGCTTTACTTGCCACCAGGGACAAGCGTTCCTATTCGTGTTCACGGCGCGTTTATTGACGATCACGAAGTGCACAAAGTGGTTGCTGATTGGCATGCTCGAGGTAAACCACAATATGTTGATGAAATTCTAAATGGCGTAAGCGAAGGTGAACAAGTATTACTGCCAGGTGAAACAGCTGAGACTGATGACGATACCGATCAACTTTATGACGAGGCGGTGGCATTTGTTACTGAAACGCGTCGTGGCTCAATATCCAGTGTGCAACGTAAATTTAAAATTGGATATAACCGAGCAGCTAGAATCATCGAGATGATGGAAGCGCAGGGGATTGTCAGTACACAAGGTCATAACGGAAATCGTGAAGTATTAGCGCCACCACCGCCTAGAGGCTAACATTAACCTAATTGGCAATGGCACCTCAGATATGAGGTAGTGTGTAATAAGCGTTCTGCACCTCAAACAAGTAGTAGGAAACAATATGACAAAAAGTGTTGGTGTAATTTCAATGGTAGCCTTGTTGCTATCTGCTAACGTGATGGCAGATGATTCACAAGCATTGCGTAGCAAATTGGAACAACTTGATTCATTAAAAGCGAATTTTACACAAGAAGTCACAGATATTAACGACAAAGTTATTCAAAGTGGTAGTGGCATCTTTGCATTAGCATACCCCAATAAATTCTTTTGGCATTTGACTGAACCTGATGAGTCATTAATCGTCGCTGATGGCTCTGATTTATGGATATATAACCCGTTTGCAGAAGAGGTGACGGTAATGGATTTTGCTGATGCAGTTGAAGCATCGCCAATCGCATTATTGGTACATCGAGATGAGAGTACCTGGCAACAATACCATGTTAGCCAAGTGCAACCAGAGTCTGGTAAAGCGTGTTATTTGATTAAGCCAAAATCATTAGATACGTCTGTTGTGACTGTCACTGTGTGCTTTAACGATTCAGGCATTAGTGATTTTAGCTTACTTGATCAGCAAGGTAATCATAGTCAATTTGCTTTAAGCGAGCAAACTAATGTATCAACAGAAGAAAAGGGGTTGTTTGAGTTTGTTATCCCTACAGATGTCGATATTGATGATCAGCGTCAATCAGAGCGATAAATCATAGTGGCTAATTTAGGATTTGACTTTGCCCCTGACTTTCGCCCATTGGCTGCTAGAATGCGTCCAAGGGATATCAGTGAGTATGTCGGACAGTCTCACCTATTAGGTGAAGGTCAACCTTTAAGGCAAGCTCTTGAAGCCAACCGTGCTCACTCAATGTTACTTTGGGGGCCTCCAGGAACGGGTAAAACTACCCTAGCAGAGCTCGTTGCCCATTATGCTAACGCGCATGTTGAGCGAATTTCTGCTGTAACGTCTGGTGTAAAAGAAATTCGAGCAGCTATAGAACAAGCTCAAGCCGTGGCACAAAGTAGAGGCCAACGTACTTTATTGTTTGTTGATGAAGTACACCGTTTTAATAAAAGCCAACAAGATGCATTTTTACCCTTTATTGAAGATGGCACGGTTATTTTTGTTGGCGCCACCACTGAAAACCCTTCATTTGAGTTAAACAACGCGTTGTTATCACGAGCAAGAGTCTATTTAATCAAACCACTTTCAGACCAAGACATTGCTACAATTATCCAGCAAGCCTTAACAGACGAAGAGCGTGGCTTTGGGACTCGTCATTTTGTTATGCCAGATGACGTGATGCAGCAATTAGCCAGCATTTCAGATGGCGATGCGAGAAAAGCATTAAACTTATTAGAGTTAATGAGTGACTTGGTTGACGATAACGGCAGTTTTACACCAGACATGTTGACGCAAGTTGCCGGGCATCAAATGGCGGCTTATGACAAAAATGGCGATCAATTTTACGATTTAATCTCGGCAGTGCATAAATCAGTTCGCGGTTCTGCTCCTGATGCCGCTTTATACTGGTATTGCCGTATATTGGAAGGTGGCGGCGATCCGCTATATGTTGCGAGACGATTACTAGCTATCGCTTCAGAAGATATCGGCAATGCCGATCCAACGGCAATGAATATTGCGCTAAACGCTTGGGATTGCTTCCACCGAGTGGGACCTGCAGAAGGCGAAAGAGCAATTGCACAAGCGATAGTGTATATGGCAAGTGCCCCAAAAAGTAATGCCGTTTATACTGCTTTTAAAGCCGCAAGAGCATTAGCACGTGAGTCAGGCCATGAATCAGTGCCAGATCATCTACGAAACGCACCAACTCAACTAATGAAAAATATGGGATTGGGGGCAGAATATCGCTACGCTCATGATGAACCTGGCGCGTATGCACCAGGTGAAAATTACTTCCCAGAATCATTACAAGACAGCCAATTTTACTATCCAACAGAACGTGGTTTTGAAAAACGGATAAAAGATAAATTGGACCATTTGGCTGAACTTGACAGAACAAGTGAGGTAAAACGATATGATTAGCTTGACCAATATCATGTTTGTGGCACTCGGCGGCTCTATTGGAGCAGTTTTTCGCTATGTTATTTCAATTTTAATGCTTCAGCTATTTGGAAGCAGTTTTCCTTTTGGTACACTGTTGGTCAATATATTGGGATCATTCATAATGGGCATTGTATATGCCATTAGTCTCGAAACCTCGCATTTAAGCCCAGAGCTAAAAGCGATGGTCGGAGTTGGCCTTTTAGGTGCTTTAACCACATTCTCGACTTTTTCCAATGAAACATTATTGCTAATGCAAGAGGGACTCTTCATTAAAGCAATTCTCAACGTGTTGTTGAATGTCATCCTATGTATATTCATGGTGTATGTCGGTCAGCAGCTAGTATTTTCTCGCATTTAACTATTAAGAATATATAACATGTTAGATCCAAAATTTTTGCGTAACGAACTTGAAGTCACAGCTGAGCTTTTAGCACGACGTGGCTTTATCCTTGATGTTAGCCGCTTAACTGCTTTAGAAGAAACACGTAAGTCGCTACAAGTGGAAACAGAAGAATTACAAGCATCCCGTAATGCAATCTCTAAATCCATTGGTCAAGCAAAGTCTCGTGGCGAAGATGTTAGTGAAATCATGGCGAAAGTGGGTGACTTAGGTTCTCAGCTCGATGCGAAGAAATCAGAACTAGCAGCGTTATTAGCAGAGCTAAATGGTATTGCGATGAGCATGCCTAACTTACCTGATGATGAAGTACCAGCAGGCGCTGACGAAAATGATAACGTTGAAGTTCGCACTTGGGGTGAGCCGACTAAATTTGATTTTGAAATCAAAGATCACTTAGATCTTGGCGAAGGCTTAGATGGTTTAGACTTTAAAAGTGCCGTTAAAATTACCGGTTCTCGTTTCATTGTCATGAAAGGTCAAATTGCTCGTTTAACTCGAGCTGTCGGTCAGTACATGCTAGATCTTCATACTGAAAACCATGGTTATACTGAAATGTATGTACCACTTTTAGTCAATGAAGAAAGCTTATTAGGTACAGGTCAGCTACCAAAATTTGGGGAAGACTTATTCCACACAAAACCTGCTACTGAAGAAGGCCAAGGGCTAAGCTTAATTCCTACTGCTGAAGTCCCATTAACTAACATGGTTCGTGACACGATTATCGATGAAGCGGATTTACCATTAAAAATGACGGCATTAACATCATGTTTCCGTAGTGAAGCAGGGTCATATGGCCGTGATACACGTGGCCTTATACGTCAACATCAGTTTGACAAGGTAGAATTGGTTCAAATTGTTAAGCCTGAAGATTCTATGGCAGCACTTGAAGAGTTAACAGGCCATGCTGAAAAAGTATTACAAGGGTTAGGCTTACCTTACCGCACAATGATTTTATGTACTGGCGACATGGGTTTTGGCGCTGCTAAAACCTACGATCTAGAAGTTTGGCTTCCTGCACAAAATACTTATCGTGAAATTTCTTCTTGTTCTAACATGAAGGATTTCCAAGCTCGTCGCATGCAAGCTCGCTACCGTGGCGTTAATGATAAAAAGCCTACATTACTGCATACATTAAATGGTTCGGGTTTAGCTGTTGGTCGTACTGTCGTTGCGATTCTCGAAAACTACCAAAATGCGGACGGTTCTATCACGATCCCTGAAGTATTGCGCCCTTATATGCGTGGCTTAGAGAAGATTGGCTAATGCAATTAGCTAATAAAATGGCCTAATATTCTGTAAGCCAGTTTTCTTTGCAAAAAAAACCAAACCCTGTGTTTGGTTTTTTTATGCCATAAATAAAATAGCGCAAAGTAAATCCGAGTTTAATGAAGTTAACACGTGCTGAAATAAAAAATTGCAATATGAACACTGTGATTTATTGGATTTACATAGCAATAATGGATAAGTGAAATACACAAATTCGTCAATCTCTGCAAACAATAAGGAGAAAATGTGGAATTACAACGACGCGCTTCATTTGACCATTGTTAAGGAGTATAAAAGAGATTCTCATAGAAGGTTATTAGTGCCTAAAGCATACAATTTATGACTTTATCGAGGCCGCTGCTTAATTTAAGTCAGTTTTTTGAATAGCCAGATTCTCCTTTTTATTACGGATCAAAAATAAGTGAAAAGAATGTCGTTATTGGTTGTTTTTGTATGCGGATACGGATTAGCAAGTTTTCAAGCAACCCGAGCTCAACTTCAAGATGAGATAAATGATTATCCGAATGAAATTGCTATCGCATCTAAGCTATTAACGCTTTATTCCGAGCAATGTGAAGGTGCTGAGCAGACAAGTTTCTCTCCGTATGTGCAACATGCCACTACGCGTTATCAGTTATTGGTTAATAAAGCTGATAAGTTTCCATATTTTTTGGATCAACATTTTGTAGAGAACCATCTTCAATCAGCGTCTGAGTTTAATCAATTAATTCAATCTTCACGCAACCATTTATTTGCATGTTCTAAATCCTAATCGAGGTAAAGGACACGCTAAATTGCTATTGAATCTTGTATTTATCTTTACCGGACTTTTAGTGTGTTTCTCATTGACAGCGCTTGGCTCGTTCAGCGATTTAGATTCAGCTTATTGTAAGTGATAGTGATAGTTTTTGCGTTTTGTTAGGCTGTAAGGATGCGCAGTGTACTTGTCATCAAAAGTGGTTTAATTTGATTCGCTTGTATTGATTCACTCTTGTTTATTCGTGCAGGTAAACGCTGTCGAGTATTTAATGCTAAAATGCTTTTCAGCATTTAACACTAAACTTAATCAACGAGTTCATGCTAGAAATTAAATACACCATAGATGACATCACCACCCTAATGTATGTCGATCAAGTTCATATCTTCAGTAATTTCAACAAACAATGGGTCACCGCTGCATCATTAAAAACGGGTGACAAAATAATCGCCCGTAATGGTAGCCAAGCAAGTATATTACGAATTGTTGAAGTCGATACTCGTAAACCCAATGCAGAACTAGTAGCTAAATTACGTGACGTTAAGTTAAGCCATAACCATCACTTCTTCGTTACACAACAGCCTCAATCGGCTCTTGAAGTTAGCTGTGAGCAACCACCTAATGACCCACTTGAATTAATTCCATATCAACTTGCCAATAAACCTTCTTACTTACCTAATGGTGAGCCGACAGGTCATCATAGTGGGCCATGGGTTGCTGCAAAGTATGTTGATGAAGTGGGTAATGAGTTTATTGGTTGGGGGCGAGCTAATGATCGTTATTGTGCTGAGGATGCAGCTGTTATTGATCTAAAAGATAAAGTTGCAGATGTCAGTTTATTAACTCAACAAAATGTCACTATTTCTCATGCCTATATTCGTAAGTACAGTAAGCGTGGTCGGTTAATTAACACCATGAGCCCATGCCAGTATTGTCGTGACAATTATGGTATAGCCCTTAACGACAGTCGAGTAGGGGATAGTAATGTGGTTAAAGCTGGGCGTGATCATTTGCCAATTGCTTAGTTTATTTAAGCTTATATTGAAGATATTTAGCCCGTGCGATAACGACACTATTAAAAAAGCCTGAACGAATAAGTGTCAGGCTTGTTGAAGTCATCAAGTAGGTTAAATGCATTTAGCGGGTTTTGGTAAACCGGCTATTTTGGTTGCTTGTTTTGCGGGGCCAATAGGGAATAATGTGTAAAGGTATTTAGAATTACCTTTGTCTGGGCCTAATGCTTGACCTATCGCTTTTACTAAAACACGAATAGCTGGGCTAGTTTTGTATTCTAAGTAAAAGTTACGAACGAAGTTTATGACTTCCCAATGTTGCTCTGTAAGGACAATGTCTTCTGTGGCCGCTAGAATAGGCGCCATATCAGCTTTCCAATCAGTATAATTTTTTAAATAACCTTTAGCATCGACTTCGATTTGCTGACCGTTAAAGTCAAATGAGTTTACCAAGTGATCACCTTCGTATGTTCCAATGTGGCCAGTACAAACTGGTCATAATCGATAACCTTAATATTGTTTGTCTGAGGTAGGCGAGCGCCTAATCCTCTTGCATCAATATCTTCAATTAACACGTAAATTTTGATGTTTGATAATCGCTGTTGCCACTCATGATTAAGTAAGCAGTTTATGGCATCGTCTGATAACAAGATGCTGTCTTGCTCTGCGATGTATCGTAAACAGCAGGTTAGTGCGTTATCTGTCGTTGCTGAGTGTTGTATTAGGTGCAATATCATTAGTACACCACCACTTCATTTGATTGCTGAATTAAAGTTTGGATGTTTTTTTCTGAGGCTAATTCAGCTTCAAAGTTAAAATCTTTAGCTGTAATACCAAATTGTACTGCTGACTCTCGGCAGACTAAAACAGTATCAATATCGTATAAACTTAATGCTTTGAAAGTCGACAGGTAATCTTTACTTCCCACAAGTTCAGGTTGTTGTTCAGGAAGTAAATGCAGTACAGCTTCATCGGTAAATATAATACTGACTTCTTGCTCGAAACTTGCACTGAGCATAGCAAAGTCTAAGCCTTCACGACTGGATGTATTTCCAATAGGGCTTTTTCTGAAGATGACGCAGATTTTTTTCATATCCATTCCTGTATGCATCACTAAAAGCAAACCAATCTGTCTGATTGCTCAATACCCGTGACTAACTCACCTAAACCACCCATAGTAAATTGTTCACTAGCATTATATTGCTGCTTGTCATTTTCTAATGCATCTTGCGCTGATAGGACTCCACGCCTTAATGCAGCAGAGACGCAATTGACTAATCTGACATTATGTTCTGATGCCAGTTTAGTCCAAGCGCGGTGTAAATCATGCTCATCAGATGCTGGGCAAACGAGGCTATTACTGTTGAATACACCTTGCTGATAAAAGAAGATATGGCTGACTTGATGACCTAGTGATAACACACTTTCAGTAAAACGAAGCGCTCTAAAACTGGCAGTAGACCCATAAACTGTGCCATTAACTTGGATAATAAATTTACTCATAACAATAAAAAATGGCTCCTGAATGAGGAGCCATTTTAGCCTAGTTAACTGATTAATCACAGTGGATTTATAAAGTGACTGACCCGTTACTTGACGCTATTAATCATCATTTCCCATACCAAGCAGGTGAAGAAGTGCCATGAATAGGTTGATGAAGTTTAAGAATAACGAAATTGTTGCGCGGATATAGTTAGTTTCGCCGCCATTTACGATACGACTTGTATCGTAAAGGATTAAACCAACCATGATCATAGCGACAGCAGCTTGTAATGCCATGAACATAGCACCGCTATTAACAAAGAACATATTGATTAATGAAAGGCCAATAACAACAAGTAGGCCGGCGAATAAGAAGCCACCCATAAAGTTAAAGTCTTTCTTCGTCGTGATTGCGTAAGCTGATAAAGATACAAAAATAACAGACGTTAAACCAAATGCTTGCATGATAAGCTCTGGGCCATTATTCAAACCAACATAGTGATTTAGAATATAGCCTAATGAAGCACCTTGCATACCTGTGAAGGCAAAGATCCACACTAATCCAGAAGCATTGTCAGCTTTTTTCAAGGTGACCATCATGACGACAATACTACCAAGAGATAAACCGATAGACATGAATGGGCCGATATTTAACGCCATTGCGACACCCGCCATTACAGCAGCAAATGCTAATGTCATAGACAGCAGCATATAAGTGTTTTTAATGAGTTTGTTGGTTTCCATCGTCGTGGCTTGTTGACCCGACAAAGTTTGTTGATTCATAACAGTCTCCGAGACGTTAAAAAGAGTGTAATTTAACAAAATGCTCTCTCAGCACATGGTAAATTACTGATAACTTAACTTGATGATACAACAGCTTTGCTACAGCTTAAAGTCATCATGATGAACTAGTTGATTTTGCGCCATTAATTTATCTTCAATGTCGCAAAATAAGACAATATGTTGCGCATTAACCTTATTGTTGAAAACAATACTTAAATGAACATTAAATTGGTCAATCTTAAAGGACGACAAAGCCGTGGTTTACGCTAACCATTCACGATGGAGCTTGTCTGTATCACCAAGATAATCGAGTACCCATTCAAGTGCTGGGGACATTTTTTCTTGATTCCAAGCAAGACAACATGGGCTTGCATTTTTAGGGTTTTCTAAGGTTTTCGCAATCAATGAACCCGATTGGATAAAAGGCTTAGCGAGATTAAGTGGCATATAGCCAATACCTGAACCGTCTCTAAAGCAATTAATGGCTCGAATCCAATCAGGCACAACTAGACGGCGTTGATTGTCGAGTAGCCATGTGGTTCGTTTAGGGATCTCTCTTGACGTATCTTCAAGACAAATAGAAGGGTAGATACGTAATTCATCATCAGTTAAAGGACGATCGATTTCTGCTAATGGGTGGTTTTTACTGACTAAAAACGCCCATTCAATGTCTCGCATATCTTTATACTGAAAAACACCACCGACAGGTATCGCAGTGGTTGCACCAATGGCAATATCACTTCTTCCTGTAGCTAATGCTTCCCAAACGCCATTAAACACTTCAATGCGAATAATTAATTCTACATCACTAAAGTGGCGGTAAAAATCTGAGATCAGCACACTGATTCGGTCTGCTCTAACAATGTTATCTAACGCAATAGAAAGTGTAGGTTGCCAACCGTTTGCGACACGTTGAGTGCTTCGTTTTAGGTCATTCATTTCAGCCAGCAACTCTCTTGCATGTTGGACAAAATGTTTACCTGGCTCCGTTAAGCTAACACTGCGATGATGCCTTTCAAACAAAATGACACCAAGTTCATCTTCAATTTGTTTTACTGCGTAACTGACGGCTGATGGAACTTTATGCAATTGATTAGCTGCAGCGGTGAAACTACCTACACGAGCGACAATATCAATCATTTCCAATGCTTGTTCTGAAAGCATAGAGGGCGATCCTTTGCTGTGAAAAAATATGAATGCAGTCATCAAAAGTAAACGTTTCACAATCATTTTGCAAGTCATTAGACTGCACGCTGATTTTTAACAGCCCTTTATTTGGAATTATTTTTAAGATGACTAATGCGTCTTCAAACACTGCCAATGTGCAGTATTTTATTTTATTAGCCTATTTAGCTTTGTTAAGTAT
The DNA here is from genome assembly GCF_041468985.1 of Shewanella sp. 10N.286.52.A9. Taxonomy (NCBI): domain Bacteria; kingdom Pseudomonadati; phylum Pseudomonadota; class Gammaproteobacteria; order Alteromonadales; family Shewanellaceae; genus Shewanella; species Shewanella sp. 10N.286.52.A9. Next base: position 63,793 of record NZ_JBFRJQ010000004.1, on the reverse strand, counting down.
GTTAGGTTTTATTGCAACTGATATGTACTTGCCTGCATTTCAGAATATTGCTGATTCTTTTTCAACAAGCTTGAATAATGTTGCCTTTTCATTGACCACATTCCTAGCTGGTCTCGCCATAGGCCAATTATTATATGGTCCTTTAGTTGAAAAGATTGGTAAGCAAAACGCATTAATTGCGGGTTTAACGTTATTTGCCGCTGCAAGTGGCGTCATTGTGGCAAGTGATTCAATTACGATGTTAAATATTGCCCGTTTTTTTCAAGCATTAGGAGCATGTAGTGCTGGTGTCATTTGGCAAGCCATCGTTGTTGAAAAATACGATGCTGACAAAGCGCAAAAAGTGTTCTCGAATATTATGCCGCTAGTGGCTTTATCTCCAGCTGTTGCGCCGTTAATTGGAGCTGCGATTGTTAATTCATTTGGCTGGCGTGCGGTATTTGTGACTTTAGTCATTGTGGCCGTTTTACTTATCGTACTCACTAAATGGTTAGTGGCAAGTGAATCAAAACAAGCTGAAGTGCAGCAAAGCATCAGTTATAAAAGCATTGTGAAAAACACCCGTTACTTAGGAAATGTGATTATTTTTGGAGCGTGTTCGGCTGCATTTTTTAGTTACTTAACTGTGTGGCCAAGTGTCATGATTAAGTTTGGCTACGAAGCACAGGCGATTGGACTCAGTTTTATTCCTCAAACCATCATGTTTATCGTAGGTGGTTATATGAGTAAGGTATTAGTTAAAAAGTGCGGAGCACAATCAGCCCTTAAATACGTACTAGGTTTATTCTTTGCTTGTGTTGCTGTAATTGCGTTAGTCACTTTAGTTATGACGATGGAAACTATATATCCATTGCTGATTTCTTTCTCTGTTTTAGCGGCGGCCAACGGTGCGATTTATCCTATTGTGGTCAATAACGCATTACAGCAGTTTAGTAAGAATGCGACTAAGGCAGCTGGCTTACAAAACTTTATTCAAATCGGAATGGCCTTTGGGGCTTCGAGTATTGTTGCTATGCTGGCTCAATATGCTGAAATGACGATTGGATTAGGCATATTACTGAGCGCTGTTGGAGTTTATTTAGGTTACTTGTTATCTAAGCAAGATAGTTGGGCTAGTATGTCGAATGGTTTTGTAGCGCCAGATCCAGCAAGAGTAGGGCTTTATTCAGATAAAAAATCGACAGATTGATTGTAAGTCAAGCAATCGATTAGTTTTATTAGTTTTAGTACTTTACAGCAAACGTCGAGAGCATTATTATTCTCGTCGTTCGGAGAGATGGCAGAGTGGTCGAATGCACCGGTCTTGAAAACCGGCATGGGTTTGTAGCCCATCTAGGGTTCAAATCCCTATCTCTCCGCCATATTTATCGAAAGAGCCCGCTAGCAATAGCGGGCTTTTTTGTTTCTGGATTCGAACTTTTAATGAAATGGTTTGTAGGGTGCCAATGTAGGGTTCAAACCCTAACTCTGCGCCATATGTAGAAAAGCCCGTTAGTGCAAAGTAACGGGCTTTTTGCTTTTCGATTTTGAAATATTGGCAATGGGTTTGTAGCGTAATCGATGTAGGGTTCAAAGCCCTATCTCTCCTCCATATTTTAAATAAGCCCGCTATTTTATTGCGGGCTTCTTGCTTTTTCGATTTTGAAATATTGACAATAGGTTTGTAGCGCAATCGATGTAGGGTTCAAATCGCTATCTCTGCCCCAATGTAGAAAAGCCCGTTACTGCAAAGTAGCTGGCTTTTGGCTTTTTGTATTTTGTAATTTTGGTAATGGGTTAGTAGCGAAATAAAGGCAAGAGTAGAATCTGAGTTCCATATGTTTATTTCTTGCAGATTCTAGTATTGATTTACTCAGCCTACGCTACTGCTCACTAAACTCACTATTTGATGCATAGTTAGCCAAACAATCATAATCTTTAAATTAATACTTTACACTAACCAGAGTGATAGCTATTATCTTGCTCGTTCGGAGAGATGGCAGAGTGGTCGAATGCACCGGTCTTGAAAACCGGCATGGGTTTGTAGCCCATCTAGGGTTCAAATCCCTATCTCTCCGCCATATTTAGAAAAGCCCGTTACTGCAAAGTAACGGGCTTTTTGCTTTCTTTATTTTGAAATACTGGCAATGGGTTTGTAGCGTAATCGATGTAGGGTTAAAACCTTATCTCTCCGCCATATTTATCGAAAGAGCCCGCTAGTAATAGCGGGCTTTTTTGTGTTTGGATTCGAACTTTTATCGAAATGGTTTGTAACGCAATCGATATAGGGTTCAAATCCCTATCTCTCCGCCATATTTAGAGAAGCTCGCTATTTTATAGCGGGCTTTTTGCTTTCTTTATTTTGAAGTTTTAGCAATAGGGTTGTAGCGTAATCAATGTAGATTCATATTCCTTTCTCTTTGCTATATTCAGAAAGCCAATAGCGATGAATGAGTAACCTATTGATAGGAAGTTCTAATAAGAACCTCACACACTTTAATGAAAAAGCCAGAGCATGGCTCTGGCTTAGAAAGGGCATAATATTTTTTTAGCTATTGGTATTTCTCGAACCACCAAAGAATATGAGCGACTTTAGACATTAAGTTACTTGGGCGTTTATAAATCCCATGTGGCGCATCTGGAATTCTAACCATTGCTGTATCGATATTGCGAAGTTTTAGTGCTTGGTAGTATTGCTCTGTTTCTGCTATAGGCGTTCGCTGATCCGCATCACCAGTTAATAGCATAGTTGGAGTTGTAACGTTTCCTACATAGCTTATTGGTGAAAGTTTCATGTAGTGAGCTGTATCTTCCCATGGCATTTTTTTAAACCAGTTTTTGATAACAAATGGATAAATATCTGTTGTTAATGCGAAGCTGTACCAGTTAATGACAGGCTTAGCGACAACAGCAGCTTTAAATCTATCGGTGTGACCAATGATCCATGCTGTTAATACGCCTCCGCCCGAGCCACCGGTGACAAATAGCGCGTCCTTATTAATTGCTTCTTGGGCGATGACACCGTCTACCACAGACATTAAGTCATCATAATCTTGGCTTGGGTAGTTGTTATGTATAGTTTGGGCAAACTCCTTACCGTAACTATCACTTCCTCGAGGGTTTGCATAAACAACAACATATCCGCTCGCTGCCATTAATTGCACTTCTGCTGAAAAATGAGGACCGTAATTTGTGACTGGGCCACCGTGAATTTCTAAAATCAATGGAAACTGTTTGCCAGCCTCTTTTGCGGCTTTGTAACCAGGTGGGTAGGCAATCCATGCTTGAATATTACGATCATCATAAGACGACTTGACGTTGATTTCTTTTATATCGGCTAATGTTTTGTAATCGAGAGCATCACTATTGAGATCTGTTAACTGTTGAGTTTTGCCTTTTCGAGTGATTGCAATATCTGCTGGGCGCTGTGGATCAGAGTAAGTGAAAGCAATAGTACCATTCTCTGCTACATCAAAATCACTGCCTGTATAAGGTCGGCCAAATGCAAGGCCTCCGAGGTTCTTAGCTACTATCTTACGTTTACCATTTAATGGTTGATAAGCGACATAAGTTTCACCTTTATCGTGATAGCTCATATACACAGCTTTACTATTGTCAGCCCATTGGATGCTATTGATTGAGCGATCTAAATCAGTCGTGATTGCACGTTTATTGCTGCCATCAATATCCATGACATACAATAAAGTGTTCTCATAATTCATATGATGTTGATCGTAGCCTAAATAAGCAATGTAATTACCGTTAGGTGATACATGAGGTGCATTGTCAGGCCCAAGTCGGTCAGTGAGTTGGCTAACTTTTTGAGTCTGGACATCAACACTAAATATATTGCTATCAGTCCATTCTAATTCTTTATCTTCACGGGTGTTCGTTGCATAAATTATCTGTTTGCCGTCTTTTGTCCAACTGAGGTTGCTGCGATGATCAAATTGACCTTGGGTAATTTGTCGAGCAGAGCCACCATCAGCAGACATGACAAAAATATGGCTATGACCAGGTTTCGTAAAACCAGCACCGTCAAAACGGTAGTACATATCATCAATATAAACTGCTGGTTTAGCCCACTTAGCGTTATGTGGTTTACCGGGTAAAGATACAACTGACTTTGGTTTGCTTGGAACAAAACGAGTAAAGGCTATTTTTGTGCCATCTGGTGACCAAGTAAGGTTACTGGGCGCATGACTAAAATGACTCATTTGGCCTACATCACCGGTTTCTAACCACTTTATATGTATTTGAGGTGAACCACTCGCGGTTGATACATAAGCAAGCTTGCTGTTATCGGGTGATAAAGTTGGAGAAAAGTCCACATGCAAGCCATTAGTTACAGGGGTTAAACGCTTTTTGTTGTCGACCTTCCAGATATTGCCGAGCTTTTTATCACTTTGAATATCCATGTAGTTTCTAACGAAGTAAACCTCATCTCCGTCGTTATTGATTTCAAGGTTTGAGGCATATTCGAGGGTAAAAATATCCTCAAGTTGCAATGTATTGTCGGGGCTAGCTTGCGTAACCGCTGATTGAGTATCCGCAATTGCCATTGTTGAGCTAATAGCAACGGCCATAGGCGTCAGCATTAACACCAGATATATGCCTTTGTTCATGTGTATTCCTTGACGAGTAAAATTTAGCATTGGAGAAGTATGAATCTTTAGCTTTTGTATAAGCCTTTATATACTGATTTGACGAATAAAATTAGTCTTTACTGTAAATTAGCATATAAAGAATTAATATTAAAGGGATGTGAATCCTAGTTTACATTTGTGTTTTATTAGGTATATTACCCGTATAAATAACTTATAAAAGACGCTACTCATGTTTACTCATTCCCTGATAAATCATCATAAACACTCATTTAAACCTGCTATTATTCGCCGTTCTGTTAGCCTAGTATCCTTGTTATTAAGCGGCGTTATGGCTCAATCAGCATTTGCAGCTACTCAAGTTATTCATGCAGGTGAGCTACTTGCCATACCAGGGAAGTCGCCATTAACTCAGCAAACTATTGTGGTTAAAGATGGTAAAATCCTTGATGTCAGGAAAGGCTATATTTCAGCTAACTTAATTGCAAAAGACGCTAAGTTAATCGATTTATCAAACAGTTTCGTTATGCCAGGTTTAATGGACATGCACGTGCATTTACAAATGGAACTTGGTCCAGATAACACGAAAGATACAGTAAAGTTATCTGATGCTGATATCGCAATGAAAAGTGTTCATTACGCCAAAACAACATTGTTAGCTGGCTTTACAACAGTGCGCGATTTACTGAGTGAATCAGAGCAAATGTACGCTTTACGAGATGGTGTTGAAAAGGGCTGGATAGAAGGGCCTCGAATTATTGCCGCTGCAGGTATTTCTATCACAGGAGGACATTTAGATGCAGATGGAATGGCGCCAGATTTATTAGCAATGAAGTCTCCTAAAACGCTTTGTGATGGACCTTATGAGTGTCGAAAAATGACGAGGCACGCAATTAAATACGGCGCAGATGCGATTAAAGTCGCGTCAACTGGTGGAGTATTATCGGATACCAATACGGGTACGGGTCAACAAATGACTGATTTAGAGCTAAAAGAGATTGTGCAAACAGCACATGATCTTGGCCGAAAAGTAGCCAGTCATGCCCATGCAACTGCAGGGATTAATGCCGCATTGCGTGCAGGTGTCGACAGTATCGAGCATGGTAGTTATGCAGACGACGAAACCATCAAACTATTTAAGCAAACTGGTGCGTATTTAGTGCCCACATTATTGGCTGGTGCGACGGTTGTAGATATGGCTGAAACATCTGATTTTATGTCTAAACCTATCAAAGCGAAAGCGATCCGTGTTGGCGCTGATATGTTAGCTAACTTCGAAAAGTCATATAAGGCGGGCGTCAAGATTGCGTTTGGTACTGATAGTGGCGTGTCAAAGCATGGTATTAATGCACAAGAAGCGGTGTTAATGCACCAAGCTGGTATGTCCAATAGTGATATTTTACAGTCTGCAACAGTGAACGCGGCTGATTTAATCGATATGTCTGATAAATTAGGTACCATTGAAACCGGTAAATTTGCCGATATTATTGCAACTAAAAAGAGTCCACTTAAGGATATTTCATCTTTATTGAGCGTCAGTTTTGTCATGAAAGATGGCAAGGTTTATAAAGATCTTTAGTTCGCTCCAAATATTAATCCATTGGTGTTTTAAAAAAGAGGCGTTAGCCTCTTTTTTTTTGAATAAAACTGTCATTGTTAATGCCTTGTTATCTCGTTTTGTGCATAATAACGCCATTATAAGTAATAGACACCGCACTTTTAGCATGAATCAGACACTTTATGGGAATTAAAGATGGAAGCAGTAGCGTTTGAGCAGGTTCTTAGTAGCAATACTGCTGATAACATGACGCTTTCTGAGGCTCAGTCTTATTTTTCCTCGCAGCAAAATGCGCTTAATCTTCATGAGTTTATTGAGCCAAGTTATCTCAGTTCAAAAGAATTTAGAAAACAGGGTGTAGAACGATTAGATCATTTGTCTTTGTTATTATCTCAATACAAACGTTTTTATTGTCAGTACGTACTTAATTCTGGTAGTGATTTTTTAAATACATTAGTAAACAATAAACAGAAGGGCTTGAGTCAATCTATTCATAGCGGCGTTTCTAAAATTGAGAAAAAAGCGATAGAACAAGCAATGTTTTTTAATGCTCGTGCATCATGGATAGCCAATACACGTTTGTTGATATCTATCCTTGATGATAACGAACATTGTATCCAATTTGATGGAGAGGTTTTTGTATTTACTGACGATAATCTAAAAACACATTTTGATGATTGCATTCTTGCAATGGAAGTCGCTGCAGATTTCGAACATTTATTTTTAAATAGTAGAAAGTCTACGCTGGGCACTTGGTTCGAAAGTGTTGTTGCACGATTTAAGTAACAACTTAAATGCTAATTAAAGCAGTGATAGTGCACAATTGCATCCAATCTTCTTCTATTAGACATGTTGAAAAGGAAAAAATATGGACGTTTTGTACTTTGCATTTTCTTGGGGTTCGCCTGTTGGATTGGGTTTATTCTTTTTTCTTTCTTGTAGTGGCACGGGTATTTTATTTTGGGGATTATCTAATTTTAAGAAGGGGAATGATAAAGCCAACAATTAAACGAGCTTGATATGAGTAGTTAATCATAGAGATGAATACTTAGGTTGATGATTCATCATTTGTTACTAAAATCATTTGTTACTAAAAAAACACAAGACAACATAACACTGGAGCTTCAAGGGATAAGAAGCTGTCATTTTATAAGGAAATAAAAATCTATGGGTTTAGTTATATTGGCTTCAGCCATTCAGTTTTTGGTCGGTGGAGCGCTTGCAATGGGGCTGATATTCGGATTAAGCGCGTTAACAGGCTATAAAATTACTGAAACAAACAACTCTGTCATTATTGTCCTGTGGTTAACCTATTGCGCGAGCATTTTTGCCAGCATTATCTTGCTTATACATCAATATTCTAAAGAAGCCGCTAGCACACATTATTTATGGTTACTGCTACCTTGGATGGTACTTGTTGCTATTTATGGATATATTCAATTGTGCGTAGAGAAAATTAATTAGTTGTTTCTTATGCACAAAAAAAACGCGCATATAGCGCGTTTTTTTATAAAGCCAACGATTAAAAGTTAGCTGATTTAGGTGAACGAGGGAATGGGATTACATCACGGATGTTGCTTACACCAGTAACATAAGATACCAAACGCTCAAAACCTAAACCGAAACCTGCATGCGGTACAGTGCCGTAACGACGTAAATCACGGTACCACCAGTAATCTTCTTGATCTAATTTCATTTCTGCTAAGCGAGCATCAAGCACATCTAAACGTTCTTCACGTTGTGCTCCACCGATGATTTCACCAATACCAGGTGCTAATACATCCATCGCAGCCACTGTTTTACCATCATCATTCAAGCGCATGTAGAATGCTTTGATATCTTTCGGATAGTTTTTAACAACCACAGGTGCTTTAAAATGCTCTTCAGCAAGGTAACGTTCGTGTTCTGAGTGTAAGTCGATACCCCATTCAACATCGAATTCAAAGTCTTTATCGCAGGCTTTTAAAATTTCGATTGCATCAGTGTAATCAATTTGCGCGAAGTCACTTGTTACAAATGCTTCTAAACGTTCAATTGCCGTTTTCTCAACACGTTGTGCGAAGAACTCTAAATCGTCACGACGTTCTTCTAACACTGCACGGAAACAATATTTAAGCATGTCTTCAGCGAGTTTAGCTGCATCATCTAAGTCAGCGTAAGCAACCTCAGGTTCAACCATCCAGAACTCAGCCAAGTGACGGCTAGTGTTAGAGTTTTCAGCACGGAAAGTCGGACCAAATGTATATACTTTAGATAAAGCACATGCATAAGTTTCAGCATTCAATTGGCCTGATACAGTCAAAAATGATTCTTTACCGAAAAAGTCTTCAGCAAAGTCAACATTGCCTTTATCTGTGCGAGGTAAGTTTTCCATGTCTAGGGTTGATACACGGAACATTTCACCAGCACCTTCTGTGTCAGAAGCAGTGATTAACGGGGTTGATACCCAAATGTAACCTTGTTCGTTATAGAAGCGGTGAATGGCTTGCGATAAACAGTTACGAACACGTGCAACCGCACCAATGATGTTAGTACGTGGACGAAGGTGTGCTAATTCACGTAAATGCTCAATCGAATGACGTTTTGCAGCCATAGGATAAGTGTCAGGATCTTCAACAAACCCAGCTACTTCAACCTGCGTAACTTGCATTTCGAATGCTTGACCTTTACCTGGAGATTCCACGACTTCACCAGTCATGATAACTGAACAACCAGCAGTAAGCTTTAGCACTTCATCAGTATAATTATCTAAATTATTTGGTACTACGCCTTGAATAGGGTCAAAACATGAACCGTCATAAACAGCAAGGAATGAAATACCAGCTTTAGAATCGCGGCGAGATCTAACCCAACCACGAACTGTAACTTGCGAACCAATCGCGAAGTCACCTTTAAATACAGAAGCGACAGATGTAATGCTCATTGTTGCTTAGTTCTCCAATGAATCAATGATAAAAATAAGTGCTTTATATTACCTTGATATCGGCGTTTAACAAGCCGAAAACGCCCTTAGACGCAGATAAATGCGTAAGTTTTACTAATAAATGCCTAAATTGAGCCAATTTCCTGTCATATACGTACAATAGGTTGTAAAAATTATCTTGTAACCATATGAACAAAAGCGCTATTTTAATAAAACACTTGGTAGTGAGGTGAATTAGTGACCAAAACAAAATTTTTGCAAATCATATTAACCATTTTGTCTGTGGCCGGTTGGTCTTTGGCCGTATATGCGCTGCTTGTTTTTGGCGACGCAAGACCTGATCGTGCGGTAGGTTATTTTATGAGTAAAGGTGTTGAGGTCAGATTAAATTGGGATCCAGAATTAACTGTGAGACTGGAGTATGTTATCTGGGCTTGTGCTGCAATAAGTTTTGTTAATCTTGGGGTTAATTTTTATGCTCAAACGTCGAAGAAAATAGGTTTTTGGGTCAATATACCATTGCTACTGATGGTCTCTATTGCTGCTGGCTTGTATATTCGTTACGTTATTTAGCTCTTATCAGTGGTACTGATGTGTTTGCACAACAAATCAATAATCGCCGCAGTAACACCCCAAATGAATTTGCCTTTATAAGGCATGTAATGCACATCAAACGTTTGTCCATCACGCATATACCTTAATTGATATCGATTGCTAGCGGTTGTGAAAAAGCTTAGTGGCACCCAAAAAGTCTCAGATACTTCTCCTGGATCGATTTTGATCTCAAATGGTTGTTTTATTATGCCTACAATAGGGGTGATTCGAAACCCTGTGAATGTCGCATGGGCGGGGAACTGACCAATCACGTCGACATTACTTTGTTTTAAGCCAATTTCTTCTTCTGCCTCCCTAAGGGCTGTTTCGATAATGGAGTTATCTTGTTTATCGACTTTTCCGCCGGGGAAACTGTACTGTCCAGGATGTGCTCTTAAATGCAGCGCTCTGCGTGTGATGAGCATGTGTAGCTGGCCATCAACCTCCATCAGCGGGATTAACACTGCAGCTTTACGTAATGCCTGTTGAATGGGGATATCGCTGGAATTGTCGCTGAGGTTTTGAAGTGCAAAATGGACATTAAACTGTTGAGCGTTCATTTACCTTCCTAACTTTAAAGTCGCATCTTTGATTAATCAGTTATAACTAAATTATCATATTGCCACCAATAAGGTGTAACTTTTGCCAATGAGGTTGATTAAAAATTTACTTATGACTCCTGTAGTTGTTTATTTAACTGCACGTTATTTGTGCGTAAATTGCACCAAAACTATTGAAATATCGTGAATTATCCATCGAGTTTTAAACAAAGGCGTATTGTGCCTCTTTTACCTCTTTAGAGTAAGTTACTGAAAAGTTGTAAATATATTCTGTCATCCTGATGAAATATCACTGTAGTTAAACTGTGATGTTTGACTGGCATGGTAACTGCTGAGTTATTAATCAGGCATGTTATTTGCGAGGATGACAAATATGGGACTGGAAAAGTTACTGTATTTGCAAGGCGTAGGCGCAGAGTTTATTGATTGCTTTGGCAATCATGTTCATATTTCGCCTAATGATAGAAAAGGAATTCTAACGTCAATGTGTTTGGCGCCGCATCAATCTGATGTCGACGGCGCATTGTCAGTTCTCAATGATAAGTTCATCGAGCAGCGCATCCACGAATTAGACGTGGCACCCTGGCTTAAACCCATAGGGGCATTTCAGTGGACTTACGTCGATGAGCCATATGTAGAGTTATGTTTGACTGAACATTTTGTTGGTTATATACGTTTACATCTTTTTAGCGAACAAAATGAATCATTTAGATTTCAAATACACAGCAGTCAGTTAACCGCTATTGGTGACTATAAAACAAATGATTGCCTCTATATCAAGTATCACTTTTTATTAAATGAGCATCAAAATAATGCAATTGGGCTTGGCTATCATCAACTGACGTGTTCACTGGACTCAGATAATCATGTCACTGAGTATTTGTGTCAGCTGATGCTCGCACCAAGACAGGCCTACTCAGGATCGCTTTCTGAGCCATTATCAAGTGTCAGATATCATCAACAAGCTACTACTGGCAACTTTTCCCTAAGTAAAAAAGCTAATCCTTGGGGTATTTCTACGCAGTTGTATAGCATTAAAAGTGAAAGCCAGTGGGGCGTAGGTGACTTTAATGATTTACAAAAGTTAATCGTATTCAGTGCCGAGCAAGGTGCTGACTTTATTCTGCTTAATCCCCTTCATGCTCTGGACTTACCTAGCCATATTAGTCCGTACAGTCCTGATGATCGACGTAGACTGAATCCACTTTATATTCATATTGAATCAGTAAAAGAATATGACAGCGTTAAACATGTTTTATCAACGCCTGACTGGCAAATGAATAAACACAAACTTTTTGAGAATTCACTGTTAGATTACGCAGAAGTCTATGCACTAAAACAGCGGGTTTTCTGTTTATTGTTTGATACCTTTATTGAAGAAAATCAATCGACTTTAACAGATCGATTTCAAGCATTTAGTGACTTCAAAAAACAGCATGAACAAGCCTTACAACAATATGCTGACTGGCAGGTAGGTCATCATAAAGAAGATAGCTGTCAGGCTACATTTTCTAACCCAGACTTTTGGTGCTACTTACAATTTGTCGCAACAAGTCAGCTTAGTTTATGCCAATTAACGGCGAAATCTGTGGGAATGTCCATCGGTTTAATCCGAGATATGGCCGTAGGGGCTTCTCCCACAGGATCAGAAGTGCAGCAAAATGCTGATTATTTTTGTGCTAACGCTAATATTGGCGCCCCGCCAGATCCTTTTGCACCCCAAGGTCAGAATTGGGGACTTGCCCCGATGGATCCGATTAAATTACAGCAATTAAATTTTTTCCACTTTAAAGACCTAATTAGAAGCAACATGCAATCTTGTGGTGGTTTACGAATTGATCATGTCATGGGATTACTTCGTCTTTGGTGGTGGCCTAAAAACTTAAGCTTAGGTGATGGGGCCTATGTGTATTACCCACTTGATGCGTTACTTGCAATTTTGTCGTTAGAAAGTCAGCGAGCTCAATGCATCGTTATAGGTGAAGATCTTGGCATTGTTCCGCCAGAAATAGTTCAAAACCTTTCTAATGCCAACATATTTTCAAATGAGTTGTTTTATTTTTCAAAGCAAAATGATGGGTTTACATCACCAGAGCATTACAAACGCCAGAGTTTGATGATGCTAGCGAATCATGATGTGCCGACGTTATCTGCTTGGTGGCACGGTAATGATATCGAATTAAGACAGCAACTAAATCTAATTAATCTTCAGCAACAGCAAGAGATGCTAAATGAACGTGACCATGAAAAGCATCAATTGATCCATCTATTTTGTCAGAAAGGAATATTGCTGTTTGAAGGCGATAGAAACCGTATTGAGTTTGATGAAGTTTTAAGGGCTTGGCTTCAACTTTCCGCATCAGGAAACTCATCTTTATACAGCGTACAACTTGAAGATCTTATTTGTGAAACCATGCCTGTCAATATCCCTGGCACATGGAAAGAATACCCTAATTGGCGCCGTCGTTTATCAATGTCACTTGAACATATAACAACATCAGATGCGATAAAACAGCGCCTTAGTGTGATTAATCATTCCAGAATGACTGATGCACAATTCGATCAGTAGTTAGAACAGTTATTAATTTTATGGAGCAATACACAATGACGAATAATGCGCCTTTATTTAATCAAGGATCGGATATTGCCATCTTGAAAGGAGATTATACGGATGTCTTTTCTTTATTAGGCATGCACAAGGCACCCAATGGTAAATCACTGATTGTGAGATGTTTTATCAAGGGGGCAGTCAGTGTTGAGGTTATTGCTATAAAAGACGGTAAAAAAGTGGCTGAATTATCACAGGTTGATGAACAAGGTTTATTTGCAGGTGTAATGGGGCGAAGGGTTAAGCCGTTTTTATATAGCCTTAAAGTGACATATCCATTAAGCGTAGAAACTATAATTGACCCATATCAATTCGAAAGCTTGTTAGATGCGGATGATGTGTACTTATTTGCTGAAGGGAAACAACAAGCCAGTTATCAATTTTTAGGTGCTAATTGGAAACAAGTTAATAAGGTAGATGGTGTGCTTTTTTGTGCATGGGCACCCAATGCACAGCGTGTATCCGTTGTAGGGGATTTTAATCATTGGGATCCTAGACAACATGTAATGAGATTTCATCCAAGCAATGGCATATGGGAGATATTTTTGCCCAATGCCAAAGCGGGGGATTTTTATAAATTTTATATTGTTAATCAATATGGTGAGTCGATTGAAAAATCAGACCCTTATGCAAAAGCGATGGAAGCTGCGCCGGGTAACTCATCTATCGTTCCCGCGAATAGTCAGTATCAATGGAAAGACAGCAAATGGTTAACTAAACGCGCCAACACTCAATTACATCAAGCGCCAATGTCAACTTATGAAGTGCACCTTGCCTCATGGAAGCGAAAAGGTGAATGGGGCGAATCTTACCTTAGCTACGACGATCTAATTAGCGAGTTAATTCCTTACATCGTTGAAATGGGCTTTACGCATCTGCAACTGATGCCCATTTGTGAATACCCTTTTGATGGGTCTTGGGGCTATCAACCTGTGGGCTTGTATGCTGCAACATATCGTTTTGGTGATCCTGATGGCTTAAAGGCGTTTGTCGATGCTTGCCACAAACATCAGATTGCTGTGCTGTTGGACTGGGTTCCGGCACACTTTCCTAAAGATCCCCACGGCTTGTCTAAATTTGATGGCAGTTGTTTATATGAACATGAAGATCCTCGACAAGGTGAGCACCCTGACTGGGATACGCTTATCTTTAATTATGGCCGTGGTGAAGTGCAAAGCTTCTTACTGAGTAATGCTTGTTATTGGCTATCTGAATTTCATTTCGATGGATTACGATTAGATGCTGTTTCATCAATGCTTTACCTAGATTACAGCCGTCAATCTGGTCAATGGTTACCGAATGAATATGGCGGTCGTGAAAATATTAAAGCCATAGAGTTTTTAAAACTACTCAATGAGCGTATTTATGCCAGCTTTGCTGGCGCAACAATGATTGCTGAAGAATCCACTGCATGGCCAGGGGTGACTAACTCTACGGAAAAAGGGGGCTTAGGATTTGGTTTTAAATGGAATATGGGCTGGATGAATGACAGTTTACGTTATTTAGCACGGGATCCTATCTACCGTTCACATCATCACCATGAAATGACATTTGCTCTAGTCTATGCCTATACCGAGCAATTTATATTGTCTATTAGTCATGATGAAGTCGTACACGGAAAAGGCTCAGTTTTACATAAAATTCCTGGAGACGATTGGCAAAAGTTTGCCACGTTACGTGCTTACATCGGGATGATGTGGGGACAACCTGGTAAAAAATTATTGTTTATGGGAACTGAGTTTGGTCAACGTGATGAATGGAATCATAACCAAAGTTTAGATTGGCATTTACTGCAGTTTGCACCTCATCAAGGCATACAAGACTGGGTAAAGGCGCTTAATGGTCTGTATATATCTCATCCTTGTTTATATGAATTAGATCATCAATCAACAGGTTTTCAGTGGCTTGATTGTGATAACAGTCAAGACAGTGTCTTCTCATTTATTCGTTATGCGCAATCTTCTGATGACGCACTCATTTTCATCATCAATATGACTCCGCAAGTACATCATCATTTCCGAATTGGCTTACCGACCCCAAATCACTACGAAGAACTGCTTAACAGTGATGCGAGCCAGTTTGGAGGCAGTAATGTGATTAATCAAACTGTTATTAACGACGAGGTACCTTGGCAAGGCATGAATCAAAGCGGACTTATCACTGTGCCACCTCTAGGCTGTGTTGTGTTAGCAGCAAGTCAACTTGTAACAAATAACGAGGCGTAAAGATGAACAACGGCGCTGAAAATAACCTCAATGTTCTTGTTACCAAAGGACAATCATATCCACTTGGTGCAACGGTGATTGCTGGTGGGGTGAACTTTGCTATTTTTTCAGCGAATGCAACACAAGTTGTGTTATGCCTGTTTGATCATAACGGTAATAACGAAAAACAAATTTGTTTGGTACATAAAACCAAGCAAATTTGGCACGGTTTTGTGCCTGGTGTAAAAGCGGGGGATTTATATGGTTATCGTGTTTACGGTCCGTATCAACCTCACTTGGGTCATAGGTTTAATCACAATAAATTGTTACTCGATCCTTATTCAAAACAACTTAAAGGCAACTTAGCACCCAACGATGCAAATTATGGTTATGACATTAGCCGAAATGATGTTGATGCAGACTTGTCGTTTTGTGAAATCGATAACGCACAATATATGCCTAAATGTGTCGTGATTGATGATTCAGTACTGAAATCTACACCTATAAAAAGACTTAACATTCCTCTTGAAAGCACCGTTATATATGAAATGCACGTTAAAGGATTCAGTGTACTGAATCCCGAAGTTAATAAAGCTCATCAAGGAAAGTTTGCAGGTTTAGCCTCAAAAAGCTCATTGCAATATTTAACTCAGTTGGGCGTGAACTGTGTTGAGCTATTACCAGTTCAATCATTTTTAAATGAGCCATTTTTAATTGAAAAAAAACTAAACAACTATTGGGGCTATAACTCGATTGGTTTTTTTGCGCCAAATCCCAGTTATTTAAGTAGCGAGGATATTGGTGAGTTTAGAAAGATGGTTGATCGTTTTCATGATGCAGGTATCGAAGTTATTTTAGACGTAGTTTATAACCATACAGCAGAAGGAAACCGCCTAGGGCCAACACTTAGTTTCCGAGGTATTGATAACGCCAGTTATTACCGATTAGTGTCAAACGATCAGCGTTTGTATATCAATGATACTGGCTGCGGAAATACGGTTAACTCTAACCATCCTCAGGTTCTGAGGTTAATTATGGACTCATTACGCTACTGGGTTGAGGTCATGGGGGTAGATGGCTTTAGGTTTGATTTAGCAAGTTGTCTTGGTCGTGAAGTATATGGGTTTGATCCAGGCTGTGGTTTTTTTGATGCATTAAGTCAAGACCCTGTATTGTGTCAGGTTAAGTTAATAGCCGAACCTTGGGACATTGGACCAGGCGGTTATCAACTCGGTAATTATCCCATTGCATTCAGTGAATGGAATGACAGGTATCGTGACACCATGAGACGTTTTTGGCGGGGCGATAAAGGCATGTTGCCAGAGTTTGCTCGACGATTTCATGGTTCTGGTGACTTTTTTGAACATCATGGTCGAGCACCTTCTTCCAGTATTAACTTCATTACCAGCCACGATGGTTTTACTCTCCGTGATGTTGTGAGTTATCAACACAGGCACAATTTAGCCAATGGCGAAGACAACCGAGACGGCCATCATGAAAACCTAAGTCATAATTATGGCGTTGAAGGCCATACTAGCAACGAAAATATTATTAATATTCGATCTAGGCAGCAAAGAAATTTCATCACTACATTAATGCTATCTCAGGGCGTACCAATGCTGCTCAGTGGTGATGAAATGGGCCACAGTCAGCAAGGTAATAACAATGCATATTGCCAAGACAATTCCATCTGTTGGATAGACTGGCAGCAAATTGACTGGCCATTGGTAGAATTTACGTCTGAACTTATTAAACTGCGCCAGCGTTTTCCGATTCTTTGTCATGCCGAGTTCATTCATGAACCAGAAGATGAATACGCAAACGGCTTTACTTGGTATAGCCGTCATGGCGAGCCTATGGTCAAACAACAGTGGAGCGAAGCAGAAACTCGCACTTTAGCAGTTGTGATCACCTCTGAAGTGATACCACCTTATCAGTACCCACAAGCCTTATTACTCCTATTGAATGCTTGTGAAGAATCAAAGCCGTTTCAATTACCCGAAGTTGAGGGATATCAAGGTTGGCAACTATTAGTTGATACGCAATTAACCCAGCAAAAACTTCAAACTAAACCCAATGAAAAAGAAAAGTCAGGGGCAGTTTTACTTTGTGGGCGAAGCTTAAAATTATTTCATGCACATCATCAGCTTAACAACAAGATAGTCAATTGAAAATGCGCTTTGTAGTCGTCATTTCAGTCGTCAAAAGACGATGTAAAACCGCGTTGTTTAATAAATTAGCTAACCGAGTCAGATCCGGTTTATTGAACGATTAACATTGTAAGGTGCTAAGGAGTCTATATGACAGTAACGAAAGGGAAATCGACTACTGAAAAACCATCTATTAAAGATAAGTCTTCAGTAAAAAAGCCAGCCAAGACGGCAAAGTCAGGTAAAGCCAAACAGGTGAAGCCTGATGAATTAGATACCAATTCAGCAGTAAATCAATCAACATTGGAAGTCGTGGGCAGTAATCATGATTGCGATCCGTGCGAGACGTTGGCAGCTACATTTAAGCGTCAAATACATGGGTCGTTATGCCGTGATGAGCATGCCATTAACGATATGTATAGTGCACTTGCTGCTACAGTTAAAAATCAACTTTTAAACCAATGGCGAGAGACACGCCTCAAAGACAATCAGTACCAACAAAAACAAGTTGCTTATTTGTCCTTAGAGTTTTTGATGGGCAGATCATTAGGTAATGCGCTGTTAAGTCTTGATTTGACCAAAGAAACACATGAGGCACTGGCGGAGTATGCAGCAGACCTCGAGTCGCTACAAGAAGCAGAACTAGATGCTGGACTTGGAAACGGAGGCTTAGGGCGTTTAGCTGCATGCTTTTTAGACAGCTGTGCAAGTTTAGACTTGTCTGTTGTTGGCTATGGTATTCGTTATGAGTACGGCATGTTTAAACAAAAGCTGGTGGACGGTTATCAAGTCGAACAACCTGATCGTTGGCTACGTGAAGGCAACCCTTGGGAAGTCAGGATGGCCAACCATGCCATTACTGTCCCGTTCTTTGGTCATACAGAAACTTATGTCGACCCAAGTGGCGATCGCCATTATGTCTGGGTTGATACACAAGATGTACAAGCGATTCCACATGATATGCCAGTACCAGGTTTTCGTAACGGCCGAATTAATACATTGAGGTTATGGAAAGCTGAAGCAACTGATGATTTTGATTTGGCAGAATTCAATGATGGTGATTATACCGAAGCCGTTGCGCGTAAAAATCTAGCAGAACAAATTACGATGGTACTGTACCCAAATGATGCCAGTGAAAATGGTAAAGAGCTCAGGTTAAGGCAGCAATACTTTTTATCATCAGCAAGCTTACAAGATATTTTACAGCGTTATACCGCCGTTTACGGTGCAGACTTTAGCCAATTTAGTCAGCGCAATGTGATGCAGCTAAACGATACTCATCCGAGTATTGCTGTACCCGAATTAATGCGTCTTTTAATGGATAGCTATGGCCTAGGTTGGGATGAAGCTTGGCAAGTCACCACAGAATCGATGGCTTATACCAACCACACATTATTACCAGAAGCGTTAGAACGCTGGCCTGTAAGAATGTTAGGTAATATGCTGCCACGGATATTAGATATCATCTATGAAATAAATGCCCGCTATCTTGAGCATGTAGCACATCATTGGCCAGGTGATACCCATAAATTGGCATTGATGTCGATAATTGAGGAAGGGGCGCATCCACACGTACGTATGGCATATCTAGCAATTGTGGCAAGCTTTTCTGTCAATGGCGTTGCAGGGCTTCATACTAAATTACTTAAGCAAGGGCTATTTAAAGACTTTTATTCATTATGGCCTCATAAGTTTAATAATAAGACCAATGGCGTTACCCCAAGACGTTGGCTTGTGCATTGTAACCCAAGATTAACCCAGCTTATTAATCGCCGTTTAGGGGAGAGTTGGTTAACTGATCTCAGTCAACTCACCGCGCTTAATGCTTTCACTGACGACAAAACGTTTGTCAAACAGTGGCAACAAGTGAAATACGATAACAAAGTCGAATTAGCTAAATTGGTTCTTGATGAATGTGAAGTGGCGTTTGATCCGAACATGATGTTCGATGTTCAAGTGAAACGGATACATGAATATAAACGTCAACTGTTAAACATTTTACACGTCATTCATTTGTATCAACGGATTTTGTCGGGTGACACAAAAGACTTACAGTCAAGATGTGTGTTGATAGGAGGCAAGGCTGCTCCTGGATATGCCATGGCCAAACAAATAATAAAATTGGCGAACAATGTGGCGCACATGGTGAATTCTGACCCTATTGTATCTCCGTACCTACGATTTGCCTTCTTACCGAATTACAACGTCAGCGCAATGGAAAAAATATGCCCAGGTACTGACTTATCAGAGCAAATATCAACTGCAGGTAAAGAAGCATCAGGTACTGGCAACATGAAATTTATGATGAATGGCGCCATGACTATCGGTACGTTCGATGGCGCTAACATTGAAATGTTAGAAGAGGTTGGAGAAGAAAACTTCTTCCTATTTGGTTTACGCGCTGATGAAGTCAGTGAGCTTAAATCTCACTACAATCCCCATGATTTTATTCAGCAATCCCCCGCATTAGCTAATGTCATCAACATGCTTAAAAGTGGCCACTTTAACTTAGTGGAACCTGGCATATTCGACAGTATTATTGCTGCAATTGAAGATCCTTTCGATCAATGGATGATCGCCGCAGATTTTGAAGCTTATAAACAAGCTCAAGAAAAAGTCTCTTTGGCGTATGCCGATCAACAAGGTTGGACCCAAATGAGCATCCGAAATACCGCATCAAGCGGCCGTTTCTCTAGTGACAATACCATCAGTGCTTATCGTGATGATATTTGGCTTGCTAAACAATGAGCAATTTATCGCTTTAATCGATCTACGTTGTGAAGTTAGGAGTTAATTTTATATGTCAAACGTTCGATATATCAGTAATCTTACAAGGGATACATACGCCATCATATTAGCAGGAGGAAGGGGCTCTCGTTTACATGAGTTGACTGACTGGCGTGCGAAACCGGCGTTATATTTTGGTGGTAAATTTCGCATCATCGATTTCCCTTTATCAAATTGTATAAATTCAGGCATACGCAGAGTTGGGGTTGTGACTCAATATAAGTCACATTCACTGATCCGCCATGTCAGTCGGGGCTGGGGACACTTTAAAAAGGAATTAGGTGAGTCAGTTGAAATTCTACCTGCATCACAACAAACTTCTGGTAATTGGTATGAAGGTACAGCCGATGCGGTATTCCAAAATATCGATATTATTAGACATGAATTACCCAAATACATCATGATTTTATCTGGAGATCATGTCTATCGCATGGATTATGCTGGGCTGTTAGCTGCACATGCAGAGTCAGGCGCAGATATGACAGTATGTTGCCTTGAAACACCGATACCTGAAGCAGCGGGTTCGTTTGGCGTCATGGAAGTGGATCAAGATAAACGTGTAATAGGTTTTGAAGAAAAGCCTGAAGTGCCTAAGTCTATTCCCGGTAATGAAGAATTTTGTTTAGCGTCAATGGGTAACTATGTGTTTAACACTAAATTCCTATTCGATCAGTTACGCAAAGATGCTGACAATGATCAATCTGATAGAGACTTTGGTAAAGACATTATTCCTTCAATTATCAAAGATGCGAATGTATTTGCATTTCCTTTCACTAGTGCCGTACCTGACGAGCCGGCTTATTGGCGTGATGTTGGTACCTTAGATTCTTTCTTTCAAGCAAATATGGAATTGCTGTCACCGACGCCAGCGCTCAATTTATATGATGCAAAATGGCCAATTTGGACATATCAAGAACAGTTGCCACCCGCTAAGTTCGTGTTTGATGACGATGACCGAAGAGGGATGGCGGTAGATTCTATCGTTTCTGGTGGATGTATCATTTCGGGTGCGAAGGTTAAACGTAGCGTGCTATTTGATGAAGTACGCGTGTGTTCATACTCGTTTGTGAAAGACTCTGTGCTATTGCCAGATGTTGTCGTGTTGAAAAATTGCAAAATTCAAAATGCGATTATCGATCGTGGCTGCATCATTCCTGAGGGGATGGAGATTGGCTATAACAAACAACAAGATATAGACCGCGGCTTTCGAGTATCTGAAAAAGGCATCACTTTAGTTACTCGCAATATGCTTGGACTGCCGGTTGGATATGAGTAATCGCTAAAGTTTACTGCCATTGAAGCCACAGAACTTGTGGCTTCAATGTTAAGTGAGTTTGTTAAATAGAAAAACTACAAGCAAGGAGATGTTTTGAAAAAAGTGCTGATGATTGCTGCTGAAAATGATGCCATAAAGGGAGCCAAAGTTGGCGGGATGGCAGATGTCATTCGTGATCTTCCTTTGGCTTTGGCGGGTGTTGATATTAACGTTGATGTGGCCATGCCTAATTATGGCTTTATCGCAAAACAGCAGCAAGCAACACTCGTTGGCGAGGTCGTTGTTAAGTTTGGTGCTAATAGCGAGAAAGTGGTTTTATGGCAGGTGTCACTACCGATTAAGGCAGCCAATTCAACCAAAATAAATAATCAGGTTTTTTTGTTTGATCACCCGCTATTTAATGGGCCTAACAATCAAGTTTACTGTAACGGCAGTAGTGAAAGGCCGTTTGCTGAAGATGCCAGTAAGTTTGCCTTGTTTAATCTTGCAGTTGCCCAAGCGTATGTTGATGGTTTGCTTGGCCGTGTTGATTATTTACACATGCATGACTGGCATACTGGCTTTTTAGTGATGTTAAGAGCGTTCGCAACAGAATATAAAACGTTAAAGGATATTCGTTGTGTTT
This sequence comes from Shewanella sp. 10N.286.52.A9, assembly GCF_041468985.1. NCBI lineage: Bacteria > Pseudomonadati > Pseudomonadota > Gammaproteobacteria > Alteromonadales > Shewanellaceae > Shewanella > Shewanella sp. 10N.286.52.A9. Next base: position 41,925 of record NZ_JBFRJQ010000004.1, on the reverse strand, counting down.
TTTCAATTCACAATTTAGCGATACAAGGGATACGACCTATTCGAGATGACGTTTCATCCTTTTGTGCTTGGTATCCTGATTTAGCAAGACAATTAACCCATGAACAGAAGCTGCAAATTACCGACCCTCGTTATCCTGAGTGCATTAATCCAATGAGAATGGGTATAGAATTGAGCGATAAAGTACATTTAGTGTCGCCAAGCTATGCAACAGAAGTATTACTGCCATCCGATCATCAAAATGGATTTTTTGGTGGAGAAGGCTTGGAGCAATCACTTCAAGATAAACATCAACGTGGCGATGTTGTAGGTATTCTAAATGGCTGTGTTTATGACGATTCATCAGTTGAACTTGACTCACAACCTGCATTTATTCAGATCGAAGCGTCAGCGCAACGCGCGTTAATTCGTTGGATGGGACAAAGTCAGTGGGTAAAAAGCGTGGATCAAATTGCGCTATCGCGATTGCAATTGCTGTCGATGAAAAACTCATATGACCATCGCGCTATTACGACTAGCTCTGATGCTATAACGGTTGATTTTGTTATGACCTCTGTTGGCCGTCTAACCGACCAAAAGGTATTACTCTTAAGGCAGCCACATCATGAGTATGGTTCGACGCTAGAAGCAATTTTGATTCAACTAAATATTCATAAACCAAATGGTATATTTGTATTACTAGGCAGTGGAGATGAACAAATAGCGCAAGAGTTTCAAGTCATTGCGGCTAAATATGACAATTTTGTCTTTTTAAACAGCTATGATGATGCATTATCACAAGTCTTATATAAGCAAGGGGACTTATTTATCATGCCTAGTAGCTTTGAGCCATGCGGTATAAGTCAATTACTTGCGATGAAATCAGCTCAAGTTTGCATAGCCCACAGTGTAGGTGGTTTAAAAGACACCATAATCCATCAAAAAAATGGTTGGTTATTTGAGGGGCAAGGATTAGCTGAGCAATCACAGCAATTGATTGAAGTAGTGGTCAGTGCATTATCACTACATACTAATGATTTATTACAATACAAAAAAATGCGACAGTCGGCGGCGGATGTGCGTTTTGATTGGCATAGTGTAGCGCAACATTACAAAGATAAATTGTATCAATAGACTGTTATTAATAGCCTTTTATTAATAGCCAGGTATCAAAAGTCGGTATCAAGACCCTTCAATTAATCGCTTTGTATCAAAATGCTGATATTAAAAGGCAGTTATTAATAGTCTTAGCGTAAAACTTAAGGTATGGAAATTGACGCATTATTGATGGTTAATTTCCATAACGTTTGATGATTTAGCTTTGTCTAAGGTTAGATTTTTTAACGTTGGATTGATTAACGTTGGATTGATTAACGTTAGTAAGTATTGGCAAAATTTTACTGACTTTATCAAATGATTCTTGATATTCAGCATCAACATTCGAATCAGCAACGATTCCGCCTCCGGCCCAACAATAAAGCTTATTATCTTCAGTGACAAGGGTACGAATGGTGATACTGGTATCCATACGACCATCCTGACTGATATAGCCAATACTGCCACAATAAATGTTGCGTCTTGAAGGCTCTAATTCTTCGATAATTTCCATTGAACGGATTTTGGGCGCGCCAGTGATTGAGCCACCAGGAAAAGCCGCTTTAAGTAAATCTACCGCATCATATTGGCTGTCGAGTGTCGCTTCTACTGTACTGACTAAATGATGTACTGCAGGAAAACTCTCAATCTCAAATAATTTCGGTACATTCACGGAACCCGCTGTAGCCACTTTGCTGATGTCATTTCTAAGTAAATCAACAATCATGACGTTTTCAGCTAAGTCTTTTTCTGAGTGACGTAACTGCTCTGCAAACAGAGAATCTTGATCTGATGTGGCGCCGCGAGGCATGGTGCCTTTAATTGGTTTGGTGGATATTTTATTGTCGTGAAGCTGAATAAATCGTTCAGGTGAAATAGATAAAATGCAGTGATTTTTTAACCGTATAAAGGCTGAAAAGGGGGCTTTGTTAGCATCTGAAAGCGCGCAATATGCCTGCCATTCATCACCTTTATAACTTGTACTAAATCTTTGGGTTAAATTAATTTGATAGCAATCACCTTGATGAAGATATTGCTGAACCTTGTTAAACCTTTCTGTATATTGTTGTTTTGTTGATTGATTTTGCCAAGAAGAAGTTAATGTGAACTCTTGTGTTTCGTGAGGGCTCTCTTTTTTTGATATTAAGTTATCAATTTTATTCAATTCAATATTGAGTGCTTCTTCACCTAAATAATGGACAGCGAACCATTGATGTTGCTGATGACAATAAAGTAAGGCAAAGTCATAAAAACCAAGGTTTACATCGTTAAGCTGAATATCTTTCAGTGCTTGTTGAGGTAGCTTTTCGATTATTCTACCTAAGTCATAATTAAAACTGCCAACCACGCCACCGCTAAAAGGTAGCTGGCTTGATTGTTTTACTGGGTAAAGATAGGTTTGTAATTGTTGAATAACATCAAAAACAGTTAATGAAACTCGTGTTTTGCTCTTTGGTGCAAAATCCTGATTTTTTGTGATTTTTTGATGAAATTTCCATTGAATATTGTCAGCTATGCTTTCTATTGTTGCCACTGGATTGAATACGATAATATCGTAATTGGCATCTTGATGACCGGTATGGGATGAGTCTAATAACATTGCCCATGGTTGCTGCGCAATGGCACTAAAGACAGTATGACTATCTTGAGCCCAATCGAGTGATTTGACAGCTAATGATGGGGAGTTAATTAAACGCATTACTAAACCTATTTAAAAAGTGATGTAGCCCAAAAAGGTTGGAAAGAGTATCATATTGTCCTTGCAAGGATTAATAGCTAAATGAATACAATTTAGAGTATTCAAATAAAAATAAAACAAGTTATGCCGCAACGGCTGCTGGAGCGCCCCTATATGTCTACACATTCTGCTAGTGTTGTAATTAAGCAAGCTGACTTTATCGAAAGCATTGCAGATTCATTACAGTATATTTCTTATTATCATCCAAAAGACTTTGTTGATGCGATGGCTAAAGCCTATGATCGCGAAGAAAGTGCAGCGGCGAAAGACGCGATTGCACAAATTCTTATCAACTCTCGTATGTCTGCTGAAGGCAAGCGTCCTTTATGTCAAGACACGGGTATTGTGACGACGTTTGTTAAAATCGGCATGGGTGTACAGTGGGATAAAACGGATATGACCGTGCAGCAAATGGTCGATGAGGGTGTACGTCAAGCATACACCAATCCAGATAACCCGTTACGTGCGTCTATTGTTGCCGATCCTGCTGGTACTCGAAAAAACACCCGTGATAACACGCCTTCGGTCGTTCATATCGACATGGTACCTGGTAATCATGTTGAAGTGATGATCGCAGCGAAAGGCGGTGGGTCAGAAAATAAATCTAAGATGGTGATGTTAAACCCATCAGATGATATTGCTGCTTGGGTTGAAAAAACCTTACCGACGATGGGGGCAGGTTGGTGTCCTCCAGGAATGTTAGGTATAGGTATTGGTGGCACTGCTGAAAAAGCCGCTGTATTAGCGAAAGAATCATTGATGGATCCAGTCGATATCCATGAATTAATGGAACGAGGCGCTGAAACAACTGAAGAAAAATTACGTTTAGATATTTTTGAGCGTGCCAATAATACGGGTATCGGTGCTCAAGGGCTCGGTGGTTTAACCACTGTGCTAGATATTAAAGTTAAATCAGTACCAACACATGCTGCATCTAAACCGGTTGTGATGATCCCGAACTGTGCTGCAACACGACATGTCCACTTTCACTTAGATGGAACAGGTCCAGCTGATTTATCTCCACCTTCATTGTCTGACTGGCCTGAAATTACCCGTGAAGCAGGTGAAAACACGCACAGAGTTGATTTAGACAATGTTACTCAAGCTGAAATTGAAACTTGGAAGAGTGGCGATACCTTATTACTTAACGGAAAAATGTTAACGGGCCGTGATGCTGCGCATAAGCGAATTCAAACCCTTATCGAATCAGGTGAAGGCTTACCTGAAGGGGTAGACTTTACTGGTAAGTTTATTTACTACGTAGGCCCAGTTGACCCTGTTGGTAATGAAGTGGTTGGCCCAGCAGGCCCTACAACTGCAACACGAATGGATAAGTTCACTGACCTAATGCTTGAAAAGACTGGGCTAATGGGCATGATTGGTAAGTCAGAACGTGGCCCGCAAACCGTTGAGTCAATTAAGAAACATAAAGCGGTTTACTTAATGGCTGTGGGTGGCGCTGCATACTTAGTCTCTAAAGCAATCAAAAAGTCTCGTGTTGTTGCATTTGAAGATTTAGGTATGGAAGCCATTTACGAGTTCGATGTTAAAGATATGCCAGTTACTGTGGCGGTGGATACTCAAGGCGTGAATGCACACGAAACGGGTCCTGCCATCTGGAAAGTGAACATTGCTAACGCAAAAAGCTAATTAACGCTTGCGATGCTAGATAATACGGTCCATTTGTGGTTTATATTTAGCCAGATTGGATAAAAATTAACGCTCAGAAATAGAATGCTTCATTTTTTTGAACTGCTCTATTGCCTGAGCGTTTTTGTTTGGGTACTGTGCTAATCAGCTTTTTAAACATAGCGGTTGCAGAACAACAACGAGAATCTAACAGGCCATCGCTACACGGCGTCAACGTTTAAAGTTGAACCGAATTATATCGGCAATGCTATTGCTATAAACAACAAAAAATAACAAGAGAACATCATCAAATGAGAAAATCATCGCTTTTACTTGCGCTAACTGCCGCAGGTTTTGCGTTAACTGCACAAGCTGCAGAAACAAGCAAAACGCCATTTAATGTTCAACAGCTGGTAAATTTAAATAAGCTTCATTCTGCTGCCGTGTCAAATGACGGTAGTAAATTGGTTTATGCGGTCAAACAAATTGATGAACAGGGTGAAAGCCGTTCTGATTTGTATCTATTGGACTTAACAAATAAAGACGCCAAACCAAAACAAATTACTTCACACAGTGGCACCGAACATGATGTTAATTTCAGTGTTGATGATAAATCAATTTACTTCTTAGCGGCTCGTAATGGTACCAGTCAGCTTTTTAATCTGCCGTTAACTGGCGGTGAAGCAATGCAAGTCACCGATTTACCACTTGATGTGAATGGCTACAAGCTTTCAAACGATGGCAAACAAGTTGTCATGAATATGCGTGTTTTCCCAGACTGTAAAGATTTAACTTGCACAGTCGATCGCATTGAAGCTGAAGAAAATAAGAAAACAACTGGCCGTGAATATAAGCAATTAATGGTTCGCCATTGGGATACTTGGGAAGATCATGCCCGTAGCCATTTATTTGTAGGCCAGCTAAATGGTAAGCCTGTTACTGAAGTTGTTGACGTCACATTTGGTTTAGATACTGAAACGCCGCCAAAGCCATTTTCAGGAATGGAAGAAGTCACTTTTACCGCAGATGGTAAACACATCGTTTATAGCGCTAAAGCGCCAAGCAAAGATCAGGCTTGGACAACGAATTATGATTTATGGAAAGTGCCAGTAACTGGTGGTGATGCAGAAAACCTTACTGAGAAAAACTTAGCATGGGATGCACAACCGACATATTCAAAAGATGGTCGTCAATTAGCCTATTTAGCGATGAGCAAACCAGGTTTTGAAGCCGATCGCTACCGTATTATGCTACGTGACACTGTAACTGGCGCGGAAAAAGAAGTTGCACCGTTATGGGATCGCAGCCCACATTCACTGACTTTTAGTGATGATGGACGCACATTGTATGTGACAGCTCAAGACGTTGGTCAAGTCAGTATCTTCGAGGTCAACACACAGTTTGGTGATGTTCGACCAATTTATAATGATGGCAGCAACAGCTTAGTTGCTGTGACTGATTCAAGCATTATTTTCAGTAACAAGTCATTGGTTGAACCTGGTGATTTATACAAAATTAGTTTAGAAGGCGAAAATTTAACACGCCTAACGAATGTCAACGAAGATAAGTTAGCCAAAATTCAATTTGGTGAATTCCAACAGTTTAACTTTAAAGGCTGGAACAACGAGACTGTACATGGTTACTGGATTAAACCTGCTAACTACGAGTCTGGTAAAAAGTACCCAGTTGCATATTTAGTTCACGGTGGCCCGCAAGGTTCATTTGGCAACTCATTTAGTGGTCGCTGGAATGCACAACTATGGGCAGGTGCTGGCTACGGTGTGGTGATGGTAGATTTCCATGGTTCAACAGGTTATGGCCAAGCCTTTACTGATTCAATATCTAAAGATTGGGGCGGTAAACCTTTAGAAGATTTACAAAAAGGCTTAGCAGCAGTAGGCCAGCAACAAAAGTGGTTAGATACTGAAAACGCATGTGCCTTAGGTGGTTCATACGGTGGTTACATGATGAATTGGTTCCAAGGTAATTGGAGCGACGGTTTTAAGTGTTTAGTTAACCACGCTGGTTTGTTTGACATGCGCTCTATGTATCACGTCACAGAAGAACTATGGTTCCCTGAGTACGAGTTTGGCGGTACGTATACAGAAAACAAAGATTTATACGAGAAATTTAACCCAGTTAATTACGTTGAAAACTGGAAAACGCCGATGTTAGTTATTCATGGCGAAAAGGATTTCCGTGTTCCATATGGTCAAGGCTTAGCGGCATTTACCTATATGCAGCGTAACGGTATCCCATCAGAGTTATTAATGTTCCCAGACGAAAATCACTGGATCCTTAATCAAGATAATCTACAGCAGTGGTACAAAAATGTTTTAGGCTGGATGGATCGCTGGACTGAAAATAAATAAAACTGTCATTACAGTTAACCAATAAAAAAGAGATGCTAATGGCATCTCTTTTTTTGTGTCACTTTAGCTAGTTTATGTTGATGATATTAAAAAATCACTACGAATAAAGTGGCGGTAACTCTGTGTCAAAGCGCAAGCTTTATAGTAATGACCTAGTCTTTATCAGCAAGTTTGAGTTCTGTTGGAGGACATTTATGGCCTGTTTTTGTTATCCACAAAAAATAAGCTAATCTTCTTCTTGAGCAGGTAAATTTTCGCTGCCCATTTTTTTGACTAATTCGGTTACGTTTACCCATTGAAAACCTTAACTTAGCTTTTTTATGCTGTTTATTATTATCATAAAAGTTATCGAAATAACTCAGCGTAATTGAAATTCAGAACTATGGTTATTATAACAAATATTATTCTTTTAAGGCTTAGAATTATTCATAATAACTGAATTTTGAAACTTAATTTCAATAATATGTTTTTATGATTCAAAACGAGCGAACACCAGTGGTCAATGTGACGGCGACGATGTCGTTACTAATGAGTATTAAGCAAGTGTAAAATTACTATTACCTAAGTCAAACTTTTAAGAAAACACGATTGAAAAAGAAACAAAAAACAGTAAAGTTGCGCGACTATTTTTTCAGCCACAAAAACTAACGATATTTGAGGGTATAAATGTGGATTTAATGCTTTATGTTAAGTTCTTTTTAGGCTTAGTAGCGATTATCAACCCTGTGGGCTTATTGCCTGTATTTGTCAGCTTAACAAGTCATCAAACAGAAGAAGAACGTAATCATACTGGTAAAGTTGCTAATTTTGCTGTGGTAGTGATATTGCTTGTTACTATTTTCATTGGTCAGCATATATTAAACATGTTTAGCATCTCTTTATCAGCATTTAGAATTGCAGGTGGTAGTTTGATTGCCATTATTGCGATGTCAATGTTGCAAGGTAAATTGAGTCCAGTTAAACGTAACCAAGAAGAAGATCGTGAAGCATCAGGTATGGAATCAGTAGCGGTTGTTCCGTTAGCGTTACCTTTAATGGCAGGTCCTGGTGCCATTAGTTCGGTCATTGTTTTTGCTTCTGATCATAATAAACTGATCGATTTATTCGGTATGTCGATTACTGTTGTCGTTTTTGGTTTAATGAGTTTCGCCTTATTCAGAATGGCGCCAATCATCTTCAAAATTCTGGGCACAACAGGCATTAATGTTATCACTCGTCTAATGGGTCTATTAATGCTATCCATTGGTATTGAAGTTGTTGCAGCAGGATTAAAGGGATTATTCCCGACATTAATGGCTTAATATCCGTAGTGTTAGTGAATTTAATCGACTTTTTGAACAGCAAATGCGCAATAGGAACACAAGAGGGGATTTTCCCTTGACCCTCCTAGCGCATTTGCGTAAAGTACCGTCCGTTCACAGGATATTGAAATCATTATTCACTTTGTTTCATTGACAGTGGCGGTGCTTTTAGCACAATAAATTGAAAAGGTGACGTGTCCGAGTGGCTGAAGGAGCACGCCTGGAAAGTGTGTAAAGGGCAACCTTTCGAGAGTTCGAATCTCTCCGTCACCGCCAATTTATCTTCTGATATTTCTTCTTTATCTCCAGTTTGCCTTTCCAACTAACATCATTTTGTTCGTATTTTTACCTGTACTATTCATATATTTTATGCTTTGGCGTGAAATGATTACTATTAATACCCCTAATATTTAATAATTCTTCGACTAGATTAACTCTGATTATTGATTCAATTTTTAGGAAGAGTATGAAACCGAATAGATTGTCTGAGCAGTGGAATGCGGGTGAAGTATTAATGTTGTTTTACGGCAATGCCACCATCATGGCTTCATTAATGTTATGTGTCGCTTCATTTATGACTGCAACTCATTTAGCGCCAGATCATGACAGCTTGGGTACATGTCAATTAGAAGTCTCATACGGGACACAGGGAGCAGGGTTAAAGTTTCCTTATAAACTTCAAGAAGATTGTTTATAAAATGATAAGCAGACATAAACCTCAGGGTGTAATGCTTACATCTCTAACTGCAAGCATTACATTGGTGTTGTCGTTAATCTATATGAGTGGGCTGTTTTCTGGTAATACAAATCGAATCGCATTTGGTTTCACTTCAAATCGCACTTTTTCACTGCGGTAAGGCTCACCATCTAAGTTGAGCGGTAAGCTTAATGGGAAATCAATTTCTAGCCACTGAGTTTGAAAGTGAAAGCAAAACTCGCCTTTAGCCGTTTCAGATTGTATTTCTTCTAACACCTGAGGCAGTTCTAATGGTGTAAATCCTTTAAGCAAAGTGACGTCCATTAAACCATCATTTATTTTTGCATTAGGTGCGAGAATCTGTCCGCCACCAGCTTGGCGCCCATTACACATGGCTCCGACTACGATATTACCAGTAAACTTACCTTCATCAGTCGTAATGCTACCTTCGTAGGGTTTAAAACCGATGGCTTTTGCTAAGCCAGTAAGGGTATACGCACCGCCGCCTAAAAAGTCTTTTAATTCGACTGGTGTTTCTGCAGTAACTTGCGCACCGAAGCCAGCGGCAGCGATATTAATAAAGTGTCGATCGTTTGCAGCAATCAAATCAATATCTATCGCCTTATTATGAATAGCAAAGGTGAGGGCATCTGTAATGCTGGTTGGTATATTACAGGCGGTAGCAAAATCATTTGCCGTACCCAAAGGCAACACAGCTACCTCAGGTAACGAGACATTGTCTTTTAAATGCATTAATGCTGTGACAGCTTCATTGAGTGAGCCATCACCACCCCCAATAATGACTCGTTCAACACCTGACTCGATTGATTCTTTAATTAACCTTTCCATGTCAGGCCCTTCCCAAGTGACCTTAACATCTAATTTTATTCCACTTTCTCTTAGTGCATAAACCGCAGTTCTAATTTCTGGTATACCGGCTTTTTTTCCATTAAGTATTAAACTGAAATATTTGGCTGTCATGGATATTTCCTGATTGATGTCAGTAAAGCGAGTGTGCTCGTCCTGATTGTTGATAAGGCAGCTTTGTGATTCTTTATTCACAAAAAGATGTCACAAAAGATGTCAAATACGTTTATTGTGCTGCAAAGTCATAACGTTCATGATTTACTTATGCCATAAAAATAATAACAACTAAACGTAAATCCGCTTTTATATTAAAAATTAACCTTTTAAAACAATAAAAATATCGTTTTGATGAATAAAAAGGACTTATTAAGATGCAAAAATCAGCGCTTACCTTCGCAATTTCATTGGGCCTAGCCAGTTTAGTCGGTTGTAATTCGATGACTAATGACACCAAAACAGCCCAAAATGTTCAACAATCTAAGTTACAGCAGTCTGCAGTTTCATTTCAGCAATACTCTGATGAGTTTATCAACGCATTATGGCAATGGTCCCCAACTTGGGCGTTATACAGTGGGAAACACGTTAATGATGGCTATCTAGAAGTGCCAAATGATCAGGCTCGCGCTAAAACTTTAGCATTTGTAGCCAAGCAACAAGCTAAGTTAACTGCTTTTGATAAAACCGCTTTAACCACGAGTGAATTAATTGATTTTGAGCTGATTTCGAACCTTCTGGCGAGTATTAAATGGCAACAGGAAAGGTTTAAAGCATGGCAATGGAATCCTTCGCAATACAATGTGGCAGGCGGGTTCGCTCAAATCATTAATGAAGATTTTGCCCCTTTAGATGAAAGACTGCAGTCTGTTATTGCGCGCCTTGAAAATGTGCCTGCATATTACTTAGCTGCGCAAGCGAATATTGAGAATCCGACGATAGAACATACTCAACTTGCCATAATGCAAAATAAAGGCGCGTTTTCAGTATTATCAGATGACTTAGCGAATAAAGTGGCTGAATCTGGTTTATCTTCAACTGAAAAAGCAGTGTTCAATACACGTTTTGAATTAGCTAAAACAGCGATCAATCAACATATTGATTGGTTAACAGCACTAGAAGCTAAACTTGAAAAAGAAGGTGCACGTAGTTTTAGAATTGGTGAAGAGCTTTACGAAGAAAAGTTTGCATTAGATATTCAAGCTGGTATGTCAGGGAAAGCATTGTTTGAAAAAGCGACAGCTGACAAACTTCGTGTTCAAAATGAGATGGCTAAAATAACACATGATATTTGGTCTAAATATATCGATACACCTATCCCTAAAGATGACAATGTCGCGATAAAACAGTTAATTGATGTGTTATCAGTTAAGCATGTAAAACGAGATGATTTTGTCGATGAAGTCCGAGCTCAAATTCCGGAGCTAGTGAAGTTTGTTAATGAAAAACAATTGATGACTTTAGATCCTTCAAAGCCGTTAGTTGTTAGAGAAACACCGGAATATATGCGTGGTTTTGCTGGAGCCTCAATCAGTGCCCCCGGTCCATACGAAAAATCTGCTAATACTTACTATAATGTCACACCACTTGATGGTATGAGCGATGAATCTGCAGAAAGTTATTTACGTGAATACAATCATTGGATTCTACAAGTATTAAATATCCATGAAGCGATTCCAGGACATTATACTCAGCTTGTATATTCAAACGAATCGCCTAGCTTGATAAAAAGTTTATTTGGTAACGGTGCCATGGTTGAAGGATGGGCAGTGTACACCGAACGGATGATGCTGGAAGAAGGGTACGGTAATTTCGAACCTGAAATGTGGTTGATGTACTACAAGTGGAATTTACGTGTTATCGCAAATACCATTTTAGATTACAGCATTCAGGTCAATGGGATGACTGAAGAGCAAGCCATTGAGCTTATGACTAAGGAAGCGTTCCAGCAACAAGCAGAAGCGGAAGGAAAGTGGCGCCGTGCAACATTAAGCCAAGTACAATTAACCAGTTATTACTCTGGATATCGTGAAATTTATGATTTACGTGAAGAGTTGAAACAAGCTCAAGGTGAAGAGTTTGATTTAAAATCATTCCATGAACAGTTTCTAAGTTATGGAAGTGCACCGGTTAAATACATTAAGCAACTAATGACTAGCCAATAGTTTGCATGACTTAATTTGTTTATCGGAACTTGCGATACCGTTCTCATAGTAGAGCACAACAATTAAAAGCCGACAGCATGTGTCGGCTTTTTTATACGTATCTTAATATTTCCAAGGTTTAAACGATAAGGTGTAAATAATAAAGTGCAAACGCGATTTTTCTTTACATTTGAGTACTAGCTTTAGCTTTAAATATGATAAGGCTTAATGCAGAACATATTGCAGCGCAAGCTGTCCAAAACAAAGTAATAGCAAACCAAATAATGGTAGGGGCTTCATTTAGCCCAAAAGATCCATAACTCAATTGTGTTGTATCGACGATTAACTGTACCTCGAATAACAGAGGTACATTTACCCAAACACCTAGAGACATGATAAGCAATGTGGGCTCAAGACCGATTAATAAAATCAGTGGTGTGATAATAGGCGGTAGGTTTAATACTACCGCTAATATCAATAAACGTTTTATAAAAACGTTAAATTTCACTCTTCAAATCCTTTGAATATTATTTGCTTATGCAGCTCACTCTATTGATTTAGTAAAAACAAGTAAAGCTATAAATTAGCCATTAATAGATTAATTTGTGTTCATCGTTTTGTTTGTCAATTTAGCCTCTGATTTAGCTTTCATTCTTAAGGCAATATTCACTAATGCGATTAAAACAGGCACTTCAATCAATGGGCCAATCACGCCAGCAAAAGCTTGATCTGAATGAATACCGAACACTGCGATTGAAACAGCGATGGCTAATTCGAAGTTGTTACCAGTGGCAGTAAATGCAATTGAAGCATTTTTATCGTAAGGAAGTCCCATTTTTTGGCCGATAAAAAAGCTTATGAAAAACATAAGTATAAAATAGATCCCTAATGGCAACGCAACTCTTAATACATCCATAGGCAACTCTAAAATCATGTCACCTTTTAAACTGAACATTAAGACAATCGTTGCTAGTAAAGCGATTAAAGTCACAGGCGAAATTTTAGGAATAAAGACATCGTTATACCATTGCTCTCCTTTTTTTCCGACTAGGATTTTACGCGTTAAAAAACCAGCTAAAAATGGGATACCCAGATATATCAAAACACTTTGAGCAATGTCGGCCATTGAAATGTCGACAACAAAACCTTCGTATCCAAACACGGGTGGAAGTACAGTGATAAACAACCAAGCCATGAAGCTGTAAGTTAAAATTTGAAATACACTGTTAATGGCGACGAGTGCTGCACCAAGTTCTTTATTTCCACCGCCAATATCATTCCACACCAATACCATAGCGATACAACGAGCAATACCAATTAAGATAATGCCAACCATATAACCTGGGTAATCACTTAAAAAAGTCATGGCTAAAATGAACATGAGTATTGGACCTACAATCCAATTCATGATTAATGAAAGGGTTATCACTTGTTTATCTTTAGTGACTTTACCTAATAATTTGTAATCCACTTTTGCAAGAGGCGGATACATCATAAGAATAAGGCCAATTGCTAAGGGGATATTGGTACTACCGACATTCATTGATTGTGTAAGCTGTTCTACTTGTGGAAATAATGCGCCAATTGACACGCCAATTGCCATGGCTACAAAAATCCAAACCGTTAAATAACGATCAAGAAAGCTCATTTTTTTACTGGCCATTTCTGGAATTGGTTCATTCATAGTAACTATCTCTTATATTGACTTTAATCGTGTATCGTCGAATAACGATAAGTTGGTGGTATGTTGTTACATACTCCGTTATTCAACAATCAGTGTCTGGTTAAAATAAATCGTTAAATTGCTGCTGATAATCTGCCAGTGCAGTGCGGTTTATGCGGTAACAAATTTTAGGAGGCTTAGGTTCTGCGGTTATAAAACCGGCTTGTTTTAAAATACGTATATGTTCCGATACCGTAGATTGAGCAAGTCCAACTTCTGAAACAAGGTCACTACTTAAACAGCCACCAATTTCATCAAGATTAAACAATATCTTCAGAATTCGAATGCGAGCAGGGTGTGACATGGCTTTCGCTTGCGCCGCGAATGTTTTTTCGATGAGTAATTGCTGCTCATTGACTTCAAAAGCTGATACAGAACTTTGTTTACAATTTTGTACCATGGTCATTCCTTAAAGTAGTTGTTACACGTCTTAACTATAAACCTGTCTATATTTGTCTAGGCTCTTAGCTTCTGTTGGCTCAATAGTTAATCGTCGATTAACGATATGGTATGCCTAATTGTTGCTTTCTGCAATAAATATGGAGAACTGACCGTCAAAATTGTTAATAAATTAACTAAAAGCTAACTTAGGTCTCAAATTTACATAAATTCGGTAGTAATATCATATTCTCGGTGATAATCTAAATGGTAATTGTTATCGTTTAGATTAAGACCGTTATGAAAAAAATTCTCCTAATTGACCAACAACTCACACACAGTCTTCGCCTTTGTCAGCAAATGGAATCGATGGGCTACAGCATTGAAATCGTGGATAATGGTTTTAATGCACTAGTAGAATTAGAGCGTAATGAATTTGAGGTTATTCTATTAGATTATTGTGTACCTAAAATGGAATCATTTTGGTTACTGATGGCCAAGCATTGCCATACTCCGGTTATCGTATTAGCAAATGATAATAATAACTTAGAACGAATTCATGCATTTGAACTTGGTGCTGACGATTACATAGCATCTCCGTTTAACGTGAGAGAATTATTATTGCGTGTAAACGTACTGCGCCGTCGAAGTGAAAAGGTTGTTCATCAATCAGACTTTGATGACATCTTATTTGATGATACAAACAATACTGTAATGCTCAATACACAGCATTTAAAACTGACTCAAACTGAGTATCGATTATTTAAATATTTGTTTCAGCGAAAAGGCGAGGTTGTCACTAAAGCAGAATTGCAAATGCGTGTTTTACACAAAGAGCTCGGTGAGTTTGATCGCAACCTAGATATGCATATCAGTAATACGCGGCGTAAGATGGCTAACAAATGTTTACCTCGTGAGCTGATTAATACTGTTCGTGGTAAAGGTTATTGCTTTAGTCCAATCCTTATATAGATTTATGGTCTTTGCTCGACGACTTTGTCTATCTGAGTATTAGGTTTGTTTCTTTTACACATTTCAAATGATGCCGAATATTGTTATTCGGCATTTTTATGTCTTCAATAAACGTGACGTTCCCTGTTTGTGTAGGAGTTTACCTTTGTGATGACGCGAGGGGCTACAATAGCGATAAATTGAGCAGATGATTATCAGTTAATCAGCAATAGATTTTATTGAGTGACAGCATTTGGTAAGATGTGGCCATAAAAAATCGATAATTACCTTACATAAGGAAGTCCTATGCGTATTAGCGCGAATTTTGATGGCGGCAACATTGAGACTATCAATTTAGACAAACACGATGACATTCAACTTGCTATTCGACCAGATGAAGGTGGTGAGTTTTATCAATGGTTTAACTTCCGTATGGAAGGTGAAATCGGTCAAACTTACACCTTGAACATTATGAATGCGGGTACTGCATCTTATCCAAAAGGTTGGGAAGATTATCAAGCGGTAGCCAGTTACGATCGTCAACATTGGTTCCGTCTGCCAACGAGTTATCAAGATGGAAAGCTTTCTATTCAAGTTGATTTAGATTGTGAAGCGATTCAAATTGCTTACTTTGCACCATACAGTTACGAGCGTCATCTAGATCTGATTAGCTCTGTACAATTACATCCTGCTGTTAGCCTCGAAAACTTGGGCTTAACGCTAGATGGCCGTGACATGAGCCTATTAAAAATTGGCGATAACGATCCAGCTAAAAAGAACATTTGGATTACGGCCAGACAGCATCCAGGCGAAACAATGGCAGAATGGTTAATAGAAGGGCTTTTAAACCAATTATTAGACAGCGATTGCCCAACGGCCAAGTTGTTACTTGATAAAGCTAATTTCTATATCGTGCCAAACATGAATCCAGATGGAAGCGTCAGAGGCCATTTACGTACGAATGCTGTTGGTACTAACTTAAACCGTGAGTGGGAGTCGCCTAGTTTAGAGCGTAGTCCTGAGGTTTATTATGTTACCAATAAGATGAAAGAGACGGGTGTCGATTTATTCTATGATGTTCACGGTGATGAAGGTTTACCTTACGTGTTTGTTGCTGGCTGTGAAGGTGCACCAAATTACACTCCACATATGGCCAAGTTACAAGAACAGTTCCTTGCAGCGTTAGGTATGGCAAGTGCTGATTTCCAAACTAAATATGGTTATGACAAAGATGAGCCAGGAAAAGCGAACTTGACCGTTGGTTCTAACTGGGTCGGTAACACCTTTAAGTGTCTTGCAAATACGTTAGAAATGCCATTTAAAGATAATGATAACTTACCTGATCCAGTTGTTGGTTGGTCTCCTGCGCGATGCGAATACCTAGGTGAAGCTTCGTTAGTGGCGATGCTTGCCGTAGTAGACAATTTAAGCGAGTAATCAGTTATGGCGTTAATTGAATGTCCTTCGTGCCAAAAACGTATTTCTAGCAAAGCGAAAGAGTGTCAGCATTGCAAAGTGAAAGTCGATGGTGATAATCAATCTGCCCGTGTGATAAGTCATATACAACAATCTAATAAGTTAATGACACATAGCTTTGTGTTTTTAACGTTATTTATAGCAGGTGTTGTTATTTGGTTTTGGGGTGGTGAACCAGCAACCGGAATGACGTCGTATATTGCTGTGGGTTGTTTCGTGTTTGGCTTCGTAGGCTATACGATTACGCGAGCTAGAATTGTCTTACATAAACGGAAAAGTGTATGAACGATATCAACAAAGTGATTGATGAAATGCCTGATGAAGTTTATCAGCGTCTTCGCTCTGCTGCGGAAACAGGTAAATGGGAAGATGGCACGGCATTATCGCCAGAACAAAAAGAATCAACATTACAGGTAGTCATGTTATATCAAGCGCGTAAACTTGAACAAACTGATCACTTTACTATTGGTGCTGGTGGTAAGATAAATGAGTTGTCTAAATCTGAACTTAAAAAACAATTCCGTGGTGAATCAATCGCTGAATTCAAAGAATCAGATATTTAAAGGCAGTAATACATCGCTCAATATGTGAGTTTGATATTTTACATATAAATCTATCACATTTGATGAGAATATTTGATTCACAAAAAAAGCCACTCTTTGCAGTGGCTTTTTTATTATCCATTGTTTTACTTTAGAAATCTGTCTTTACTCGGTTAATTCACCTAGCAGATTCTGCTTCATTGCAAATTTTACTTCTGCAGCGGTCAAATTTTTTGATAGCAAATAATGCAGTTTTGCTAATGCCGCTTCAATGGTCATATCTGCGCCGCTAATCACCCCGGCTTGAGCTAATGCATTGCCCGTTGCATAACCTCCCATGTTGACTTTACCTTGAAAACATTGAGTCAAGTTAACAATGACAATGCCACGTTCGTCGGCTTGTTTTAACGTATCTAATAAAGCGTTATCTTGTGGTGCATTTCCTACACCAAATGTCAGCAAAATAAGCGCTTTAACAGGTTGCATTAATATGTTGTTGAATATCTCAGTCGAAATACCAGGATAAAGGGTTATGACGCCAACAGGTTGGGGACTGATTTCAATAACATCTAATGCTTGCGTTGTAGGTTCAGATATTTTGCCTGCACGTAAGTTAATTTTAATACCAGCTTCTAGCAGTATTGGAAAATTCGGTGAAGCGAAAGCGTCAAAGCCATCAGCATGGGCTTTTGTAGAACGATTACCTCTAAACAGTTTGTTATTAAAGAATAAACATACTTCAGCGACAGGGTAGTTGGCTGCAATATAGAGTGAGTTTAATAAGTTTGTTTGGCCATCTGAACGTAGCTGAGCTAAAGGAATTTGAGAGCCTGTTACAATAACTGGTTTAGATAGCCCTTGTAGCATAAAAGAGAGCGCAGATGCCGTGTATGCCATGGTATCTGTGCCATGTAGAATGACAAAGCCATCATATTTATCATAATTAGCTTTAATGTCATTTGCGATCAACTGCCAATCAGTCGGTGCCATATTTGAAGAGTCTATTAATGGCGAATATTCGTTTATGACAAAGTCGGGCATTTCTTCATGATAAAACTCAGGCATAGATTTAACGCAATCTGTTAGAAATCCAGCAACGGGGGCGAATCCATTATCGGTTTTTCGCATACCAATAGTACCGCCAGTATAAGCGACGTAAATTGAGCGTTTAATCATGCTTGTTGTCATGTTCGTGCATTTCTCAGGACTGATATTTGATGAATCGTTAAATTATACGTGTCTAACTGAATAAAACCCAATAAAAAAGCCCGTAAAACGGGCTTTTTTGAATATTCTATATTTTAAAGGTTTTGCCAGCCTTCTGGCTGTTTAAGCCAAAAACTGTTTAAAGGTTACAATTTTCGCAATACAAATACATGCCTTTAGGATCATCAAACATGCTGAATTCATCAACTACAGTTTGCCATTCACCTAGCATTTGATTTAGAACAGGTGATTGAGTTGATGCTTCTGGTAGATAGGTTGCTACTGAGGCAAGAATTTGTTGTACAAACTCTTGTTCTGCAGTTAACTCTTGTTCGATAACTTTTGTATCAAATACCTCAATTTGTGCCATTTCAGCTGCTTTAGCAATGGCGCTGTCCATATCACCTATTGCATCAACAAGTCCTAACTCGACAGCTCTTGTACCAGACCAAACTCGGCCCTGAGCAATTCTGTCTACTTGATCTAGGCTCATATTTCTTTCTTTAGCAACTAACGAAATAAATTCTTGATACCCATGTTCAATATGTCGTTGAACTACTGCTGCTACATTAGGATCTAAAGCTCTGGTTGCTGATATACCAGCCCAATCTGAAGTCGAAACCCCATCTGAATGGATCCCCCAGTTAGATAAGACATTTTCAAATGTGGCAAACATACCGAAGATACCTATTGAACCAGTTAAGGTTGTTGGTGTTGCATAGATATAATCAGCACTTGCAGAAATCCAGTAACCGCCCGATGCTGCTAAACTGCCCATACTGACAACAACAGGCTTGCCTGCTTGCTTTAATGCGATAACTTCTTGACGAATTTTCTCAGAAGCAAAAGCACTGCCGCCAGGACTATCAACTCGTAATACAACCGCTTTTACTTTCTCATCAAAGCGCGCTTTGCGCAGAAGAGCTGAAGTACTTTCGCCCCCTATCTGGCCAGCTTGTTGGGTACCATTTAAAATATTACCTTTGGCAACAATAATACCAACTGAGTCTTTCTCGATAAGGGCAGGAAGCGGTTTTACAGCGTTATAGTATTCGGTAAAAGAAACTTGTTTAAAGTTATCGCCGTCACTATCAGCGCCCACTTTTTCAACCATGGCAAGTCTGAAAGATTCATCAGATGCCAGTTCATCTACCCAGTTTAATTTTATTGCAAGTTGAGCTGAATCGCCGGATACACTGTCTAGCTCTGTTAGATAACGATTGGGACTTAGTACAATATTGTCTGGAGCGATGTTACGGTTTGTCGCTACAATTGATTCGTAACTTTGCCAAATATCGCCTAATAATGCCTGACTTGCTTCTTTAGCTGGCGCTGACATGTCATCACGAATAAAAGGTTCTACAGCAGACTTAAATGTACCAACACGAAAAACATGGGTGCTGACATTTAATTTTTCTAATGCTGATTTATAAAACAAGCGATAACTGCTTAAACCTTCAAGAGAAACAGCCCCTTTATTATTAAGATAAATGGTGTCCGCGTAACTGGCTAAGAAATATTGGTTCTGTTCATAGTAGTTACCAAAAGCCACGACAGACTTGCCAGCTTGTTTAAATTTATTCAATGCATCACCAATAGCCGTCATCTTACTGATACCAGCAGAGCGCAAGTGCTGCATGTTAATGACGATGGTATTGATACGAGGATCTTGAATAGCACTGTCTATGACGTAAATGATGTCGGATAACAACATTTCGCCCTCTGGATCATTGCCTTTACTTTGTTTAAATACCGCTTCAATAGGATCAACATGACGCTTTTGGTCAACGATAGTGCCAGCAAGATTGAGCATAAGTGCAGATTGGTTTTCGATGACTATTTCTTCTTCAGCACTTAACGCGACAACGATAATAGCAATTAAACCAAAAAAGATAAGATTGAGAATGACTTTACGTATTCCGTTGATGGTTTTCCAAATCAAAGAGAAAATTCGTTTAATCAGTGAGGGTTTAGCGGACATTAAGCCACTCCTATAGCATTTCATTACTATTATGCTAACTGAAAAAGCTTGGCTATGGGAAATTGAATTGTAACGGTTTTTAACAATAGCAAAGCGAAAGCATTGAGCTTAACAAAATCTCGTTGTATGCTAGTTTAAATCACTTGTTTAAAAAGGATGTTTGAATGTCGTTTCCACATTTACTAGAACCCTTAGATTTAGGCTTCACTCAATTAAAAAATCGAGTGTTAATGGGCTCCATGCATACTGGCTTAGAAGAAGAAAAGGGCGGATTTGAGAAACTGGCTGCGTTTTATAAAGAACGTGCAGCAGGTGGCTGTGGGCTTATCGTAACTGGCGGTATCGCACCTAACTTTCGAGGACGCCTAGCACCTCATGCTTGCCAATTAAGTTTTCCTTGGCAAGTTAAGAAGCATCGCATTGTCACAAAGGCTGTCCATGAAGCTGATGGTAAAATCTGTATGCAGATCCTCCATGCTGGTCGCTATGGTTATCATCCTTTTTCACAAGCACCGAGTAAAATCAAATCGCCAATTACACCGTTTACGCCTTCAAAAATGTCATCTAGACAAGTTGCTGGAACAATTAAAGATTATGCATCCAGTGCTGCGCTTGCTAAAAAAGCGGGCTATGACGGTGTAGAAGTCATGGGCTCAGAAGGCTATCTCATTAATCAATTCATTAGCTCTCGTACCAATAAACGTACTGATGAATGGGGTGGCAGTTTTGTTCAACGTGCACGTTTCCCATTAGAGATAGTCAAAGCTATCCGTGAGAAGGTGGGCAAAGAATTTATCATAATTTTCAGACTATCAATGCTGGATTTAGTTGATAACGGTTCGACATGGGATGAAGTCGTTAAATTAGCAAAATGGTTAGAGCGTGAAGGTGTTTCAATTATCAATACTGGTATTGGTTGGCATGAAGCGCGTGTACCTACAATTGCGACAAGTGTTCCAAGAGGGGCATTTTCTTGGGTGACTGAGAAACTCAAATCTGAAGTGTCAGTTCCTTTGATTGCAACTAACCGTATCAATACGCCTGAAATTGGCGAATCAATCATTGCTTCTGGGCAAGCAGATATGGTTTCAATGGCAAGACCTTTCCTTGCTGATGCAGAGTTTGTTAATAAAGCCGCTGCTGGGCAAAGTGAACTAATCAATACTTGTATTGGTTGTAACCAAGCTTGTTTAGATCATACGTTTTCAATGAAGCGTGCTACTTGCCTTGTTAATCCTCGCGCTTGCTATGAAACAGAAATCAATTTCACCCCTACGCAACACAAAAAACGTTTAGCAGTTATGGGAGCAGGTCCTGCTGGCATGGCATTTTCGGTATATGCAGCGTCACGTGGGCATGAAGTGGTTTTATTTGAAGCTAAAAATGAAGTTGGTGGCCAGTTTAATTTGGCACGTAAGATCCCTGGTAAGGAAGAGTTTGACGAAACCATCCGTTATTTCAATAACCAAATGAAGCTACACAAGGTTGAATTACGTTTAAATACTCGTTTAGATTTGGATGTTTTAGCGAATGAAAAATTTGATGAAGTGATCGTCGCTTCAGGTGTTGTCCCGCGTGCACTTGATCTCCCTGGTTTTGATAGCCCTAAAGTTGTCGATTATCAGCAAGTTCTGAAAGGAGAAGTCTATATTGGCGAGAAAGTGGCGCTGATTGGTGCGGGCGGTATCGGATTTGATATGGCACATTTTTTATGTGAACGTGAGTCGAGCACATTACAACCGGACAAATGGCTTGAGCAGTGGGGCATTGATAAAACCTATCAACATCCAGGCGGCTTAACTGAGGAGTCTGAACATAAACCAGATCGCGAAGTTTACTTATTGCAACGTAAGACGACTAAGATGGGGAAAGGCCTCGGTAAAACAACCGGCTGGATCCACAGAAGTGTTCTTAAACAGCATAAAGTGAACATGAAAACGGGTGTGAGCTATGAGAAATTTGACACTGAAGGCTTACACATCAAGGTAGGGGAAGAATCCGAAGTACTGCGAGTTGATAATGTTGTACTGTGTGCAGGTCAAGAGTCTAACCGCACGCTTGTAGACGATATGAAATCAACTGGCTTACCAGTGCATTTGATTGGCGGTGTTGATGTTGCTGCTGAACTGGATGCTAAACGAGCAATTAGACAAGGTGCTGAACTAGCAATGGCTATTTAACCACTGAATCTAATAAGGTTCTAATCGTTAACTTAATAAAACCTAGCAAATTGCTAGGTTTTTTGTTTTTATTAAACGCCATATTTTATTAATGATACAAATATAAATGGACGAAATAAAAGGTATTTTCAAGTCTTGGCATAATGAGGTTGATACCAAGCTAGTGTTTAACTTTACGCTCAATGCTCCTAGTGCTGAGGAATTTAACCGGTTAAGAGCAGAAACGGGTTGGGGATCGGCTCCAGTCGATACAGTAAACAATAGCCTAAATAATTCTTTATTTTTCGTTTGTGTCTTCCATGAAACTAGATTGATTGCCACCGGCAGAGTGATCGGTGATGGCGGGCTGTTTTTCTATATTCAAGATGTCATTGTGGCTAAAGCATACCAAGGTAATGGCTTGGGACATTTTATTATGCAAGCTATCGAAATGTATTTAACTCAACAAGTCACACAAGGTACTACAGTGGGTCTATTTTGCGCACAAGGTAAAGAAGGGTTTTATAAAAAATATCAATATTTAGTAAGAGATGGCTCAGAATTAGGGTTTGGTATGTGTAAGTTTTATTGATACTTTTTATGATGTGTTTTCAATATGATTTTAAATAAAGGAACGACGATGGCTAAAAATGTTGTTATTACCGGTGCGAACAGAGGGATTGGTTTAGCATTGGCTAAATTATTTAAGCAACAGGGTGATAAAGTGTTTGCTTTATGCCGCCACACTTCAGATGAGCTTGAGCTGCTAGACGTGAATGTTATCACTCAAATTGATGTTGCAACTGATGAAGGCATACATAATATGCAAACTTCTTTAGCGGGAGTGAATATTGATGTTTTGATTTGTAATGCAGGCATTTTACGTGATGAGCAATTAGCACACTTAAACCTTGATACCATTAGGCAGCAATTTGAAATTAATGCTCTGGCACCACTTCGCATTGTTGCCGCACTAAATCATCAACTGAATGCTGGCGGCAAAGTCGCTATGATCACTTCACGTATGGGATCAATCGAGGATAACACCTCTGGAGGGCGATATGGGTATCGAATGTCTAAAGCTGCTCTTAATGCCGCATCGATGTCGCTAAGCCATGATTTATCTCCAAAACAAATAGCGGTTGGCATATACCACCCAGGTTATGTTCAAACCGATATGGTAAATCACGGAGGCGATATTTCGGCCTTAGAGTCAGCAAGTCGACTGGTGGGGCTAATTAACTCACTGGATATGACAACAACTGGTGTATTCAAACATTCAAACGGACAAACATTACCTTGGTAAAATTTGTATGCTCTGTTTTTATCTTTTCTATGGTATTGGGCATCACACTTTTTGAGTATTTAGATTAAAACAAGCTTAACCGCTCGTTTTGTATGCAATAAGTCGTAAATTTTAAGTTTAGTTACAGACTGTATATTTAATATGTAATGCTAATAATTATATTAAGGTGCTATTGAATAAAACTGTGATAGTTAGATTCAATCAGTGCCATAGTGAGGAATAGGGAATCATGACGACGAAAACAGAATCTGGGGATAATGCACCCGGATTGCTCGGTAGAGCGCTAGACAGTATTGAAAGGGTTGGTAATAAACTACCAGATCCTGCAATGCTATTCTTAATTTTAATGTTTGCTGTTTGGGTGATATCAGCCTTGTTATCTGGCGTCAGTTTTGATGCGATAGATCCAAGAACCGATAGCCCAATTGTTATTAATAACTTATTAAGTGCAACTGCGTTAACTGAGTTTTTAACTTCTATGGTGAAAACATTCACCGCATTCGCACCGTTAGGTGTTGTACTGGTTGCAATGCTAGGTGTGGGGATTGCTGAGCAGTCAGGTTTTATCAATACTGCATTAAAACAAATGCTTAAAGTCACACCTGCTAAGCTTTTAACGCCTGCAGTTGTTGTGGTCGGTATTATTTCGCATACCGCAACAGATGCGGGCTATGTTGTAGTGATACCACTTGCGGGTGTTATATTCTTTACCGTTGGTCGCCACCCACTTGCTGGTATTGCTGCGGCTTTTGCTGGTGTTTCTGGTGGATTCTGTGCCAACTTTATTCCATCAGGTATCGATCCTTTATTACAAAGCTTTACCCAGTCGGCAGCCCAGATAGTCGATCCTGACATTCAAATTAACCCATTGAATAATTGGTTTTTTGCAGCATCTTCGTGTATCCCGATTACCTTAGTGATTTGGTATTTAACCGATAAAATTTTAGAGCCAAGATTAAATAAAACGCACAAAGTAGAACGTGACCAAGTTGACTTACCAGCAATGGAAGAAGCAACACCAAAAGAAATGCGTGCATTTAGTGTCGCTTCTCTTGTTATGTTCGTTGCAATTATTGGTTTTTTCTCGCTTACCATTCCTGAAACTTCAACACTGCGAGATGAGCATGGTTCTCTGACTAGCTTTGGTGCGCCGTTAATGCAATCTATTGTGCCATTGATTTTCATATTCTTTATGCTTCCAGGTGTAGTATATGGTTATATGACTGGCAGCTTTAAGTCGTCTGCAGACATCGTGCAAGCAATGTCTAAATCCATGAGCGGTATGTCGCATTACATCGTAATGGCATTTTTCTGTGCTCAGTTTGTTGCTGCTTTTTCGGCGTCTAATTTAGGTGCATTAATTGCTGTTGAAGGAGCTGGTGGCCTTAAGGCGCTCAACCTGCCAGCAGAAGTGACCGTGGTCGGGATGATTATTTTAGTTGGCTTTGTTAATTTATTCGTTGGTTCATCTTCAGCAAAATGGGCGTTGATTGGCCCAGTACTTGTGCCAATGTTAATGCAGCTAAACATTAGTCCAGACTTGTCGCAAGCGGCTTACCGTATTGGTGACTCAAGTTCAAACATCATTACGCCATTAATGCCTTATTTCCCACTTGTCGTCGTATATTGTCAGCGCTATGTCAAAGGTATTGGGATAGGGACTTTAATCTCGATGATGTTGCCATTTAGTTTGGCACTTTTATCAATATGGAGTACATGGCTACTCATATACTGGTCCATTGGTTTACCTTTAGGATTGGGTGCAAGTTACACTTATTAACTGATTTTAAAAATGAAAGTAGCGATATTATTCGCTACTTTTTTTTGGGGCCAGCAAAAAGTCTTTTCATATAACTAAAAGATTTAGAGCACATTACAGTTAACATTTTTATCCTAGCAGGCTAGTGCAGTTAAGTTGTTTCTGCCTATAATTGTTGTATATCAATTAAAAGATTAATTTTATAAAAATCATTTATGCCAAAGATTAATATTGATTCAAGTTATGGAGTTATCATTATTCAGGACATGAATGCTGTTCATGTTGATGAACGATATGCTCAAATATATGGTTATAATTCAGCCAAAGAACTACTTACCAGCATCGATTCTTTTCTTGACCTTTTACCTGCAGAAAATCATCAAATTGCCACTCAAAACTACCATGACATAGTCAATGGAACACTTTATCCACGTGGTCATACATTCGTTAATATTGACAGAAATGGCCGTGAGTTCACGGTTTTTTCAGTGGATCATTTAATTGAATGGCAAGGACGTCCAGCATTACAGGTGACAGTGATTGATCTTTCTGTGTTAGTTGAAGCGAATAAGCGTATACGTGAAAAAGACCTAATGTATAAACGGCTCATTACACAATCAGGTCAAGGTATTATGGTGCATCGGGAATTTAAGCCACTGATGGTAAACCAAGCCTGTGTAAAGCATTTACACGCAGACTCAATAGAGCAAGTGATGAGTTTGAGCTCGCTACTCACACTCATTCCTGAAACAGTTCAACAACAGGCCAAGCAGCATTATCAAGATATTGTTAATGGCGTGGCTGTTGGCAGTAACAGTGTGGTCGAAAATATCTGCTTTGATGGCATACATCGTTTTTTTAATATTTATGACAACCTTATTGAGTGGGATGGAGAACCTGCAGTACAAGTGGTAATGGAAGATGTAACCGAGAAAGTACAATTAGAAAAAGAACTGGCATTTAAAGCAAGTCATGATGGTTTGACGCACCTTTTAAATCGCAGTGCAGTGCAAGAATGGTTACAGAAACATATTGAAATCAGTGACCAGTTGACCTGTGTTTTACTTGATATTGATAATTTCAAATTAGTTAATGATACTCATGGTCATCACAATGGCGATCTCGTCATTCAAGCTCTTGCAGAAATTATACGTGATGCGTTTGCAGATCATAGTGGGGCTGTTGGTCGTTGGGGGGGAGAAGAGTTTATTGCATTCTTACCTTCAGCAAACCAACAAGCCGCATTACAAACTGCTGAAGTGATAAGAAGCCGTTTTGCTGAAAGGCATTTTAACGATTCTACTCATTCATTTTCTGTTTCAGTGAGTATCGGTTTAGCTGAGTCAAGTGACTGCCGTATGATGAACGATGTTGAGAATTTAATAAAACTCACTGATAAACGTTTATATATTGCTAAATCTCAAGGTAAAAACACTATTTGTAGCGAAGGGTAATTTATACCATAACAGCTTATTCTTACCTTATTGAGTCGAATTTACATCTTAATTTAAATGCTCCATGATATTCATTATTGATAATGATTGGAGCAAACAATGACTTTCTTAGCATCAAATACATCACAATCTCAGTTCATATCAAGGTATCGCTTATTGTGCTTTCTGACTTTGTTCTTGTCGGTTTCGTCTCTATGGGCTTCAGAAACCGTTACCAAGGTTAAAGATAATCCGAAATTTGATCCTGCATTAGCTAACGAAGTTGGCGCAGATGAGTATGGCATGAAGCAATACGTTGTTGCATTCTTGAAACGAGGACCCAATCGCGAACGAAGTGAGGAGGATGCCTTAGCTCTGCAAAAAGCTCATATGGACAATATTACTAAGTTAGCAAATGAAGGCAAATTAGTTCTTGCTGGGCCTTTTCTTGGTAACGATGATTTTCGTGGAATTTATATTTTTGATGTAAAAACGGTTGCTGAAGCAAAATTACTCACTGAATCAGATCCTGCCATTAAAGCAGGTAGCCTTACTATGGAGTTAAAGCCTTGGTATGGCAGCGCTGCATTAATGAAAGTAAATCAATTACATCAGCAAATGTCTAAAAAGCTGATGTAATGACTCATTGCTGATTAGTTATGTAGTGCGTTTATCCGTTTATTTTCTGACAAAATTAATGGCGTCAGAATAAGACATAAGGCGACATTAGAAAGTGGCACAGATAGCCATATACCGTTGACGCCAATCAAGTTGGGCAACGTGAGTAAAAACGGAATTTGTATTGCCATATTAGCCATCGAAATAAACAAAGACTTATTTCCTTGATTGACCGCCATAAAATACATGGTTGCGATAAAAATAAACCCATCTAGTACTAACGCGAATAAATGTAGACGCATACCGATTAAAGTTTCAGCCATAAGAGCATTATCATGATTACTGAAAAAACCTATGACAAAGTTAGGAAAAATATTTATAAATAAAACGGTAAAAACCCCCAGAATAGCGACAACTTTTACGGTCAGTTTCACTGTTTGTTTGATCTGTGGGACCTGCTTTGCACCGTAATAGTAACTAACAGGGGGCTGCATACCGCCAGCAATACCTTCTGCTAATAAATAAAAAGTCGTTGCAACGTAACCTACAATAGCAAAAGCAGCGACATGAACAGCCGAGCCATATTGCATAAAAAGGAAATTATGAAGTGCAATAATGAAGCTAAAGTACATAAACATAATCAAACTCGAGCTGCCCAACACGAGTATTTTTTGTAGCTGTTTAAACTTAATATCTTTATAAGAAAACTTAAACCTGGTGTTAGCTTTCCTCGAAAAGAAGTAGTAAAAACCGAGTAGCATCACAATGGCTTGAGAAATCAATGTCGCAATTGCTGCGCCTGTTAGTCCTAAAGGATAAACAGCGATTAATAAGTAATCCAACGCGATATTCATGACAGCGCCAATCATTAACAACATAGTGGCAAAACCGGGCTGTTCATCATTTCTCACGAGTAAAGGCATTGCTGTAGCTGCAGTTGTAAAAAAAGCGCCATAGGCAAATACTTCGATATAATCTGATGCCATGGTAAAGCTTTGTCCATCTGCTGCCTGCAGGAGCAATAACGTCTCACCGAAGAAGTGAATGAAAATTGCTGATGCGATACTCATTATGCCAATTAATACTATGGCATGGCTAAGTACTTTTTGTCCTTCTAAAGGCTTTTTCTCGCCACGGGTGATGGATAGTAAGCTACCAGCGCCCATACCGATCATCATGCCAACACCCACAACACAGCATATAATTGGCCAAGCCATGTTAATGCCTGCTAAGCCTTCAAAGCCTACATAATGACCAACGAAAATCCCATCAATGATTTGATATAAGCCACTCACTAACATTGCTGCAATGGATGGTATAGCGTATTTCCAAAAATGCTGTTTAACGGTTAATTGATCAATTGACGCTGTTGATATTGCTAACATGATTTTCTCAATACTATCAGGACACAAAATAATATTGCTTATTATAATCTGATTTTAGATAGGAAAAAGTTAGTATCCATCCGATAATCGGATAGTTATAATGATTGGAATGAGCCATTACGGTTGGAAAAAGATGAACTGGTCTATAGAACAATTAAAAGCATTTGTTGCCGCTGCCAATACAGGTTCGTTTTCAGCTGCGTCACGTGATTTAGGTAAAGCGCAATCAAGAGTCAGTACGGCAATTTCAAATTTAGAAATAGATTTAGGCTTTAAGCTATTTGATCGCAGCCACCGTTTGCCTGTGCTAACAGAGCAGGGGGAACAGTTATTAATTGAAGCTAAAGCTGTGATTGCGCAGTGTGAGCGTTTAAACTCAAGAGCAATGTCAGTTCAAACAAATAACGAATTAGCATTAACCATTGCAATTGACGAAGCTGTCCCAATTTCTACTTTCGAAGTTTTTTTTGATAAAACGGCTGAGACTTTTCCATTGTTGAAACTCACTATTTTAAATGGCTCAAGGGATGATATTGCCCATTGGGTAGATATTGGAAAAGCGGACTTAGGTGTGTTATTTCAAGGCGAGCAACTTTGTGAACGTCTAGAGTTTTTTACTATTGATAGCTTTCATCAATCTCTTATCGTATCGGTTAATCATCCATTAGCAGATATCCCGGTTCCAAACATATCGCAGCTAAATGAATATCGACAACTGGTAATTTGTGACTTGCAAACTGCAAGTAAACCCATATCTGCAAATTGTTGGCATGTTGACAGTTACTATTACATGACATCCCTTGTTACTCGTGGCTTGGGTTGGGCGTTGGTTCCAGAACATATTGCCGGTTCTCAGTGGTATTCAGGTGAAATAAAAGAGTTGAGCACTTACCATATACCCGAATCATTGTTGATTGAAATGGGGTTAGTTAAACGACGAGACAAAGGTGCTGGCAATATTATGAATTGGATGTTTGCTGAACTTGAAGCTATGTTTCTTGAGGCTAAAAAGAACAAAAATTAGGGTTAACTATTTATCTTAGCGACTTTTTTGTTGATATTTGGATTATTACGGCGATGAGATAATCGGTAAAAACGAATACTTGCTATTGAAAAGTGAAACGAACGAGAAGGTTCGTTTCATATTTAATCGAGTGTAATCAGTGTTTTGTTATGCTGAACATAAAGGTTACTTGGTTCATCTGTAGTGAGATCGAGATCTAGGTTCGTCTCAGGTACACAGCAACAAGGCAAGCATTCATCAGCTTCTAGTTCGACCAAAGGTTCAGAGATATAAGTCACTGAACCTTTATTGATACGAGTTTTACACGAACCGCAAAAACCATTTCTGCACTCAGAAAAGATATTTACTTTTTTTATCTCGAGTACATCTAGTAAGGTGTGTTGCTGTTGATTAAACAACAACACTGGCTCACCATTTAAACTAACAATAGGTGCTTTTTTGAAGTTGGGCTTATAGGTCAAAGTCAGAAAACTCATCGCTGTCAACGGCCGAATCAATTTGACCAACTAAGTAAGATGAGACTTCAACTTCTTGTGGTGCCACTTGTACAGCATCACTTTCAAGCCAGTTTTTCATCCATGGTAACGGGTTAGTTTGTTCTGCATAGGGTTGAGGCAAGTTAACGGCTTTCATACGTTGGTTAGTAATGTATTCAACGTACTGACATAAAATTTGCTCATTTAAGCCGATCATTGAACCGTCTTTGAATAAGTATTTAGCCCATTCTTTCTCTTGCTCTGCTGCTTTATAAAAAATATCGTAGGCTTGATCGTGACACTCTTTGGCAATTTCACCCATTTCAGGATCATCTTTGCCACCTTGCATAATATTAAGAATATGCTGAGTGCTATTTAAATGTAAGGCTTCATCACGAGCAATTAAACGAATAATTTTCGCATTGCCTTCCATTAATTTACGTTCAGCGAAAGCAAATGAACATGCAAAACTGACATAAAAACGAATCGCTTCTAATGCATTTACAGACATCATGCATAAATACAGAGATTTTTTAAGGATACGTGGACTAACAGTGATTTCTTTACCGTTAACCAAATGTGTTCCTTCACCATGTAAATTAAGCACTTGGGTCAGTTCAATTAAACCATCGTAGTATTGAGCAATATCACCTGCACGTTTTAAAATTTCTTTATTCACCACGATATCATCAAATACGACAGACGGATCATTAACAATATTACGAATAATGTGGGTATAAGAACGCGAGTGAATTGTTTCTGAAAAAGACCAAGTTTCAATCCATGTTTCTAATTCAGGTAACGATACTAACGGTAATAACGCCACATTCGGTGAGCGACCTTGAATAGAATCTAATAATGTTTGGTACTTAAGGTTTGAAATGAAAATGTGTTTTTCATGTTCTGGTAAACCTTGGTAATCAATTTTGTCTTTGCTTACGTCTACTTCTTCTGGGCGCCAGAAAAAAGATAATTGCTTTTCAATTAGCTTTTCAAAAACTTCATATTTTTGTTGATCATAACGAGCAACGTTAACTGACTGTCCCATGAACATAGGTTCGTTCATCGGATTATTTGGTGTTTGACAAAAAGTAGAATAAGTCATTTATATATCCTAAAAAAGCGGGGATAAGTCCCCGCATTTAAATGCAAATTGTTGAATTAAATCTTACAAGCGCCGCCTGCACAGCCATCATCTTCTTTCTCAACGACGGTAATGTCGTCAAGGTTGTCTGATGCACCATCACGGGTGTTGTGATAGTAAAGTGTTTTAACACCAAGTTTATAGGCTGTTAATAGATCTTTCAGCAAGGTTTTCATCGGTACTTTTTGACCGTCAAAACGTGTTGGATCGTAGTTAGTATTAGCCGAAATTGCTTGGTCGACGAATTTTTGCATGATACCAACGAGCTGTAAATAACCATCATTATTTGGCATATTCCACAGCAATTCATATTGATGTTTTAGCTCATCAAAGTCAGGAACAACTTGCTTTAATTGCCCATCTTTACTTGCTTTAACGCTGATTAAGCCACGTGGTGGCTCGATGCCATTTGTTGCGTTAGAAATTTGCGAAGACGTTTCTGATGGCATTAATGCTGATAGAGTAGAGTTACGTAAGCCGTGAGTTTTAATGTCACTACGTAATCCTTCCCAATCCATATGTAATGGTTCATCACAGATTTTATCTAAATCACGCTTATATGTGTCAATTGGTAAAACACCTTCAGCGTAAGTCGTTTCATTAAATAAAGGACATGCACCTTGCTCTTTTGCTAGGTTCATAGAAGCTTTAAGTAAGTAGAACTGAATCGCTTCAAACGTCTTATGGGTTAAGTTATTACCAGAGCCATCAGAATATTTCATGCCATTTTTCGCAAGGTAATTTGCGAAGTTAATAACGCCTATACCTAGCGTTCTACGGTTCATAGAACCCAGTTGAGCAGAGATAATTGGGTAATCTTGATAATCAAGTAAATTATCTAATGCACGAACTGCTAGATCTGCAAGCGGTTCTAATTCCGATAAGTCTTTGATAGCACCCAAGTTAAGCGCTGATAAAGTACATAATGCAATTTCACCATTAGGATCTTCAATGTTACGCATCGGCTTAGTTGGTAATGCGATTTCTAAACAAAGGTTAGACTGTTTAATTGGCGCTACTTGCGGGTCAAATGGACTATGAGTATTACAGTGATCAACATTTTGAATATAGATTCGGCCAGTTGATGCTCGTTCTTGCATCATTAATGAAAATAATTCAACGGCTTTAATCTCTTTACGACGAATGCTGCTATCCGCTTCGTATTGAAGATATAGGCGCTCAAACTCTACTTGGTCAGCGAAGAATGCATCGTATAAACCAGGTACATCAGATGGGCTAAATAAGCTAATATTTTCAGACTTAATTAAGCGTTGGTACATCAATTTGTTTAATTGCACGCCGTAATCTAAATGACGAACACGGTTATCTTCTACACCACGGTTATTTTTAAGGACAAGAAGTGATTCAACCTCTAAGTGCCATAATGGGTAAAATAATGTCGCTGCGCCGCCACGAACTCCGCCTTGTGAGCAAGACTTTACCGCAGTTTGGAAATATTTATAAAACGGTAAGCAACCAGTGTGGAATGCTTCACCGCCTCGGATTGGGCTACCTAAAGCTCGAATACGGCCTGCGTTAATACCAATACCCGCACGTTGACTTACGTATTTTACAATTGAAGATGCAGTCGCATTAATTGAATCAAGGCTATCGTCACATTCAATTAATACGCACGAACTGAATTGACGAGTAGGGGTGCGCACACCAGCCATGATTGGCGTTGGAAGTGAAATTTTAAATGTCGATACGGCATCGTAGAAACGCTTAATGTAGTCAAGGCGTGTTTCTTTTGGATACTTAGCAAATAAGCAAGCAGCTACCAAGATGTAGAGAAACTGTGCACTTTCGTAAATTTCATTAGTCACTCGGTTTTGAACTAAGTATTTCCCTTCGAGTTGCTTAACAGCAGCATATGAGAAGTCCATGTCACGCCAGTGGTCGATGTAGCTATCTAAGATAGTTAACTCTTCTGCTGTGTAATCTTCGATAATGTGCTTGTCGTACTTACCCAACTCAACCAAACGATTGACTTGATCAATTAATTTTGGAGGCTCGAATTGACCGAAGGCTTTTTTACGCAGATGAAAAACAGCTAAACGCGCAGCAAGAAATTGGTAATCTGGTGACTCTGGAGAGATTAAGTCAGCTGCTGCTTTGATGATTGTTTCGTGAATAGCCTCTGTAGGAATGCCTTCAAAAAACTGTAAGTGAGAACGTAATTCTACTTCTGAAACTGATACGTTGTTTAAGCCTTTGGCTGCCCACTCGATTACGCGATGGATTTTATCTAAATCGATTGTTTCGCGTTCGCCACTGCGTTTAGTGACTGTCATATTGCTGTTCATTAAAAAGAGGCCTTGATTCGATATTTATTGGTGTAATTTATTCATTGGATCTTTTTTTATCGACTACGTTACGATCGCCAATAAATCACAATACGTCCCTTGTAAGTTGATCATCCAAATTCATTTAACAAACTAATATTGATAAAAATACTAGTGTTACAGCGAGATACTGCGCTTTTATCGCTAGTGCCTCGTATTGATGTCACACACAAGATATGGTGTTTTATAAAAACTAACATACAAGATAGTGAGGTTGGTCACCATTTGCAAGTAGGATTTTAATTAATAAGTTGTGGATATCTTATGGATAGTCATTCAAGTTAGTAAAAGCTAACCTGCTAACGCAAAATAGCCTTTGAATTTCTCGTGACGTTGTTTTTTTAGACAGTTAACGTGATTGGATTGATCGCTAAAATATTCAGCGATCGATTGTTTTAATATAAAAATAGTTTGATTTTTTTTGTGATGTTTGAATGTAAAATGAAACAATGAGTTTCCATTCGGATTTATGAGTCAAAGTACAGTGTCAGTGATGAGTTCATTACACTAAATTGACTACTGTTATCCTTAGAACAGTGAGATAAAAAGTGAAGTAACAGAAATGCCGATAGTAAAGAAAATCTATCGCGAGTGTATTAAAGGTTTGCTGATAAGTATCGAAAGTGAGTCATTGAAATGATGCTTCAATTCTGAAATCTGAAGCATCAATTTACCAATCACTTTTGCATCATTACATTAAGATTTACATATCAGCATTGAATTTATGAAGAGTACTGTTTTAGTTGTTCTTGTTATTCAAAAAATTGGTGTAAATCGTTAACTGTGTTAAATACAATTTTACTTGGCCATAAGTCTGGCTGGTCATCGTCCGAAAGGTATCCCCACATGGCAGTGCCGCCAATCATGCCCGCATTATTGGCTGCGACTAGATCACGCTCAGCATCACCTAGGTACAATATATTTGCAGGCGCACAGTTAATTTGCTGAGCTGCTAATAACATAGGGGCAGTGTGAGGTTTAGGGTAAAGGGTAGAGTCGCCACTAACGATACTTGTTAAACGTTCAGTTAGCCCTAAAGCATCAATTAACGGACGAGTAAACTTTGCTTGTTTATTTGTTACCACCCCAAACGGTATTGCTTTTGTTTCAAGTAAAGTGAGGAATGAGGCTAAACCTTCGAATAAAGAGGCTTTTTGACCATTCACTTTTTTATAGTGTTTAAGCAGACTCTGTTGAATGCTTACTTGCTCTGATTCATTTAACTCTGGTACCGCAGCATTTACTAAGGCCAAACTTCCGTGTGAAGCTGAATAGCGTAGTGCTTCGACGGACTTAGGGGAAATTTCGCGCTCTTGCAAGGCTAAATTTAATGCATATACCAGATCTGGTGCGGTATCAGCCAAGGTTCCATCCAAATCAAATAATACTGCTTTAATCTGATCCGTCGCACTAAATTGATTCATTGTACTACCTTAGGTTTTAATTCGTTTATCAATTATGGAAAGAGTAACGTCACGTTATATTGGGTTAAGTAATCAAACGAATAAATAGGTTAACTAAGCAAGCTAAGTAAACAGACTAATAATGACATTACATCAAAGTGTAGAACATCAACTAGCCTGGTTTTGAATACTGCTAATAGACAATAAGTGGTCATGTCCTTTAATCATTAACTATGAATCAATGACATGACCTGAATTGTGTGTCTTATCCAGCTTTTTGAGTCGCTATCATATAGTTTACGTCAAGTTTATTTGTATATTTATACACACCTGTTAACGGGTTATGAGTAATGCCTAAGGCGTCTCTACAGATTAAATCAGTTTGATCGACCAAATTGATTAATTCTGACGGCTTAATAAACTTACTGTGATCATGGGTACCAACAGGCAGCATCTTTAATACATATTCTGCGCCTATTATCGCTTGTATGTAAGACATCATATTTCTATTAATGGTAGAAAAGAAAACAAAGCCATCTGGCTTTACCATATCGCAGCATGCACGAATCACTGATAATGGATCCGGTACGTGCTCAAGCATTTCCATACACGTTACGACGTCATATTTTTCGCTATTATTAGCAGCGTGTTCTTCTGCAGTCATAGTGTCATAGTGAATATCGATACCAGTTTCGAGCGCATGAAGCTTGGCCACTTCAATTTGCGCATCACCCATATCAAGACCGGTAACTTTAGCGCCAACTTTTGCCATGCTCTCAGATAAAATACCGCCGCCACAACCGATATCAATAACGTGTTTATCAAACAAACCACCGCAAGTTTGATCGATATAATTTAACCTTAAAGGATTAAGTTGGTGTAGTGGTTTGAAATCACCATTTGGATCCCACCAAGACTGTGCCATTTGAGCAAACTTTTCGATTTCTTGGTGATCAACATTCTGTTGATTTTGGTTTTCGTGATTAGACATAACAGGACCCATAATATATTTATGATTATTGCAGGTATTATAACCATCCGTTTCAATAAACAAAGTGAGATAAAACAAGATTAATTTTCAATTGATTATATAAGCAGCAATGTTTGCCCATAAAAAACACATTAATTCTCAAAACACGTATATCAGGAAATTAAAAAGTAGAACTTACGAATCAAATTAGGGGAATTATCGCTGTTTTTATTAAGTTTTTCACTTGCATTCACTTATTGTTGTTCTAGGGTCTAGCCACTTTATATATCTGTGTTAGAATGCCAAATCACGTTTTTGAGCTACACAATAAAATGGAATAATTATTGTGCGCTAATTTTAGGGGAACGAGCAGTTTATGACTGATCTGGCAACATCAATTTCGCCAATTAACATCGAAGACGAACTAAAGAATTCTTATTTAGATTATGCGATGAGTGTAATCGTAGGTCGTGCATTACCCGACGTTCGTGACGGGTTAAAACCTGTTCACCGTCGTGTTCTATTCGCAATGAACGAATTAAAGAACGACTACAATAAGCCTTATAAAAAATCAGCTCGTGTTGTTGGTGACGTAATCGGTAAGTATCACCCACATGGTGATACAGCTGTATATGATACAATCGTTCGTTTGGCGCAGCCATTCTCAATGCGTTATACGCTTGTTGACGGCCAAGGTAACTTTGGTTCAGTAGATGGTGATTCTGCTGCGGCAATGCGTTATACCGAAATCCGTATGGAAAAATTGGCTCATTCACTTTTAGCCGATTTAGAAAAAGAAACAGTAGATTTTGTACCTAACTATGATGGTACAGAGTTTATTCCAGCAGTATTACCAACACGCGTACCAACCTTATTAATTAATGGTTCATCCGGTATTGCTGTGGGTATGGCGACCAATATCCCGCCTCATAATATCACTGAAGTGATTAATGGCTGTTTAGCATTGATTGCTGAACCAAGTCTTTCAATCGAACAGTTAATGGAACATATTCCAGGACCTGATTTCCCAACAGCTGCAACAATTAATGGCCGTAAAGGTATTATTGATGCTTACAAAACGGGTCGTGGCCGTGCCGTCATGCGCTCTAAAGCTGAGATTGAAGAAGATAACGGTCGTGAACGTATTATCGTTACCGAAATTCCTTATCAAGTTAACAAAGCACGTTTGATTGAAAAAATCGCTGAGCTTGTTAAGGATAAGAAAATTGAAGGTATTACTGGTTTACGTGATGAGTCTGACAAAGACGGTATGCGTATCGTCGTTGAGATTAAACGTGGTGAAGTAGGCGAAGTTGTTCTGAACAACTTATACGCTCAAACTCAGATGCAATGTTCTTTTGGTATCAACATGGTGGCACTGACTAACGGTCAGCCTAAATTGTTCAACCTTAAAGAAATGCTTGAGTGCTTTATTCTTCATCGCCGTGAAGTTGTTACTCGTCGTACTGTTTTTGAATTACGTAAAGCGCGTGACCGTGCTCATATCCTTGAAGCACTTGCGATTGCATTAGCGAATATCGATCCGATTATTGCGCTGATTAAGAACTCACCAACGCCAGCTGAAGCAAAAGTGAAATTAGTTGAGCAAGGGTGGGATCTAGGCCACGTACAAGGCATGCTAGAAAAAGCTGGTGATGATGCAGCTCGTCCAGAATGGTTAGAACCAGATTTTGGTATTCGCGATGGCAAATACTATTTAACTGAGCAACAAGCGCAAGCCATTCTTGAACTACGTCTTCATCGCTTAACAGGCCTTGAGCACGAGAAAATTCTTAACGAATACGAAGAATTACTTGAGTTCATTGCAAGCTTGCTGTTCATTCTTCGTAGCCCTGAACGCTTAATGGAAGTGATCAAGGAAGAGCTCGAAGAAATGCTTGAGCAGTATGGTGATGAACGCCGCACTGTGATTAATCAAAATGAAGTTGATATGAGTCTTGAAGACTTAATCAATGAAGAAGATGTTGTTGTAACGCTATCTCATATGGGATATGCGAAGTATCAGCCTCTAACTGATTACCAAGCTCAACGTCGTGGTGGTAAGGGTAAAGCGGCAACGAAAGTGAAAGACGAAGATTTCGTTGAAAAACTGCTTGTTGCGAATACTCACGATACGATTTTATGTTTCTCTGACTTTGGCAAAATGTACTGGCTTAAAGTGTACCAATTACCACTTGCAAGTCGAACAGCTCGTGGCCGTCCAATTATTAACTTATTACCTCTTGCTGATGGTGAGCGCATTACTGCTATCCTACCTGTACGCGAATACGCTGATGATAAGTTTATTGTTATGGCAACAGCGCACGGTACGGTTAAGAAAACGGCATTGACTGCATACAGTAATCCACGTGCAAACGGCATTATTGCAGTAAACCTTAAAGATGATGACCAATTAATTGGCGTTGATATTACTAACGGTAGTGACGACATTATGTTGTTCTCTAACGAAGGTAAAGTGGTTCGTTTCAACGAAAAAGTACGTGATTCAGAAACGGGTGAAGTGAAAAAAGACCCTGAAACTGGTGAAGACTTAATTGCTATCCGTCCAATGGGCCGAACGGCTACAGGTGTTCGCGGTATTAAACTTGAAGATGGTCAAAAAGTTGTTTCAATGATCATTCCGAAAGAAGAAGGCGCAATTCTTACTGTTACCGAAAACGGTTACGGTAAACGTACCGACTTATCAGAGTACCCAGCGAAGAGTCGTGGCACGAAAGGTGTTGTTTCTATCAAAGTCAGTGAACGTAATGGTGCCGTAGTTGGCGCAGTTCAAGTTACTGAATCTGAAGAAATCATGCTCATTAGTAACAAAGGTACGCTTGTACGTACTCCTTCAAATGGTGTTTCACTGATTGGTCGTAACACGCAAGGTGTCACCATTATTCGAACAGCTGACGATGAGAAAGTGGTTGGCTTGCAGCGTCTTGATGAAATTGCAGAAGATGAGCAAATCGAAGAAGGTGCAGAAGGCGAAACCGTTGAGAGCATTGAAACGAATGCTGCTGACGATTCAGCTACACCAGAATCAGATGCTTAATCACCAATAACATTCTGATAGTGTGATACAAAAAAGGATGCCAAATGGCATCCTTTTTTATGCTTGAATGTTTATATAGATAACAAGTGGATAGGGCGAGTTACGCACTAAGATTTATTTTTATTCGCTTGTTCGAAAGCATTTTTCCAAAAGGTAGAGCTTAATTTAGCAATCACTCTTGATTCACCGTTTAACAACATCGCCATACCAATATTCAACTCGGGTGAGTAGGATATTTCTGCAACGTAACCAGCGACCCAACCAGCATGATAAATTAATGGACGGCCTTCAAATTCATATACTCGCCAGCCTTTACCGTAATGTGCATTATCAAGGTGTGCTCGCCAGTCACGGCGGCGTAACTCTTTGGTTGTTCTAACGCCTGGCGTCGTGACATCTCTAATCACACTGTTTGAAATGACACCAGGATTCTCACCTAAATTGGCAATTAGCCATTTCGATATGTCATTGATACTGGCATTGACGCCTGCAGCGGATGGTAATTTATAGTAATTAGGCTTTACCGTGACTTTACGAAAACCCGATTTTGTTTTTACATGAGGTTCAGCGCGGTTTTCTCTTGCCATGAAAGCATCATAGCCGACTGTTGCAGTATTCATATCTAGAGGCGAAAAAATCTTTTGTTGCAATAAATCTTCATAAGCCATTCCAGATTGCTGCTCTATGGCCGTTTCAATAAATGAAAATGCTACGTTCTGATAGCCATAACAAACTCCGGGGCTACACATTGGGGTTAGCTCAGAGAACTTGTTGATAATTTTGTCCATTTTAACATTGGCATTAATTAAATTATCGTAACTATTAGGCATCAAACCGGTACTTTGACCAATTACATGCGCTAAGGTTATTTCTTCAGCGTTAGCTTTATTGGCGAGAGTGAATTCTGGTAAGTACTTAACAATAGGTTGTTGCCAGCTTAGCTTTCGCTCATTGACTAACATACTCGCTAAGGTACCGGCGAAGGTTTTTGATACAGATGCCAAACGAAAAACAGTGTCTTGATTTACATTGAGTTTGCCACCTTTTTTACGTTTGCCGAAGGTACTTAGTGATAAAACTTCATTTCCCTCAACAATAACGAAGGCCCCACCAGGTACCTTGCTTTGCTTCAATTGCTGGTGAAAGTGTTGTTTAAACTGATCTGCGACGGTTATGTAGTCAGATTGTTTTGCATTGGCTTGTGAGCAGATACTGGCAATTGTTACAGTGCCAAACAGCAAAAAGGGTTTTAAATACATCAATCGATCCAATTTCCGTTAAAACGGATTATTCATTATTGTTACAGTCTCAGTTTAGTACTAAGACCATATTTTACTGACTTATTTGTGATTACGCTTGTGTAATCATAAGTGGTTTACCCGTTATCAATTTTTATTTATTCATTGAGTTTGATTATAAGGTCAGCTCAGTAAGTACATAAAAATTAAAAACAGCAGTGAATTCTATCAAAAAAAGTGTACAAAAAGTTAATTCAGTTCAAGTTTATATAAACAAGTTTCTAATACAAAATTTAAATGATTTTTTTTCATTTTAGCAAGCAAACAGTTGCTATATACTGCATATCAAATTGCTATAAAAAGAAAGTTTTACCATCAAACGATAAAGGATACTGCTGTGAGCGATATTTTCAATTTTTGTGCCGGACCTGCCATGTTACCTCAAGCTGTGATGCAAAAAGCTCAGCAGGAATTAATCGATTGGAATGGTCTTGGCGTCTCCGTGATGGAAATAAGCCACCGAAGTAAAGAATTTATTGCCCTGACTCAGCATGCTGAAAAAACATTACGTGAACTAATGAACATACCTTCTAACTATCATGTTCTGTTTATGCATGGCGGTGGAAGAGGGCAATTTACTAATGTGGTTAACAATTTTCTTGGTGACAACGGTAAAGCGCTCTATCTAGTTAATGGACAATGGTCTTCGGCTGCGGTAAAAGAAGCCGTCAAGATAGTCGGTGAAAACAACATTGATCAAATCAATATTGTCGAAAAACAAGATGGATTAAATCAAGTGGTCTTGCCTGACTTACATAAACTGGATGATGATTATCGTTACGTTCATTATTGTGCCAATGAAACCGTAGATGGAATTGAAATTTTTGATGACTTAGACAGTCCATGGCCTGTAGTTGTCGACTTATCATCAACCATAATGTCTCGTGATATCGATGTCAGTAAATACGCGGTTATCTATGCTGGTGCACAAAAAAATATCGGTCCATCAGGGTTATCAAT
This sequence comes from Shewanella sp. 10N.286.52.A9, assembly GCF_041468985.1. Classification (NCBI taxonomy): domain Bacteria; kingdom Pseudomonadati; phylum Pseudomonadota; class Gammaproteobacteria; order Alteromonadales; family Shewanellaceae; genus Shewanella; species Shewanella sp. 10N.286.52.A9. Next base: position 515 of record NZ_JBFRJQ010000004.1, on the reverse strand, counting down.
TGTAATTGTTCGAGATGATATGTTGAAATTACCGAGTCTAACTCAATCATCAATAATGGATTACTCAGTCGCACAAGCGAATGACTCAATGTTTAATACCCCACCTACATTTGCATGGTACCTTGCTGCTGAAGTGTTTGATTGGTTATCTGCGCAAGGGGGCGTTAAAGCTATGGAGGCCCTTAATAAGCAAAAAGCAGCCTTACTTTACCAATGCATTGATAATAATCCATTTTATACTAATGGGGTTGCAGTTCAGAATCGCTCTCGAATGAATGTGACTTTTCAATTAGTGGATAGCTCGCTCGATAGTGAATTTTTAAAACAAGCTGAACACGCAGGCTTAGTGGCATTAAAAGGTCATAGGATTGTTGGCGGCATGCGCGCCAGTATCTACAATGCAATGCCATTAGAAGGCGTAAAAGCCTTAGTGACATTTATGGAAGCTTTTGCGAGTCAGTACAAATAACGACTCAGGTTTCGTCCCTATAAAACTGTCTAGTCCTAAAATAGGT